>CAVBBP010000044.1:3305-22688 GCA_963593685.1 Segatella copri
GTCCTCGACTTCTTTGCCGGCAGTGGCACAACCGGTCATGCGGTGTTAGACCTTAACAAGCAAGACGGTGGCAACCGCACTTTCATTCTCTGCCAACTCAACGAAAAGACCGATACTACTCCCAACGGCATTGCCTACGATGTAACTGCCAAACGCATCAAACGCATAATGACGGGTGCTTGCTACGACGGCACTACCGACTTTAAGTGGGCGCAAAATAATACCCCTTACGGCGGCAACCTCGAGGTGGTGGAGATAGCCTCGGTGGCAAACTGTGAGTGGATACCAGGCCAAACACCCTTCGATGTGATAGACGAAACGCTCTATGGCAAACAAAAATTTGGCTCTGTAAAGGAAAAAGTGGCGTGGGTGTGTAGCAATTTCGACAAAACGCAAAACTATTTGGAAGAACAAAAAACGGAGGAGTAGTCCATGTTGCACGAGGCAAAAGATTTACAAAACCGTGCCGTAACAGAGTTGGAGGCGGCACTTAAGCAGGACAAAAAGGAGTACACTTTTCGTGCGCCTACGGGCAGCGGCAAAACATATATGATGGCAGACCTAATGAACCGCATACTTGGCGTGCAGCACAATGTGGTTTTTCTGGTGTCGTCGCTCTCGAAAAGCGAACTGGCCGAACAAAACTACAATGAGTTTTGCAAATTGAGCCGCAACGGCACATTCCCCACGCTGAATCCCTATCTGATAAATTCCGAAACAAGCGGCGAGGGGTCGCTCTACATTCCAACCGACTACAATGTCTATGTCCTGCCGCGCGACTTATACAAAGAGAAAAGCCGACTGAAGGACGAAGGCACATTTCAGAATTTTTTGAGAACAATCACTGGCGATTTGTTCGAAAATCAGGCGGGGAAAACGATTTATGTTATCAAAGACGAGTGCCACATTGCCACTACAAATCTCGATGGCCTGAAAAAGTACTTTTCCAAGATAATCAATTTTTCGGCAACACCACAACTATCGCGCGGCCAACTGCCTGATGTGGAGATAACAAATGCAGCGGCCGAAGAGGCAAAACTGATAAAACAGGTGGCGTTTCAGCCCGAAAGCGATTCGCTGGATGCCGCACTCGATCGGTTTGAGGAGATAAATGGCAGTTATATCAACCAATTGCAGGTGAATCCGTGCTTCATTATTCAAATATCGAACAAGGAGAAAGCCGACGAGGAGTTAGCAAACACGATTTTCCCTACATTGAACAATACCAAACATCAAGATTTGAAATGGGTTTACATCACGGGCGACAAGTCGGGAAAAGGCTGCCAAACCAACGATTCGGGATTGAAAAAACTGCCTGTTGCCAAGTGGAAAGAGTATATGCGCCCGAAAGCGTCGAGCATCTCGGTTATCATTTTCAAAATGGTGATTTCCGAAGGATGGGACATTCCGCGTGCCTGTATGCTCTACCAAATACGCGACACAAAGAGTAAGCAACTCGACGAACAGGTAATGGGACGCGTGCGGCGCAATCCGCGTCTGCTCGATTTTGAATGCCTATCCAAAGAGGCGCAAAATTTGGCCTCGACCGCTTGGATATGGGGAATCCGCCCAAAAGAGATGGGATTGCCCAAACAGGTAAGCCTATTTCGCAACTATGATATCGAAAACGAGATTCGGATAACGCCCACAAAACTGGAGATGGAGCAGGTTAAAAACGATTTGAATGTGGCGGAGTTGCTTGCAAACAAGACAAACAAACTGACTGGCGGCAACATTTTCGACTTGTACCGCACGCTTGCGCAATACGAAAGCGAACTACAAGACCTTTGCTACGACTACGCCGATGATTACCAAAAATGGCGTTTGTTTGTAGAAAATAGTGCCGAAATAAAGCGAAAATTTCGCGCAGTAATTGCCGATTACGACAAAAGCATGTGCGTGTGCGAGCCTGTAACTTTTCCGTATGGCAGTTGCTACAACGAAACCGAGAAAACACTCACGCTCGATGATTGGGTTTGGTGTCGAAAGGAGGGCAATGAACTTTCCGACGAATTTTCGTTCGATAGCGAAGCCGAGAAAAAATGGGCGGAACTGCTGAAAGATATTCGTCAAAGCGGTATAGAATCGACCAAATTGCTGGACGAAAACAAATTTTTGTGGGGCAAAAATTTCCCGCTAAATTCTGAAATCAAATTTGAGTATTTTGCCGATGGCATTCATGCTTCATATCCCGATTTTGTGATGAAAGACAAAAAAGGACGCATTCATATTTTCGAGGTAAAGAGCGTAAACAAATCGTCGGTTGTTAATATCGACCAAACAGAGTACGAAGCGAAAGTTCGCGCACTGAAAGCGTGTTACAAAGCCTGCTCCGAAAAGACCGAATACCTTTTCTATTTGCCGATTTTGGACGGCAGAGAGTGGAAAATTACCAAATTTGAAGGCGGCCAAGAAACAACCATAGACAAGCGAACTTTTGTCGAAAGCCTAACGGAAACCCCCTAAATTATTGAGTTATTAAGTTGTTGAATTGTCTTAGTTTTAGTCAAAGTTTTCACTTCTCACTAAAAAATCCTCACTCTCGGGCTGCTGTATAAAAACAGAAAGGGCCGTCATCACGACGACCTCAATCTTTCTTAACCTTAAATCTAATACCATGAAAAACACAGTGCAAAGGTAGGGCATTTTTTCAAATTAGCAAATATATTACCAAATAATTTTTCGTTTTTAACATTTTTTAACATATTGAATTTGTTATTTATCTGATTTTCAGCGAAATAACAAAATTGAGATTTTTCTTATTTTGTGTTATAAAACATATTTGCAAATTAGAAGGTAGAGACAGAACTCGCAGCGAACTGTTAAAAGTATGCTTTACAGCACGCATTTAACATCGCAAAAGTGCAAAAAATGGCTTGAGCGGTCAGTCGAGTTTCAGAAATTCGTACGCAACCTTGTCGCTGCAAGTGCCAACCACATAGCGTGGGTTGGATTGGTCGTCGCGCATGGTGGGAACAATGACATACTTCACATCGCGATAGACGACCGTCTCTTGGTTGTGGTCGTGCCCCTGCAAATAGAGATTCACGCGGTGTTTCTGCATCAAATCGGTGATTTTGAAGGTCTCTTCCAACGCCATTTCGCTGGTTGGAAAGGTGGAATTGTCGTTTTTGAACAGGTTTGTGTGTGTGAAAACGATGCAATGGCGGTAATCGTTGCGGCGGGCAGCGAGCAAATCGCGCAACCAGTCGAACTGCGTAGTGCCGAGCGTGCCGTTACCCGTATCGAGGCTGATAAAAAGGTCGCGTTGTGTGGGCGTTTTCACCTCGAACCAATAGGTGGCGGTGTGGAAATAGGTTTTGTAGTCGTCCCACTGGTCGAAATAGAGGTCGTGGTTGCCGAGCGTGGTGAAAATGGTGTCGTTGCGGGCGTGCTTGGCGGCATCGAACTTGAGTGCAGGTGCAAATGTGTGAAACGCTTTCGGCTCGTTCACGCAGTCGCCATCGATAATGCCGAAATAGGCGGTGGAATCGTTGCGGAGCGCGCACACCCATTTATCGAGATTGTTCGTTGTTTTTTCGACATGCACATCGCTGCCGACATAAAATCGGTAGTTATCCGTAGGAACGACCACCGTTTTGTAGCCATTTTGTTCGTTCCAAGCGAGCGATTGCGACACGCGTTTGTTGGTGGTGTCGCTGGTGGGCGATACAAATCCGACCCAATCGACATTGCAAGCAGTGAGTGCGAGCGCAAGAGCGGCGTATGTCAATCGTTTTACCATGTGTAGATGAATCCAAGGTGAGTATTGATGCCGTAGAAATTGGCAGTAACATGAAAAACGCCCGAAGGTTTGCAGGCTACATCGGCAAAAATGCGCCAATGTGCGTCGAAATCGTAGCGGCCGAGCAGCGTGAAAATCGGCTGGTTGAAGCGTTCAATCTGAAAATCGTCGAAATTGCTGGCGCGAATGCCGATGTTCCACACGCAACTGTCGGGGCGGGCGTGCGCCTCGATGTTCCAAAGCAGATTGAACGGCTCCGCCACAAACGCCACATTGTCGCCATCGGCACGGAAAGGGGCTTGTCCGTAGAGTTTGCCGAAAAAGCCCGCCGACACCCGAAAATAGTTCATGGCGTAGCCCACCGATAGTGCGGCATTGAGTTCGTGCGTGTCGTAGGCCACAAAAGCGCGGTAGAGAAAGCGGTTTTCGAGCGAAAGTTGCCCGACTTTGAGCGGAAAATTGACCGTAGCGCGCCCATCGACGGCATAGACATTGGCAGTGTTGGCCAGCACGCCAGCCGACAAATCGAAATAACGGTTTATCGGAAAATAGCCGCTCACTGCGAGTGTGCCGTAGTGCCGCCACGCATAGTTGTAGCCGTATTCGGCCTCGGTTTTGAGCGAAATGGGCTTTTTGCCGTCGTCGGCCAGCAGAGCCAGCGGCAGCACGAGAAGCAACATTGGTACAAAAAGGCGTTTCATTGCGCAAGCATTTTTTATTTGGCAAGCCAAAGTTCGGGATTTTGTATGTCTGTGTTCTTGTAGAGCATCAGGTAAAGTTCGGTTTTGTTGTCGTTTTCGGTATCGACAAAAATTTTGCCCAATGGCTGCTTGGTGGTAACTTTGTCGCCCTCTTTCACATAGAGTTCGGTGAGGTTCGAATAGACGGTGCGATAGTTGCCGTGCTTCACAATGACCGAACTATTGCTGCCTGGCACCATGAAACATTTTGTCACCACGCCGTCGAAAATGGCGCGCGCCGTCGATCCTGCGGGTGTTTGAATGTAGATGCCTTTGTTGTTGGTGGTTACATGCGGCAAAATGGGGTGCGGCTGCACACCAAAATGGCCGCTGATGAAACCGCGCTCGACGGGCAGCGGCAGTTTGCCCTTGTTTCGCTCGAAATTGCCCGCCACCAACTGCTCGTCTTTGCTCATTTGGTAGGTTGGTTTACCCTGTTTTTGAGCCTCTTTGCGGCGGCGCTCCTCCTCTTTTTTGATTTCGGCGGCAATCAATTTTTGAATTTTTGCATTTAGTTCGTCGGCGCGTTTTTGCTGTTGTTTCTGCTTGGCTTTCAGGTCTTTTTCCTTCTTTTGCAGGTCGGTCAGCATTTTGTTTTCGCGCTGGCGGTCCGACTCTAGTTTTTTGGCTTCGCGCGCCTTTTGGCTCACTACTCGGCCCTTTTGTTCCACATCGGTTTGTAGCGCAAACTCCTTGGCCGATAGTTCGTCGGTGAGGCGCACAATTTCGAGTGCCTGCGCCTTGCGGTAGTTGCTCAACTCTTGCAGATAGCGGAAGCGGCGGTAGGCCTGACTAAAATTTTTCGACGACAAGATGAACAGCAGAGGCGAGAAGTGGTTGCGGCGGGCGTGCGTTTCGCGCACCAAGCGTGCATAATCGGCCTTTTGATACGCCAATTTCTGTTCCAATTCGCCTTTTTCGGCGGTCAGTGCCACAATGCTGTTTTCCAGTTCGCCAATTTCGCCGTTCAGCGATTTGATGAGTGCGTTGCGCTCGTTGATGCTGCGTTTGAGCAGATTCACCTTGTTTTCGCTACTTTTTTTCGACTGTTGTGTTTCGTCGAGCAGGCGGTTGGTTTGCGCCAGATTTTCGAGGGCTTTTTTCTTTTGCGCTTCCAACTGTTGGCGCGTTTGAGCGGCAGCAGAATTGGCCACCAACGCCAAAAGCAGTGCCACAAAAAGCCATTTATGGGTCATTATTTTTGCCATACCCTACGGAATTATCTTTGAAAATGCTACCTTTTCGTACTGTTCCAATGGCAACGGACGGAACGCCTCCATCGGTTTGTCGAACTCTATTTTTTGTGCCGAACAAGCGAGCGAAAGTGCTTTACCATCGGCGATTACAGTCATGGAAAAATCGGTAGGGAAACGGACTGCACTCTGCAGGCGATGCCCTGTGTATGTGCAAGTTACACGCGCTGGTTCGGTCAGCACTTCGGCTTTTGCCACAACCGCTGGCTCCGCAATCTCGAACCGCTGAATCATGCCCTGCGAGAGATGCACCAAACGCATCGGCGCGCCATCGGTTTTTTCGACAAAAAAGTCGCTCGGTTCGACCGCCTTATCGAGCAGAAAAATGTGGTTCGACACGACCTTTTGCAGCAAGTCGAAACTGAAATCGACGCTCAATTTGTAGCGCAAAAAATCGTACGAATTTTCGGTGTAGCGGCGATTCCACTTGTCGATGATGCGAAAGTCGGTCGGCGTAAATTCGATGCGAAACATTTCGACACCCAACATCGGCTGAATCGACAGTTGCAGCAGGCTATCGGTAAAGAGCCGCGCCATCGCCCGAAAAGTCATTTGGTGCTGCCCGTAGGTGGCCACGACCTCCATTTTCGAGATGTTCATGGTGGCGAATGTGGGTTGCTGGCGCAGCACCTCGCTCACGGTTTGGGTCGAGAGGTCGTCGAGCGGCTTCTGCACCGCGCGTTTGCTGCGGCAGCCCGCCAGCGCAATGGCGCACACCAACAAAAGGAGCAGACTATTTCGTTTCATCGTTTTTAATTTCAATCGGATTTGGAATGTATTGTCTTGTCTCGATTTTTTGGAGCAAAATCGGCGATTCTATGTTCAATATCAACGCTTTGCGCCACTGCTCCACGGCGGCATCGGTTTCGCCCAAGAGCGACAAAATGTCGCCATAGTGTTCGTAAAATTCTGCATTCACCGCGCGCCCAGACGCTTCGGCTAGTGCCACCGCACGCTCCTGATAAAATCGCGCCAAACGGTAGTCGCCACGCACAAAAAGCACCCACGCGTATGTGTCGAGATAGGTGGCGTTTTCGGGGGCGGCTTTCACGGCGGCACTGCTCATCTTTTCAGCTTTGGCCAAATCGCGCCCAGCGCACGCCAACAGGTAGGCGTAGTTGTTTTGTGTCAGCACATTGGCAGGATCCAAACTCAACGCCTTTTCGTAGTCGGCAATGGCTGCAGCATAGAGCGTGATTTGGCTCATAAAATCGGCACGCGTGAGGTAAAAAAGTGCCTTGGCAGCGTTGTCCATATCAATGGCGATTGCCGTGTCGATTTCGGTCAATGCATCGACAGTGCGACCGAGCGCAAAGAGCGTATTCATGCGGTAGTAGTGCCAATAGGGCGATTTCGGGAATTGTTCCAATGCGCCGTCAATCAGCACCAGCGCATCGTCGATGGAACAGTCGCACGCCTGCAACAATTTCACCCACGCATCTTCGTTCTGCGGATTCAGTGCCAAAATGCGCCGCAACAGCGGTTCGGTGGCCGCTACATCGCCGCGCGACAAGAGATAATCGACCTGCAACTGCCAAGTCTGCTCGTCATCGGGATAGAGCGCCACAAGCAGTCCGAAAAGCGTGTCGATTTGGGCGGTGTCGTTGGCTTGCGCCAGCGCCACAAGGTGCGGCCGCAACCAAAACATTCGCTCTTCGAGCGGCAAACGCTTGTCGTACAGCGACTTGAACATACATTCGTTGGCGCGAATCGAGTCGCCGTGCGCACCATAGTACGACGCCAGCGAAACGAGCGTAGTGCCATCGAGCGAGTCGGCAGCCAAAATCTGCGCATAGCACGCCAACGCTTTTTTCTCCTTGCCGCAATCCAAATAGAAGTCGCCGAGCAGCGTTTTGTAGGCGGTTTCGTAGGGGAATCTGTCGATCAGTTTGAAAATCTGCTTTTCTGCCTCGCGATAACGCTTTTGGACCATCAAAATCGATATTTGACTGTACGAATTTTCTTCCGAAACGCCGTTCAAACGCTCCAAACGCCGCAGCAGTTCGAGTTGCCGCTTGGGATAATTGGCGTAGAGCGCTACCAAAGTATAGAGATAGCGTTCGCTGTTGGGGTGCGCTTTCAGCAAATCTTCGTAAATGGCTGCCGCCGAGCCGTAGTAGTTGTTTTCGATGCACCACTCGGCCAGTGCCTCTTTGTAAGTGGCGTTGTCGGGCGCGCGCTCGATGGCTTGACGCAAGTGTTGTTGTGCCAGCAAAACATCGGCCGAATCTTTGCTCGTCTTGGCGATGCGCCACATTTCGTAGTGCGATTCAGCATCGTCGCAGAGTGCCACGCACTGGGCAAAGCACGCAAACGCCTCGCCATACTGCCCTGCAAGGCGTAGCCGCACGCCCTCGGCAAAGCGGTAGGCGCACCGTTGCTCGTTGGTGGAGTCGGTCAGTTGCTCGTCGGCCAACCGCTGCGCAAAAACAGAATCGACATTCTCGGTCTGCGCCACAGCAACTCCACCCCAAAGCAAAGCCGCAAAAATTATGACAAATTTTGGTTTCATTTCAAATTGAGTTGATGAGTTGATGAGTTGATGAGTTGATTGGTTGATAAGTTTAACGCATGACAGGTGGTCTGTGCGGTTTATTTCTAATTTCTGGTTTCTAGTTTCTAGTTATTGTTTAATTGTTTAATCGTTCGGACGCACTCGGCGCGTCCCTACTTTCGCACTTTCATGCTTTTATACTTTCACACTAAAAAATTCCTCACTCCTAATTCCTAATTCCTAATTTTGCACCCTTTACAACTCCCTGACTTTCAAAATGTTATACGAAATACCTTCATCATACACATCGCTGCCATCGAGTTGTTTCACGCGGCGGACAACGATATTGGTGATGGGCAGTGCCACGATTTCGTAAAAGGTTTTCAGAAAAATCTGCACGACCATCATCTGCAGCAGTTCGGGCAGCGACACCAAGCCGCCAAACGCTATCGGGAAAAAGATGAGCGAGTCGGCCGTTTCGCCTACGATGGTGCTGGCAATGGCGCGCCACGAAAAACGCCGACCACCGTCGCGCAGTTTCATGCGACTCATCACATAGGCGTTCAGGAACGAGCCAACCAAAAACGCCAGCAACGATGCCACCACAATGCGCGGTGCCATGCCAAACACAAAATTGAACGACGCTGCGCCGTCCCAAAAGGGTGCGCCGGGCAACAACACCGCCAACTGCCCCATCAACACCACAAAAAAGTTCATGGCAAAACCCGACCAAATGACCAATCGCGCCTTGCGAAAGCCCCACACCTCGACCATGCAATCGTTGATGATATACGAAATCGGAAAGACGAGCAAACCTGCCGTCAGCGTGATACCACAAAGCGATAACACCTTGGTTTCCAGAAGGTTGGCTGTTATCAGGCAGACATTAAACAGAATGCCGAACAGCATGAATGGGACAGAAACTTTTTGCTTCATTTTCTTGTTTTTTTTGCGTGGTTAATCAAGCACACGCGCCGCCCGACCGAAATCGGTACAGCCGAAATTTTATGGTGCAAAGTTACAAACTTTTTCGCTACGCACCATATCGAAAAAATATCGTACCTTTGTGCAGATGAATTTGTGGCGAAAAATCGGGCTTTATCTGCCGTCGCGGCTGTTTGGCGGCGTGGTTTGCGTGCGCAACTGGCTGTTCGACCGTGGCTACATCGCAGCGCGGCAGTTCCCTGTGCCTGTCGTCTGCATCGGCAATATCACTGTGGGCGGCACGGGCAAAACGCCACACACCGAGTACTTGATTCGACTTTTTGCCGACCGACGCGTGGCGGTACTCAGTCGCGGCTACAAGCGCAAAACAACGGGATTCATTGTGGCTGATGCGCACACCACAGCGCACGACATTGGCGACGAACCGCTGCAAATGCACCTGAAATTCCCCGAAATCACGGTGGCTGTCGACGAAAAACGCGCGCACGGCATCGACCAACTGCTGCTGCAGCCCAATCCGCCCGACATCATTTTGCTCGACGATGCGTTTCAACACCGCTATGTGCGGCCGAGTTTTGCCGTTGTTTTGGTCGATTTCAACCGACCGACCGACCGCGACACCTACCTGCCTTTGGGGCGGCTGCGCGAGTCGCAGAGCGGACTGCGCCGTGCCAACTGCATCGTGGTTACCAAATGCCCTGCCGACTATCAACCCGATGAAACGATGTGGCGCAAGAGGCTGCAACTCACTGATAATCAGTCGATTTTCTTTACGAAAATTGCATACGATGCGCCACAACCGCTTGTCGCAGGTTGCACGCTCGACCTGCGCCGCAAGCCAAATCTGCTGGCGGTAACGGGCATTGCTGCGCCGCAAAGCCTCTACCAGCACCTTGCACCGCTGTCTAACAGTTTGGAAACGCTGGCTTTTGCCGACCACCACGATTTTTCGCCGCGCGACATCGACAAAGTGGCTGAAAAATTTGCCCAAATGGCCGAACCAAAAGCGATTGTGATTACCGAAAAAGACCGCGCTCGCCTACAACAACTCTCCCTGCCCGACAACCTGCGCCGCCACATCTTCTCCATCGGCATACGCGTGGCGTTCCTCGCCGACGAAGCGCGATTTATCGCCCAATTCGACAACCTGAAACGACAAAAGGCCGACTGAAAATCGGCCTCAAATCGTCGTCGAGCGGCAAACGCTGTTCTATTTTTTGCTCTTGTAATTTGCGTTCAGATACGCCACAATGTCGGGCGTAATGTCGAGCGTTGGCGACATATACAGCACATTGTCGTTGAGCGAACTGGTCGCCAAAATCAGTTGGAACTTGCCATCTTGGTTCAATGCGGCAATGGCTGCGTTGATGCTGTCGCGCAAACGAATGTTGTAGGCCTGCTGCTCCTCCAAAATATCCTGCGTCAGTTTTTGGTCAAGTGCCTGCAAATCAGCCTCTTTTTGTTGCAAACGACGCCCTTCTTGCTCGGCGCGTTCGCGGCTCAAAAAGGCGTTATTTTCCAATTTGCGCTGAAAATCGACCATCTCGTTTTGCAGTTTTCGTGCTTTTTCGTTCACATTCAGGCGCGCATCTTCCTGTTTTTTCGTCAGTTTTTCGCGCAATTCTACCGCCAGCGTGTATTGCGAAAAGATAGAATCGCCATTGACCACCGCCACAGGAATCGCCCCTTCGACGGGTTCAAGGCGTTCGGGCACCGCTTTTTCGTTCGATTTCGAGCAAGCCGCCAACAACAAGGCAGCCGAGGCAAACATTAGGATTTTTTTCATTCTGATTCTTATTTTTTAATGATTTTGTTCTTTTGTTTTCGCACTTTTTTGCGCCTCGCGATCCTGCGATGTGGCACACGAAATGCCACGATCGCGCATGGCTTTGCTGCCGCCAATGTGGATATTGGGGAATCGACCGCCTTTCACAAAAAAGACCCGAACGCCCAAAAACAGCACCGCCACGCCAACGATGACCAATGTTGCAAAAAATAGTTGCGCCATAATTTTTCTTGTGCAAAGGTAAAAAATAATCTTCGGTCGGCGTGCCAAAACGGAGAAAAAAGTTAATTTTGTGCAAAATTTTAACATTTGTTTAGATTTTCACACCCATTTTTTTGCTATTTTTGCAACAAAATAATCAGAAATCACTATGGAAATTACCGAATTGAAACCGACTGCGCTTTGGCGCATTTTCGCCGACATCTGCCGAGTGCCGCGCCCATCGAAGCGCGAAAGGCAAATCATCGCTTGGCTGCAAAAGTTTGGACAAGAACACGGCATCGAAACCGAAACCGACGCTGCGGGCAATGTGCTGATGCGCAAAGCCGCCACGGCGGGCTACGAATCGCACCCCGCCATCGTGCTGCAAGCGCACATGGATATGGTGTGCGAAAAAAATGGCGACACGCCGCACGATTTCGACCGCGACCCGATTGAGCCGTACATCGACAATGGCTGGGTGAAGGCGCGCGGCACTACGCTCGGTGCTGACAATGGCATTGGTGTGGCGGCGGCGTTGGCCGTTCTCACATCGCCCGAAGTGAAGCACGGCCCCATCGAGTGCCTGTTCACGGTCGATGAAGAGACGGGGCTGACGGGCGCATTTGCGCTGGCCGACGACGCTTTGTACGGCACGATGCTGCTCAACCTCGATTCGGAGGACGATGGCGAATTTTTTGTTGGTTGTGCTGGCGGCATCGACACCACAGCCACGCTCCGCTACACGCCCGAAAGCGCGCCCGACGGACGCTTCTATTTCCGCCTGACGGTGAAAGGTTTGGCGGGCGGCCACAGCGGCGATGACATCGACAAAGGACACGGCAACGCCATCAAAATTTTGACGCGCTTTTTGTGGCAAACGGCGCACGAAACCGATTTGACGCTCGCCACGATAGACGGCGGCAATCTGCGCAACGCCATTGCGCGCGAAGCCACTGCCATAGCCGCTGTGCCGATGGATTACAAAGAGACGCTGCGCGTGAATTTGAACCGCTTTGCCGCCGATGTTGAGGCGGAATTGGCAGCCACAGAACCAAATTTGAAAATCGACCTTGAATCGACACAAAAGCCAGCGACTGTTATCGACCAAAAGAGTGTCAACCGCCTGATAGCCGCGCTCTACGCCTGTCCGCACGGCGTGCTGCGTATGTGCGACGACATGCCGGGACTAGTCGAAACTTCGACCAATTTGGCATCGGTGAAAATGCCGAGCGACAACGAAATTCTCATCACCACGAGCCAACGCAGTTCGGTAGAATCGGCCAAACACGATGCTGCGCGCATGGTCGAAAGTGTGTTTGTACTAGCTGGTGCGGCGGTTACCCACGGCGACGGCTATCCGGGCTGGAGACCAAATCCACATTCGCCGTTGGCCACGCTCACCGCAGCGACCTACGAGCGACTTTTTGGGCAGAAAGCAAAAATACGCGCCATACACGCTGGTTTGGAGTGCGGTTTGTTCAGCGAAAAATATCCGCATTTAGATATGGTGTCGATGGGGCCGACGATGCGCGGCGTGCATTCGCCCGACGAACGGCTCGAAATTGCGGCTACCGAGCGTTTTTGGCAACTGCTTGTCGCCATTTTGGAGGCGCTGTAACGCAATTTTTTCGTCGAAAAATGGGCGTGGAGCGTTATCGTTTCACGCTCAATTTCATTTGTGCGTTCTGTTCTATTTTTTGCTGATCGAGCAGATGGCGCAGCACTTGCATCACATCGGCTTCGGGGCGGTCGATTTTCTGCACAAGCGCATAAACAGGCTGCGGTTCGGCAACGAGTTCGGTGGTTATGAGTTGCTCAATTTCGGCAAACTGCTTCATTTTTAGTTCCGACGACCGCTGCGCAATGCAGGTGTCGCACTGGCCGCAACGGTGCGCACTCGTTTCGCCGAAATAGTCGAGCAACAGTTGGCTGCGGCAGAGGTCAGTTTCGTTGGCATAGCGCAACACCGCCTCGATGCGGCGCACATAGCGGGCGCGACGATCTTCGTAAACCTCGCGCGGCAGCACAAGGCGTGCGCTGTCGATGCGTGCCTGCGTGTAGATGAGCAGCGGCGTTTTTTTGAACGGCACATATTTCACAATGCCGTTTTGCGCCAGCGCACAGAGTTGGTCGTACACCTGCTGGCGCGTCCAGCCGAGCCGTTGCGCAATCACATCTTCGTTGATATGCACCATATCGGCAAAAACGCCTGTATATGAGCGCAATAGCACCTCGATGAGTTGGTCGGCGGCAGCATTTTTCATGCGGAAATTGTAGAGTTGGTCGCGCAACACGGTGAACATCAGTTTCGATGGGTTGTCGAGTTCTTCGGTAACCTCGATATAGCCCGCCAACTGCAACATTTTCAGCGCGTTATAGGTCGGATTGAGCGGCAAGTGGCACTCGATGCAAAACTGTTGCGGATTGATAGGGAAAACCGCCTCGAAGCCCGACCCGATGCCCACTTTGTAGTAGTCGGCCAGCGTTTGATACACCTTGGCGATGTAGGCTTTGTCGGGAAATTCGTCGCTGATGCGTTTTTTGAGTTTCGTTTCGTCGGTTTTGTTGTAGAGCAGCACGGCGTAAGCGCGTTTTTCGTCGCGTCCAGCGCGCCCCGCCTCCTGAAAATAGGCTTCGAGCGTGTCGGGCAGGTCGATATGAATCACGGTGCGCACATCGGGTTTATCGATGCCCATGCCAAAGGCGTTGGTCGAAACGATGACGCGGCACGCGCCCGATTTCCACGCCTGCTGTTTGCTGTCTTTCTCCTCGTCCGAAAGTCCAGCGTGGTAGTAGTCGGAACTGATGTCGTGTTCCAGCAGAAAATCGGAAATCTCCTTGGTGCGTTTGCGGCTACGCACATAGACCACCGACGTGCCAGGCACACGGCGCAAAATGTGGAGCAGTTGCTCGAGTTTGTCCTCGACATTGCGCACGACATAGGTCAGATTTTTGCGCTCGAAACTTTTGCGGAACACATTTTTTTCGGCAAAATGTAGCCGCTCCTGAATGTCGTCCACCACTTCGGGCGTGGCGGTGGCCGTGAGTGCCAACACAGGAACGCCGGGCAAATGTTCGCGTATGTCGGCAATTTTCAGATACGATGGCCGAAAATCGTAGCCCCACTGCGAAATACAGTGCGACTCATCGACTGCTATCATACTGATTTTCAGAAATTTGAGCCGTTTTTGGAACAGTTCCGTGCCTAATCGTTCGGGCGAAACATAGAGAAATTTGTAGTCGCCAAGTTCGCAATTTTCGAACGCTGTCAAGATTTCGGCTTGCGACATACCCGAATAGATGGCAGTGGCCTTCACGCCGCGTGTGCGCAGGTTTTCCACTTGGTCTTTCATCAGTGCAATGAGCGGCGTAACCACGATACAGACGCCCTCCATCGCCAGCGCAGGTACTTGGAATGTGATAGATTTGCCGCCGCCCGTAGGCATCAGCCCGAGCGTATCGCGCCCACTGCCCACCGACTCGATGATATCGAGTTGCAACGGCCGAAAATCGTCGTAACCCCAGTAGCGTTTCAGTATATCGTGGTAAATCGACATGGCGGCACTCCCCCTCTCAAATGAAAAAACAAAGGTAACTCTTTTTTCGGCGCAAGACAAGTGCAGAACGGAAAAATCTTTACAACAAACTGACGCACATTACGACTGTTTTTTTGTATCAGGACAACTTTAGGACAAGAGAAAATATCGTAATCAACTGATACAGAAAGGAATAATACCCATTTTTTTGCGTCAAAAAAAACTGCCGTATCGCTACGACAGTTTGGTGGTTTAATATGGATTTTTCAAAAATCCCCTTACACGCTTGATGATTGATTTCTCTGATGCCACTCCAAATACTGGGACTGGATCCCATTCTAACACTCCGCCAGACGGTTTACAGAAGAGTTTTTGGTTGATGGCTGCTGCGAATAAAAAGGGGAGTGCTGTTTCCATAGTTTGACCGCTTGTCAAACGCTGTGCCATTTCTATTTCGTATTCCGTGTTTTTGTTTAATACACCATTTTGCAGGCTATACGCCAATATATCGATAGTAAAAATCTTTTGTTCCGAGGTTTCATCGTAATAGTCGTACGAATATGAATATGCGTTAGCGTTTTTCCCGACCACTTCTGCCTTGTCCAATACTCTGCGTTTTGTTTCCGTTACATCGAAAGATTCGGATTTTCTATACGAAATATACATAATGTGTGTAGCCTCGTTGATGTCTTTCGTCAGTTTATAGCCGCTCCATTCGAGCGAACGCGCAAGGTAGGTTTTGGTATTTCGGACTGTCCACGAATCTGGCGATTCATCGCCACGATACATAATCATAATTTTTGCACTGTAGGGAATCGTACCTAACGATATTACAAATACATTTGAAGCGGCAAAACACACGCTCCCAATCAAGCAAAATGCGAATAATAATAGTTTTTTCATTGGTTTTTGTTTTTTTTGCGCCCATTTTTAGGCGTTTGGTGAATAATCTGTTTGTTCCTTGGAATGTTTTCCTACAGGCACAAAAAAGGCGTGGAACTTTTTCTTTTTCGGCTTGAGCCTCAGGAATTTACTGGACTACCCAACAAGTCAAGCCAACGAACAAAGCCCACGCTATCGCGTGAACACCTTTTTTCGTCTTGACTTGTTTCAAAAGTGTCCAGTTTTTGAGACTCAAGAGAAATTTAACGCTTTTTTCTATTTTACAGTGTCTGCGGTTTCAATCAGTTATCTTTTCATAGGCATATTTCATCAAGATTAAACCATATTTCAGCAAAAATTCTAATACTCCAGCACGGCGGCGTTCATAAAGTCGTTGAAGGGCTTTAGGGCGCGGCATACGGGCAGTAGATTGTCGAGAAAATCGGGGGCGCACACCTCGTCGTCCGACAGGCGGTGCTCCACCAAAAAGGTTTTGAAGCGCAGATAATCGGCGGCTGGCGATTCGGCACTGAAGCCCAGCGGCATTTTTTTCAGCACATCGGGCGAGAACATTTTGCCGAAATAGCGGCGGTAGTCGGCAGCAGCCTCGATGTCGCGAAATTGGTCGAAATCGATGTCGAGTGCCGTGCGTACGCGCCGCAGCATCTCCTTGTCGGGACAATAGATGCCGCCACACAACGCCGAGTTGTGCGGTTCGAGGTGCAGATAGTAGCCGCTCAAAACGCTTTTGTGGCCGCCTTGTGCGCAGATGTAAATGCCAAAATGCTCCTTGTACGGCCGTTTGTCGGGCGAAAAACGCACATCGCGGTAGATGCGAAAAAGGCAATCTTTCGCTTCGAGGTAGCGCACAGTGGGGTCAAATTCGCCAATTTTGGCAATGAGATATTCGGTTTGCGCCAGCACATGTTGCCGCGCCGCCTCGTAGCGCGGTTTGTTGGCCGCGAACCACACGCGGTTGTTGTTGTCGCGCAACTCGCGCAAGAAATCGAGTATTTCGGCGTTTCTATTTTCCATTTTCGCTAACGACAAAACGGGCGGTCAGGCGGTTGCGCTGTTCGACAAACACAACCTTTTCGCCCACAAGTTTTTCGACAATATCTTTGGTGTAGTGGCGTATCGTTATCAGTTCCACATCGGTGTTGTAGAGCACTTCGTACTCGTCTTGCAGTTCTGCCACAAGATTTTTGAAGATGGCTGGATTGTAGTCGATGCAGAGCGAAAAACTGATGGCCGAGGTCTGAATCAGGCTCACTTTGATGCGGTAACTTGCCAAAATGGCGAAGATTTTGCTCAATTTTTCTTCGGCAATGAACGAAAAATCGCGCGGCGTGAGCGTGAGCAGCACCTGATTGGCTTTGTTGATATAGACAGGCGGCAAATCGAGTTTGCCCACCACCTCTTCGATGACCGAACCTTGCAAATCGGGATTGACAAACGACTTGACATAGAGCGGAATGCGCTTGTTTTGAATCGGTTTCACCGTTTTGGGGTGAATGACGCTTGCGCCGCAATACGACAGTTCGATGGCCTCTTTGTACGACAGTTTCGGAATCACCTGCACTTCGGTGTAGCGTTTTGGGTCGGCGTTCATCACGCCAGGCACATCTTTCCAAATGGTAACGCTCTCGGCATCGAGCAGATTGGCGAGCAGGGCAGCGGTGTAGTCCGACCCTTCGCGCCCCAATGTGGTGGTCTGATTGGTGAGCGTGCCAGCGATGAAGCCCTGCGTAACATACAAATCGCTATTTTTGAAGTTGAACACATCGTTCACCAAGCGGTGCGACAGTTTCAAATCGACATTGCCTTCGCGGTAGTTGTCGTCGGTTTTCAGGTAGTTGCGAATATCGACAAATTTGACACGCGCGCACTGCGTCTGCAAGTAGGCCGCCACGATGGTGGTCGAAATCAGTTCGCCAAACGACACAATGCGGTCGTATTCGTAGTCGTAACTGAGCGATGGTTTTTGGGCAACATCGGCACGCAAATCGGCATAGAGTTGTCCCAATTTTTCATCGATTACGGAGCGATTTTTTTGCGTAAATAGTTCATTTACAATCTGTTCGTGATAATCGACAATCGCCTGAATTTTTGCATCGAGGTCGGGTTTGCGATTGAAAAAACTATCGAGCACGCCTTCGAGCGCATTGGTTGTTTTGCCCATGGCCGACACCACCACAACCAGTTTTTCGTCCGCCGAACCAACAATGCGGAGCAAATTGCGTACGCCTGCGGCATCTTTTACCGACGCGCCGCCAAATTTATAAATTTTCATAAGGGGATTTCTATAAATTACCTTGTAGTGATTTTTGAATTTTTAACTAGCAGATGTTTGGCTTGAACGAAAGCGCAATGCGGTGGCATTGTAATTGAGTGAAAGTCAAAGAGATGCAGTTCAAAAACAAAAAGCGCACAAAAGTATTCAAAATTTTATCAGTTGTTAATTTTATTATTGAGTGGGGAATTTATAGAAGTCCCCTTAACTCAAAATCTTGCTATTTGCTACTTTTTAATCAGAAGCGCATCGCCGTATGCACCGAAGCGATAGCCCTCTTTCACCGCCACATTGTAGGCCTCCATCACCATATCGTAGCCGCCAAAAGCGCAGGCGTTCATCAGCATGGTGCTGAGCGGCTGCTGAAAATTCGACACCAGCGCATCGGCGGTCGAAAATTCGTAGGGCGGGAAGATGAAACGGCTCGTCCAGCCTTCGTACGGCTTGATGTAGCCATTCGACATCGAGGCGGTTTCGAGCGCACGCAGCACCGTAGTGCCGATGGCGCACACCTTGTGTTCGCGTTCGTGCGTTTGGTTGAACATGTCGGCGGCTTCGTCGTTTACAAACATCTGCTCCGAGTCCATTTTGTGCTTGGTCAAATCCTCCACATCGATGTCGCGAAACATGCTCAAACTGGCGTGCAGCGTGATGGCAGTGCGATTTATTCCTTTGATTTCCATGCGTTTCAGCAGTTCGCGGCTGAAGTGCGCGCCCGCCATCGGTGCTACCACTGCGCCCTCTTTTTCGGCGAAAATGGTTTGGTAGCGTTCGGCGTCCAGCGGCTCGACAGGGCGTTTGATGTAGCGCGGCAGCGGCGTTTCGCCAAGGCCGTACAGTTCGCGTTTGAAAATGTCGTGGTCGCCGTCGTAGAGAAAGCGCAGCGTGCGTCCACGCGAGGTGGTGTTGTCGATAACTTCGGCCACCAGCGCGTCGTCGGGACCAAAATAGAGTTTGTTGCCAATGCGGATTTTGCGCGCTGGCTCCACCAACACATCCCACAAAAAGACTTTCGGATTGAGTTCGCGCAGCAAAAAGACATCAATTTCGGCTTCGGTCTTCTCTTTTTTGCCGATAAGATGGGCGGGAAACACCTGCGTATCGTTGAACACAAAAAGGTCGTTCTCGTCAAACTCGTTCAAAATCTCTTTGAAAATGTGGTGTTCAATCGTGCCTGTGGCGGCGTTTAGCACCATCAAACGCGATTCGTCGCGGTATTCGGCAGGATACTGTGCAATCTGCTCCTCGGGCAGTTTGAATTTGAATTTCGAAAGTTTCATCTGATTTATAGCGTATTAGTTTTTTTTTGAGAATTTCTATAAATTGCTTTGTCGTGGTTTTTACTCAAGTCTTACAAGTAAAATTTTCTGTCTTTTTTCGTTCATTTCTTTTGACGACCAAAAGAAACGAACCAATTTTGCGAGTGAGCGAGCGCAAACGAAAACTCGTTTTTGATTTGCCGAGCGTGAGCAAAATCAAGAATTAAAGAAAAGTCGCGGCAGGGGCGC
>CAVBBP010000045.1:0-22028 GCA_963593685.1 Segatella copri
CGCTCCGGTTGCTTACTTTGTAGGTGTTGTTCTGCTCCCAGAACGCCTGCCATTTATTCTCAATTTCCGTGAAGTTGTAGTTCATTGTAGTAATAAATCTTTGCTGTATGGTTCGTTGATTTGTTGCAGTATAATCTTTGGACTTAAATGCGTTTCGTTGCGTGTTAATAAAGTGTGTACACAATCCACCCTGCAAAGTTACTACTTTTTGCCGAAAGGACATCAGTCACATAGGTGCGTAACCTGCCAAAGGTACGAAAAAGTTTGAAAGTATAAAAGTGCGAAAGCAGGGATGCACCGCATGCCACATCCGAGAAAATTAACAATTAACAATGAATAATGAATAATAACCGCGGCGTTTTTGATACCGACAATTTGAAATTTGAAATTGTTGCGCCGCGTGGCTTTCCCCCTTCGGGGGAAACGGCTTTGGTCTTAGTTTTAGTTTTAGCTTTAGTCTATAAACGATAACCTTTTATTTGTTGATTTGCAGATTTGAAAAAATCCGTAAATTTGTAAATCTGTAAATCCGTAAATAAGCAGAGTCGTCACAATGTGACGGCTCTATGGGTTGCGTATTTTTTTTCGCTTCAAAGCACCAACCCGCCTTATCGCTCGCGCAGTTTGATTTGCATCAGCACTTTTTTGGTGTATTGGGCAAAATCGGCCTGCATCATCCAACTGTAGTAGCCGGGGTCGCGGCGCAGAATATCGACCACACGCTCGCCTTTGTACTTACCAATGTTGAAAATCTCCTCGTTGTTGTCGTTGTAAACGATGGCACCCATAAAGTCGGCAGCATGGTTGTAGGCAGTATATTTGTCGAGAAAATCGACATCGTTTTCCAGTTCGGGATAGCGGTCGAGTTGCGATTTCAGCACCTCGTAAGTGGCCGAAGCATCGGCTATCGAGGTGTGCGCCTCTTCGAGATTTTTGCCGCAGTAGAACTTGTAGGCCGCCACCAGCGTGCGCTGTTCCATCTTGTGAAAAATGGTCTGCACATCGATAAAACGCCGCTTTTTCAGGTCGATATTTACCTCGGCACGCATAAACTCTTCGGCCAACATCGGAATGTCGAAACGGTTGGAGTTGTAGCCCGCCAAGTCGCACCCTTCGATGTCGCGAGCAATGGTGCGCGCCACATCGCCAAAGGTAGGGCTGTCGTCCACATCGGCATCGGTAATGCCGTGCACCGCCGTGGCCTGTTCGGGGATTTTCATGCATGGATTGATGCGCATGGTTTTGCTCTCTTGCCGACCGTCGGGATAGACTTTCAGGTACGATATTTCGACAATACGGTCTTTGATGGGGTTGGTTCCCGTCGTTTCCAAATCGAGGAACACAAGCGGGCGTTTAAGGTTCAGTTCCATAATTTCAAATTGGGTTGATGAGTTGATGGGTTGATTAGTTGATAAGTTTAACGCATTGGTGTTGGTTCGCAGATTTTTAATTTCTGGTTTCTAGTTTTCGGTATCAACACCGCCGTAATCTTCAAATTTTCAAATAGTTTGTATTCGTCTTTTGTCTTTACTCCTTATTCTTTACTCTTTACTCTTTACTCCAACAAAACTCTCACTGAATGTGCAGTTCGATTTTTTCTGCCAAAATTTTCTCTTTCAGAAAAACAGAGGCGGACGATTGGAATTTTTCGGGGCGTTCGGTGGTCAGGTAGCGCACTGTGCCGCCTTGCGAGCATTTTTCGGCCTGTTCGGGGTGGCGGCGCAGGTAGTCGGCAAGACTTTCGGCCACAATGTCGCCCTGCGTAACGATGCGCACGCCTTGCGGTGTGTAACGCGCAATTTTGTTGAGCATCAGCGGATAGTGCGTGCAACCGAGTATCAGCGTGTCGATACGCGCCTCTTTGGCAAAGAGTTCGTCGAGGTATTTGCGCACAAAAAAGTCGGCACCATCGCCCGTATGTTCGCCATTTTCGATGAGCGGCACCCACATGGGACACGCCTCGCTCACCACGGCGATGTCGGGGAAAAGTTTCGCTATCTCCAGCGGATAGGAGTTCGACCGCACGGTGCCTTCGGTGGCGACAAGCCCCACCACACGCGACTTAGTGATTTCGCCCACCGCCTCGACTGTGGGGCGGATAACGCCCAACACACGCCGCTCGGGGGCTAACCGCGGCAGGTCGTTCTGCTGAATGCTGCGCAATGCTTTGGCCGAAGCCGTATTGCACGCCAAAATGACCAGTTGGCAGTCCAGCGCAAACAGTTTTTCGACGCATTGCAGCGTGTAGGCATACACCGTTTCGAACGAGTGCGTGCCGTAGGGCGTGCGTGCGTTGTCGCCCAAAAAGATGTAGTCGTAGTGCGGCAAGCGGTGGCGAATTTTCTCCAAAATCGTCAGCCCGCCAAAGCCACTATCGAACACACCAATTTTCATTTTTCAGGGGATTTCAGGAGTTTTTTCACGGCGTCGGTCATATCTACGCACGGCGCAGCGGTGTAGAGCGGTGTCTGCCCATCGAGAACCAGCGTGATGCCTTGCGCCTCTGCCACTTGTGCGATAGCGGTTTTCAGACTTGTGCGCAGCGGCGCAAACAGGTCGGTGCGCTGCCGCTCGAGGTCGGCGGTGTAACGCTGCCGAAACAGATCCATGCGGTCCTCGCATTCGGTTATTTCGGCTTGCCGCGCCAGTTTTATCGGCTCGCTCAGCGTTTTGCCATTCAGCACATACTCTTTCACTTTGTCGTTGTATTCGGCCTCCATGCGCGCATATTCGGCGGCGTAGTTTTGGGCGAGTGCGTCCCACTGCTTTTGTGCGTCGGCGTAGCCGTCCATCTCGCACAGCGTGCGTTCAAAGTCGATGTAGCCAATGCGCAGCGTGTCTTGCGCCAGCGCGATAGTACACACAAACAACAACAAAATGGATAAGGCAATCGTTCGTTTCATAGTAAACGCAAATTTACGATATTTTTTCGGGATAATCGGCATGTGCGCTCAAAAAAATTTGGCACCGAAACAAAGAAGGCCGCCCACGAGGCAGCCTTTTGTTTGTGTGTCGTTGTGCGGCACAATCAGAGTATGCCGAGCTCTTTCTTGACCAGCGGCGTAGCATCGACGGCTTTCGGCGACTTGTAGAGCAGCCCCGATTCCGACTCGAAAATGAGGAAGAAATTGTTTTTCTGCCCCACAGTTTCGATAGCGGCGCGCAGTTTGTCCTGAACAGGTTTCAGCAGGTTTTGCTGTTTGGTTTGAGCCTCTTGCTGCAAAGTTTGGTAGGTGGTCTGCAACCGCTCTTGCATGCTGTAGAGTTCCTCTTCGCGCAGCGTGCGTATCGATTCGGAGAGGTTGGCTTTTTCGGCTTCGTAGGCTTTGACTTTGGTCTGAATTTCGGTCTGCATATCCTGCAAATACTTGCGGTTCTGCTCGGCAAAGTCGGCCATCTGTTTTTCGATGTCGTTGATTTCGGGCATCAGCATCATCACTTCGTTGGTGTTGATGTAGCCAATTTTGATCTCTTGTGCGGCAACAGCCAAAGGCAAAATAGCGGCAAAGAGCAATGCAATTTTTTTCATGTTCGTATCGGTATTTGTGTGTTGAAAAATCTGTTTCTTTTGCGATGCAAAGTTAGTGAATTATTTGGAATAACCAAGTTTTTCGAGCACCTCGTCGCTCACATCGATTTTTGGAGCAGCAAACACAAGGCTCATGTCCGACGATTTGTCGATGATGAGTTGGTAGCCTTTGTCGGTAGCGACGGCCTGCACTGCGGTGAAAATCTCTTCGTGTATCGGTTTCATCAGGCTTTCGCGCTTTTTGTAGAGTTCGCCATCGACGCCAAAGTATTTGCGTTTCAGTTCGTTGGCCTCTTTCTCTTTCGCCACCACTTCGGCTTCGCGCTGGGCTTTCATCTCGTCGGAGAGGAACACGAGTTCGGTCTGGTAGTTTTTGTAGAGCGCTTGCGTTTCGCTAATTTTGGCTTCGACCTCTTTCTGCCATTTTTTCGAGAGTTGGTCGAGTTGCTCGTTGGCGGTTTCGTAGGCTGGAATGGCTTTCAGAATGTAGTCCATATCGACCAAAGCGAATTTTTGTGCGCTTGCAACCGTAGCAACGGCGAGCGCAAGAACGAATGTCAAGGCAAGTTTTTTCATAGTCGTAAATTTTATTTCTGGTTTCTAATTTCTGGTTTCTAATTAGTGTAGTACAAATTTTGTGCCATTTCTTATTTTGGCATTGCAACACCCGTCTATGCTCTATATTCTATGCTCTATGTTCTTAATCAAAATTCCTGTCCGAGTACGAAGTGGAATTGGCTGCCGCCGTATTGCGAGTCGTCGAAGCCCCAGCCCCAATCGACACCGAGTAGGCCGAACATCGGCAGGAAGACGCGCACGCCAACGCCCGCCGACCGTTTCAAATCGAACGGATTGAAGTCTTTGAAATCGCTCCAGCAGTTACCAGCCTCCACAAATGCCAACGCCCAGATGTTGGTCTGCCCTTTGAGCAGAATCGGGTAGCGCAACTCCATCGTGAGGCGTGTGTAGAGGTTGCCGTCGTAGTAGCCGTTTTTGTCGCTTGGCGTGAGCGATAGATTTTCGTAGCCACGCAAGCCTACCGTTTCGGTGCCTGCTGTGGTGTAGCCCGACATGCCATCGCCACCGAGCGTGAATTTCTCGAACGGTGATCGTTTATTTTTGTTGTAATAGCCAAGGAATCCGTATTCGGCGCGCGTCATCAGCACCAGTTTTTCGTCGTGGGTGAGCGGCGTGAACATCTTGGCGGTGAATTTCCACTTGTGATATTCGAGCAGTTTCACCTGCTCTTCGAGCGGCATGCTGCTGTAGTCCTTGCCATCGACCAGCGAGTAGGGGAAAGTGGCTTTGACCGACAGCGCAAACGATGAGCCGCGCCGCGTATAAATCGGGTTGAAGATAGAGTTGCGCGACCATGTGAGGCTGATGGCCAAATTGTTCGACACGGCGTTGGTAAGGCCAGCAAACAGGTAGGAATAGGTCCAGTCCTTCAAGTGGTAGCGCTGGTACGACAGTTCGGTGTAGAGGCTGAAGTAGTCGTCGGGCCAATTCAGGCGCGTGCCGATGCCCACCGACACGCCCAGTGTGCGCAGATAGACATTGCGGTCGTATTCCGATGCGCCCGAGTAGTAATTGTTGTAGTAGTTCGAGCCGTAACTGCTGTAGTAGTTGCTATAATAGTTGTTGATGTAGTTGCTGTAGTTTTGCGCAAAACGCTTGCTATAGCCCGTTTGAATGGAGTAATAGACACTTACCGAGAGCGAGTTCGGCCGTTTGCCGCCGAGCCACGGTTCGTAGAACGAAATGCCGTAGTTTTGGTAATAAACGCCGTTGGTTTGGGCGCGCAGACTCAGCGTTTGCCCTTCGCCTTGTGGCAAAATGCGGTACATCTCCTTTTTGAACAGGTTTTGTATGGCAAAATTGGTAAATTTGAGTGCCAGCGACAGCACCACGCCCGACTGTCCGTAGCCCGCCGAAAATTCGATTTGGTCGCTCGATTTTGTTTCCAAATTCAGGCCAATATCCACCGTGCCATCTTCGGGATTGGGCTGTATATCGACACCCGAAAAGAGTTTTTCCTCGTCGAACTGCTTCATTTGCGCCAATTCGCGCAGCGTGCGCACCAAGTCGGACTGGCTGTAGAGGTTGCCCGGTTTTATGCGGAGTTCGCGGCGAATAACATGCTCGTACAAGCGCGTATTGCCCTTGATGGTGATGTTGTTGATGGTGGCTTGTTTGCCCTCGTAGATGCGCATTTCGTAGTCGATGCTGTCGCCTTCGATGTTTATCTCCACAGGGTCGAGGTTGAAGAAGAGGTAGCCGTTGTCCTGATAGAGTTTCGACACAGCGTCGTCGTCTTCGTTCAAGCGTTTGTTCAACTGTTTCAGGTTGTACACATCGCCCCGATTGATGTTCAGCACACGGCTCAAGTAGTCGCTCGGATAGACCGTATTGCCCGCCCAAGTGATGTTGCGGAAGTAGTATTTTTTGCCTTCGTCGATAGTGAGATAAACATCGACATGATTTTCGTCGTATTTGGCCACGCTGTCGTAGGTTATCACGGCATCGCGGTAGCCAATCTCGTTGTATTTGGCGATGAGCAGTTTTTTGTCGTTCTCGAATTCGGAGGCGATAAACTTTTTGCTGCGGAATAGCGTGAGTATGTTTTTCGGGCGGTTGGTTTTCTTCATCGCCAAGTCTATCTTGTTGAGCGACAGTGCTTTATTGCCTTCGACATAGATTTCGTGAACGCGCACTTTCGATTTTTTATCGACATTGATGTCGAGTGCCACCGAGCCGGGCTGCGTGGCATCTGGTTTTTGGTAGATGACCACCGCCGCATTGTGGTAGCCTTTGGCGGCCATCGCCTTTTGTATGGCTATTTTGGCACGGTCGAGCAGGTCGGGCGTTACTTGGCTGCCGCGCGTCAATCCGACTTTCGGCGTAATGTCCTCCTCTTCCGATTTTTTCAGTCCGTAGTAACTTACACGCGATATGCGCGGCCGCTGTTTCAGCGCAATTTCGAGCCAAATGCGGTCGCCTTCGATTTTGTCGGCCAGAATTTTGACATCGGAAAAGTAGCCCTGTTTCCAAAACCGCTTGATGGCGCTGGTGATGTCGGTGCCGGGAATTTTGATTTTCTGACCTTTGGTCAAGCCCGAAAAGCCGATGATGACAAAATCTTCGTAAGTTTCGGCACCGCTCACGCGAATGTCGGCGATGGTGTATTCTTGCGGCGAAAGCGTGTAGTCGATGATAGGTTTGGCGGCCAGCGGCACAGTGTCGGGTGCGGCTACGGTATCGGGTGCAGCCAGCGTGAGTGTGTCGGGCGCAACGATGAGCGTGCTGTCGTTTTCTTGCGCCACAAGCGGTGTCGACAGAACCATCGACAGAAGTGCGAAGCCGTATGTTTTCCAGAGTTTACACATCTATTCGCAGGCTACTTGTTCGCTTGTTTTGCCAAAACGGCGTTCGCGGTGTTGGTAATCGACTATGGCTTTGAAGAACTCCTCTTGGCGAAAATCGGGCCAGTGTGTCGGTGTGAAATAGAGTTCGCTGTAGGCGATTTGCCACAGCAGAAAATTGCTGATGCGCACTTCGCCGCTGGTACGAATGAGCAGGTCGGGGTCGGGAATGGCGGCGGTATTGAGGTTTTGTGCCACTGTGGCTTCGGTAATTTCGTCGGGGCGGAGCGAGCCATCGGCCACCTGTTGCGCTATCTTGCGGGCAGCGTCGGTCAGTTCCCAGCGCGACGAGTAACTGAGTGCCAAAACGAGCGTCAGCCCTGTGTTTTGGGCAGTTTCGGCAATGCAGCCGTGCAGGCGTGCCGCCACGCGTTCGGGCATACGGTTCAAATCGCCGATGGCCTGCAAGCGGATATTATTTTGGTGGAAAGTGGGTGTCTCTTTCACAATGTTTTCGACCAAAAGTTCCATCAGCGCATCGACTTCGGCTTGTGGGCGGTTCCAGTTTTCGGTGCTGAAAGTGTAGAGTGTCAGGTATTTGATGCCGATTTCGGTGGCGGCTTCGGTTACTTTGCGCACCGACACCACGCCATTTTGGTGACCCACCAGTCGGTCGTAGCCACGCTCTTTTGCCCAGCGTCCATTGCCGTCCATGATGATGGCGATGTGTGTTGGCAGTTTTGTTGTATCGATTTGCTGTTTGTACGATTCCACAGTTATCGTCTCGATTTCGTTTTTGTTTTTATCTTTTCCAGTTTGCGGCACGGTGCGCAAATTTGCAAAAAGTCGCACGACAGGTACAGCCCAAAGTTCGACAGCCAGTCGCGGTTGCTAAACAGCCCTGCGTTCAGGTTGTAGGGGTCGTCCACGCCGTCGAAATTGTCGGCAAACAGTTTGTGCATTGTCCACGCCACGCCCACATTCCAGCGGCGACCTATTTTCACTTTCACGCCCAGTCCGAACGGGAAACTGGCTGCAACGCGTGTATGCGCCAAATCGTAGGTGGTTACGCCTAACCCTGCGAATACATAGGGCGTGATGTTCGAAGCATTCTCTTCGTAGCGGCGTGCGCCATAGTTCCAAAAGTTGAAAGTATAAAGCACGCTCAAATCGACAAAATCGGTGGTGCGTGTCTGTCCTTCGACCCGTTCGATGCCTGCCCAGCCGCCATTTACCTCGATACCGAGTTCGTGGTGTCCTGTGAATTTGTACTTGCCAAATGCGCCAAACGATGGTCCCATTTTGGTAAAAGGCACGCTATTGACATCGCCCAAATAGAATGCGCCGCCCCCATTGATGCCAAATTCCAGATAGTATTTGACAAGGTCGGGATTGCGCTGTGCCATAGCCACCGAAGCCACACACAGCAGCGCACACGCCAGCGTTCTATGTTTCTTTTTGAGCATAGACAAAATACAATTCCACAACGATAGAACGCCCAAATGCTTCAAAAATTGTTGCAAAAATAGTGTTTTTTCTTGAAATTCAGGCAATAAATCGACAAAAAAAGGTTGAACGGCACAAAAATGGCTGCAAGCAGATAAAAATCAGAGAGCCAATTTCAGTTGTGTGTCGAGCAGTTGGAAGGTGAGTCGGTGGTGCGGTGTGGTGCCATATTGGGCGATGGCGGCGCGGTGGGCAGCGGTGGGATAGCCTTTGTTGTCGCGCCAGCCGTAGTGCGGAAACTGCGTGTCCAAGTGGCGCATATACTCGTCGCGGTGCGTTTTGGCCAAGACCGATGCAGCGGCAATCGACAAGTATTTGCCATCGCCTTTGACGATAGTTTGGTGCGGAATGTCGCGGTAGGGTTTGAAGCGGTTGCCGTCGATAATGAGATGCTCGGGGCGCACCGCCAGCGCATCGATGGCGCGGTGCATTGCCAAAATGCTGGCGTTCAATATGTTAATCTCGTCGATTTCGTGCGGCGACACCTGCGCCACCGCCCAAGCCACCGCCTCGCGCTCGATGATAGGGCGGAGCATTTCGCGCTGCCGCTCGGTGAGTTGTTTGCTGTCGTTAAGTAACTGATTTTCAAAGTCGTCGGGCAAAATCACCGCGGCTGCGAAGACGGGTCCCGCCAAGCAACCACGACCCGCTTCGTCGCAACCTGCCTCAATGCAGTTGGGTTTGAAAAAGTGTGCAAGTGGTTGGCGAGGGGACATTTTTTTTGAGTGAGGAGTGAGGAATTAGGAGTGAGGAATTTTTTAGTGAGAAGTGTTTTTAATTACTTAATTACCTTATTTTCAATTACTTAATTGTTTGAAAATTTGAAAATTGCGGCGCTTTTGAACGCAAAAATTCATAATTCTAAATTCACAATTCTTAATTAGCCAAAAGACCTTTCCCCCTATCGGGGGAAACGGGAAAGGGGGCTACAACCAAAAATTAGAAATCTACAGACCTTTATTGATGCGTTAAACTCATCAACCAATCAACTGATCAACCAATCAACCAAAAAACTTTCACACTCTCTTGAAAAGAACCGCAGCGTTGTGTCCGCCGAAGCCGAATGTGTTCGAGAGGACGGTGCGCAGTTCGCGTTTTTGTGCTGTATTGAAGGTGAAATTCAGGTCGTAGTCCACATCAGGGTCTTTGTCGCTCTCGTCGAAATTGATGGTGGGCGGCACAATGCCGTGCTTCAACGCCAGCACGCTGATAACCGCCTCGATAGCGCCAGCACCGCCAAGCAGGTGGCCCGTCATCGATTTGGTGGCGCTCATATTGAGTTTGTAGGCGTGTTTGCCAAAAAGTTGTTTCACAGCGTGCATTTCCGCCACATCGCCGAGCGGCGTAGAGGTGCCGTGCAGATTGATGTAGTCGATATCCTCGATGGCGAGTTGCGCATCGGCAATGGCGTTGCGCATTACCAATTCGGCACCGTGCCCTTCGGGGTCGGGAGCGGTCATGTGGTAGGCATCGGCACTGAGTCCGCAGCCCGCCAATTCGGCGTAGATTTTTGCACCGCGTGCTACTGCGTGTTCGTACTCTTCGAGAATAAGTACTGCGCCCCCTTCGCCAAGCACAAATCCGTCGCGGCTCTTGCTAAATGGGCGCGAAGCCGTGGCGGGCGAGTCGTTGCGTGTGGAGAGCGCGTGCATCGAACTGAATGCGCCAATGCACGATTCGGAGATGACCGATTCTGCACCGCCCACAACAATCATATCGGCTTTGTTTAGGCGTATGTAGTTGAACGCTTCGGAGAGTGCCAAATTGGACGAGGCGCAGGCGGCCGTGGTGGTGAAATTTGGCCCACGCAGACCATATTTTATCGAGATGAAGCCCGACGCCATGTTTGGAATCAGTTTTGTCATCAAAAACGGATTGAAGCGTGGCCCGATAGTATCGCGCACTTTGGCGTAGTCGAGCATTTCGTCTTCGTACGAACGAAGCCCACCGATGCCCACGCCGAAAATCACGCCAACGCGGTTCTTATCGGTCTGTTCCAAGTCGATGCCGCAGTCGGCAATGGCTTGGTCGGCGGCAATCATGGCAAACTGCTCGTAGCGGTCCATCTTGCGCAGTTCCTTGCGGTCGATGAATGGAGTCGCGTCGAAGTTTTTTACCTCGCAAGCGAAATGTACTTTGAATTTTTCGGGGTTGAACAGCGTGATAGGTGCTGCGCCACTACGCCCACGAACAACGCTGTCCCACAATTCGGGGACAGTGTTTCCGAGCGGAGTTACGGCACCAAGTCCTGTTACCACAACTCGTTTTAGTTCCATACAAAAGGGGGTAAAAGTGCTTATTTAAGCGACATTTGCCTTGATTTGTTCGATGGCGTCGCCTACTGTTACGATTTTTTCGGCAGCATCTTCGGGAATGGTGATGTTGAATTCTTTTTCAAACTCCATTATCAGTTCTACTGTGTCGAGCGAGTCAGCGCCAAGGTCGGCGGTGAAACTGGCTTCATTGGTAACTTCCGAGATGTTTTTTCCGAGTTTTTCCGCGATTATCTCTTTCACTTTTTCTTCTACTTCCATAGTACAAAAAATTTAGTTGATAAATTTGGTTCAAAAAATGGCTTTCGAAACAAAAACCGCGGCAAAAGTACTACTTTTTTTCCAAACGCACGCCGTTTTGCCAAAAAATGTTCCGCTAAAAATAGTTAATTCACTCAAAATCAGCAAATTACATTTTAACAACTCGACTTTACCCACGAAACACGGCAGCACACGCCCGAAAATGTGGAATAAATTGTGTATTTTTGCGGTGTCAATTTGTTGGAAAATCGATAAATTATGTTTTTGAGTATCGTTTGGGATGCCGACCCCGTAGTTTTTTCTGTCGGTTCGCTGGCTGTGCGCTGGTATGGACTTTTGTACGCCACAGGATTCTTTTTGGGCATCACGCTCATTGGCAAGACTTTCAAACACGACGGCGCGCCCGACTCGTGGCTCGACAAGGTGTTTATTTGGATGGTCGTTGCAGTGATTGTGGGCGCACGCCTTGGGCATGTTTTTTTCTACGATTGGGACTATTACCGCGAAAATCTCGCCGAAATTCCGATGGTGTGGCACGGCGGACTGGCCAGTCACGGCGGCGCAATGGCCATTTTGCTCTGCTGCTGGCTGCTGTCGAAATATCTGACCAAACAGAAAATGTGGTGGCTGGGCGACAGGCTTTTTATCGGCTGTGCGCCTGTGGCTTGCATGATACGCATCGGCAACCTGATGAACTCCGAAATTTACGGCACGCCCACCGACCTGCCGTGGGGTTTTGTGTTTTTGCGCGGACATGAGCAATTTTGCGGCACAGTGGACAACTTCGAGGCGTGCCTCTCGCCACAACTCTGCTGCCCGCCCAACGAGTGGCTGCCCTGCCACCCCACACAACTGTACGAAGCGTTGGCATATCTCATCGTTTCGGTGCTGCTCATTTGGCTCTATTGGCGCAAAGAGGGCGGCAAATACTACGGACTGCTGTCGGGCATCGGGTTCACGGGCGTGTTTGTGGCGCGGCAGATTATCGAACTTCTCAAAAACGACCAGTCGGCATTCGAAGCCGATATGACCTTCAACATGGGGCAGTGGTTGAGCGTTCCGTTTGTGATTTTGGGCGTTTGGCTCATCGTGCGTGCGCTCAAACGCGGCAAACAGGAGTTTGTTTTGCCACAAGAAACGCCGAAAAAATGATAACCGCAGCGGAACTTTTGGGGGCTGGTGCAACGGGCAAAACGCACGGCGTGAGCGGCGAAGTGGCGTGCCAAATCGATGTCGATTTCGATTGGGAGCAGTGTCGCTACTTTGTGTTCGACATGGACGGCATTTTTGTGCCATTTTTCATCGAAACGGTGCGCGACAAAAACGCAGCGACCAAACTTGTCAAATTTCTCGACATCGACGACGAAGCCAGTGCGCGCAAACTCTGCAACAAAATCATCTACATCGACAAGTCGCTTGCTGCCGACAGCGAACAGTTGGCGCTCGACTACTTTGTGGGCTTCACTGTAATCGACCAAAAACTGGGCACGATCGGCATCATCGATGCGGTGGACGACAGCACCGCCAACGCGCTTTTTGCCATCGGCGACCGCCTGATACCCGTGTGCGAAGAGTTTATCTGCGACATCGACCACGCCCACAAAACGCTCCACACCAACCTACCCGAAGGGCTCTGATTCTAATGAAGAATTTTGAATTAAGAATTAAGGGGCGGCAAAGCCGCAAATTTAGATTTCAGATTCAATGATTGTAGAGACATCACAATGTGGCGTCTCTACTTATTTATGTGGTTCCAAAAATAACCGAATCTGCAAATCAACAGCAACGGAGCGCACGCACTTGTACAAAATTTTGAGAGGAAAGAGAACAAACCCTTTCCTCTCGTTTGATATGCGAAAATTTGATTTTGCGGCTGTGCTGCCCTCTATTTCAGGCCGCGGCCACGCAGCATGGCGTCGGGGTTGGGCTGGGCGCCACGGAAGCGCACGAAGAGCGTCATGGGGTCTTCGCTGCCGCCTTTTTCGAGGCAGTTGGTGCGGAACGAGCGCGCTGTGGCAAGGTCGAAAATGCCGTTCTGGCGGAACAGTTCGAACGCATCTTTGTCGAGCACTTCGGCCCAGAGGTAACTGTAGTAGCCAGCGCAATAGCCGTTGTTGAACACATGGTTGAAATTGGTAGTGGTGTAGCGCGGCGCAATTTCGGGAATAAGCCCGATTTCGGCCATTTTTGCCTTTTCAAACGCCTGCACATCGATGCCATCGACGCTGGTCAGTTCGTGCCATTTCATATCGAGAATGGCGGCGGCAGTCAGTTCGGTGGTTACAAAACCTTGGTTGAACAGCAGGCTGCGGTTGATTTTCTCAACCAACGAATCGGGAATAGTTTCGCCCGTTTGGTAGTGTTTGGCATACATGGCCAGCACTTCGGGTTCGAACGCCCAATTTTCGTTTATTTGGCTCATCATCTCCACAAAATCGCGGGGCACATTGGTGCCGCTCACGCTTGGGTAGTGGCATTGCGACAGCAGGCTGTGCAGGGCGTGTCCAAACTCGTGGAAGAGCGTTTCCACCTCGTCGAGCGTGAGTAGCGACGGCGCGTTGGCGGTCGGTTTGGTAAAGTTGCCCACATTCACCACAATGGGGCGCACCATGTGTCCGTCGATGTTTTGCTGGCTGCGGTAGTCGTTCATCCATGCGCCGCCGCGTTTGCTGGCGCGCGGATAGTAGTCGGTGTAGAACAGCCCGATGAGCGAACCGTCGGCATCGGTTATTTTGAACGCCTCCACATCGGGGTGATAAATCGGCACCGAGTCGAGTTTTTCGAAATTCAGCCCGTAGAGTTTGTGTGCGCACGCAAACACGCCTTCGCGCACGCGTTCCATCTGAAAATAGGGCTTGATGTCGTCCTCGTTGAGGGCGTATTTTTCGCGGCGCAACCGTTCGGTGTAGTAGTCCCAGTCCCACGCTTCGAGTTTGAAGCCGCTGTGGTCGCGGTCGATGAGTTTTTGCAGTTCGGTGCGCTCGGCTTTGGCTTTGTTGTTGGCCGCAACGAATATCTCGCCGAGGAATTTATCGACCGTTGGCGCAGTTTTGGCCATCGTTTCGTCGAGAATAAAGTCGGCGGGCGTATTGAACCCGAGCAGTTTGGCTTTTTCGATGCGCAGCCGCATAATGTCGAGCACAATTTGGTTGTTGTCGTTGGCATTGCCGTTGTTGCCGCGATTGATATAGGCTTTGTACACCTTTTCGCGCAGGTCGCGGCGCTCGCTGTATTGCAGGAACGGAATGCGGCTCGGGGCGTGCAGCGTAATCAGATATTTTCCGTTGTGACCAGCGGCGGTGGCGGCTTCGGCAGCGGCATTGCGCACGCCTTCGGGCAGTCCTGCCAAATCCGATTCGTCGAGCAGCAGTTGGAAGGCGTTGTTTTCGGCCAACAGATTTGTGCCAAATTTCTGCTCCAAGCCCGACAGTTGTTTATTGATTTCGCGCAGGCGTGCCTGTTTGTCGGCATCGAGTGCAATGCCGTTGCGCACAAAGTGGCGATTGGTGTTTTCGAGTACGGTGGCCTGTTCGGGCGTGAGGTCGAGCGACTCTTTTTGTGCATAAATCGCTGCCACACGCTTGTAGAGGTCGGCGTTCATAAAGATGTTGTCGCTGTGCTCGGCGATGAGCGGCAGTGCCTCTTCGACAATAGCGTTCAGGCGGTCGTTGCCGTCGGTTTCTACCACATTGAACAGCACGCCGACCACTTTGGCGAGCAGTTTGCCCGACTTTTCGTAGGCTTCGATAGTATTTGCAAATGTCGGTGCGGCAGTATCGGCCACAATGGCATCGATTTCGGCCTGTTGCTGAGCAATGCCTTCGCGTATGGCGGGCAGATAATCGGCCTCTTCTATCTGGTCGAATGGCGGCAAGCCGTAGGGCGTGTTCCACTCGGTCAGAAACGGATTCTCACGGTGATTGCAAGCGGTTAGCATAAGCATTGCAGTTAGAGTTAAAATGGTTCCAAAGGGTTTCATATTTCAAATTTGGTTGATTAGTTGATTAGTTGATTAGTTGATTAGTTTAGCGCGTTGGTGTTGGTCTGTGAGGTTTTATTTCAGAGTTTCAGGTTTCAAGTTGTTGAAGCGTTGAATCGTTCGGACGCACTCGGTGCGTCCCTACTTTTAACTTTTCGCTTTATAGACTTTCACACTAATTTTGTCTATGTTCTATCTTCTATGTTCTTAAAATCTCTTCTTGCTACTTCTATCTTGCTTCTTGCTACTAATTGTCATTCAGCGTTTTCGTTGTTGCTGCATGGCTTTCATTTGTTCGCGCTGGGCGGCTTCGAGGCGAGCGAGGAAGCCCGATTTTTTGGCGGGTTTGGCTTTCTTGGCTTCGAGTTTGGCCAACAGTTTTTTCTCGTCGATGCAGAGGCGGAAAATGTAGGTTTGCAGAATGGTGAAGAGCAGCGAAATGAAGTAGTAGTAACTCAATCCCGATGCGTAATCGTTGAAAATGAAAAGGAACATGAGCGGCATCAGGTACATCATCCATTTCATCACTTTCATCTGGTCGCTCATGCCCGCTTGGGTCGACATGTTTATCTTGGTGTAGATGATATTGGTGATGGTCATCAGCAAGCAAAACAGACTGATGTGGTTGCCAAAATAGGGCGTGATGATGGGAATGTAGGCGTTCCAACTAACGATAGCGTCGTAACTCGATAGGTCGTGCGCCCAAAGAAAACTCTGTTGCCGCAGTTCGATGGCCGTGGGGAAAAAGGCGAACATGGCAAACAGTATCGGCATTTGCAGTAGCATTGGTAGGCAGCCGCTCATGGGACTGACACCCACTTTGCGGTACAAAGCCATGGTGGCTTGCTGGCGTTCCATCGCCTTTTCGGGCGGATATTTGGCGGTGATTTCGTCGATTTGCGGCTTCAATACACGCATTTTGGCGGTCGACATATACGATTTGTAGGTGAACGGCAGCAGCACCAATTTCACCACAATGGTCATCAGCAAGATGATGATACCAAAATTGGCGATGTAGCGGTTCAGGAAGTTGAACAGCGGAATAACAAACCACTCGCTCACCCAGCGGAATATCGCCCAGCCCAGCGGAATGATTTTTTCGAGGCGCAGGCGGTCGTCGCTGTTGTCGATATTGTCGTCGTAACTGCGCAAAATTTTGTACTGATTCGGTCCCATAAACAGGCGGAACTGTGTCGGTTTCTCACCTTTCGGGTCGAATGCCACCGATGTTTCGGCTTTGTAGTGCTTCAGGTAGCCCGGTCGTTTGTCGATGATGCTGCTTTGTAGCGTGGGCGATAGAAACGACTCGTCGGCAATGAGTATGGTGCTGAAAAATTGGTCTTTGAAGGCAATCCACTGCACGCGCCCCGAGGTCTTTTCGATGTCGTCTTTCGATTCGCTCAACTGCTCCATGTCGTCGCCGGCGTAGCGGTAGTTGAGCGTAGTGTAGCGGCTCTCGAACTTGCGGCTGCGCTCTTGTTGGCGAATGTCCTGTTCCCAGCGCATCTCTATCGTGTTCATCTGCGGATTGAGGTAGGGTGCCATGTTGTGCGCTGCAATGTCGAAGTGCAGCATATAGTCGTCGGGCGCAAGCGTGTAGCGGAAGTCGATGTAACTCTCGTCGTTCACGGCAAGGCGCATCACCACGGTTTGCGAATCGACCACGATGGGCGCAAAATAGAGGTCTTGCGTGCTGATAACGCGGTGGTTGCTGGTCAGCAGCGTGAATCCGAATTGGCTCTCGTCGCCCTCGAACAGGTAGAGCGGCAGCGAATCGGTGGTTACATAGTTTTTGAGCCGCGCTGCGCTGATGCGTCCGCCTTTGTTGCTGATGGTGAGTTGCAACTGGCTGTTTTCGAGCGTGGTAAACTGCTCTGTGCCTTCGGCGGCAGCGGCAAAATCGCCATAAATGGCCGTATTATCGCGCGTAGTGGCGTCGGTTTTAGCGGCCTCTTCTTGCTGCAATTCGGCTTCGAGCATGGCGGCAAGGCGTTCGGCTTCGCGCACCGCAGCGATAGAGTCGCGGCGATGTTGTGCGGCAGCCTGTTCTTCGGCGCTTGGGCGAATGTACCAACTGTAACCTATGAGTATCAGGCCGATAAGCACGAACCCGATGACGGTGTTTTTGTCCATAAAAGTCTGTTTTTCTGCAAAAAAATCTGTCCAAAAATTGAACTGCAAAGTTACACTTTTCGGGCGAATTTGCCAAATTTAGTTGGCGGCACGGATTTTGGGCGCAAAAAAAACGGCACAAGATTACAAGATCCCGTGCCGCATAACAAAATTAGCAGAGTTCAAAAAGAGTGCTATTCTATGGCTACAATGGTGCGCTCCCCATCTGTACCTCCATATACATCGGACCAAGTGCTTGTGCTTCTGTATGCTTCAATAGCGCTTGCAGGGACATGAAGAACAAAAGGCAAATCTTGGAAACCAAAATACGACGAAGGAGGTGTTGTCGCATAGCAATATAGGTCTTGCAAATTTTTACAACCGCCAAATGCCCACCAACCGATCTCTGTTACATTAGCACCCAAAATCAATGTTTCTAAACTCTCACAGTCTTCGAATGCATGATAACTTAACTCACCAACTAAATTACTCAAATCAGCCTTTTTCAAACTTTTACAATTTTGAAACGCTCCATAACCAAGAGATGTAACTTTATCAAGATTGATAGTCTCTAATGCAGTACAGCCTTTGAATGCTTCATCACCTATTGTTTTGAGTTCTTCAGGCAAGACCACACTCTTTAGAGCAGTACAACCACTAAAAGCACCTTTAGTGGCAGTGACGCTCTCTGGTAAGGTTATGCTCTCTAATGATGTACACCCTTTAAAAGCATATTCGATGTCCGAAACAGTGTTTGGCAAAACAATGTCCGTCAGAGAGGTGCAACGAGAAAAGGCATGCGAACATCCTTTCAATATGCTACCCTCTTCGAACTCCACCGACTTGAGAGATGTACACCAGTTAAAGGCAGAAGAGATGTCTCTAATGGTGTTTGGTATATACACCGACAGCAACTTTGTGTTAGGATATTCTGTGGTATCTGTACAGATATCATTTTTACAAGACGATGACATCGTACCAGTCTCTGCCATATCATAGAGTTCGGTTACAGTGTATTCGGTTCCCTCCAACTTTACCTTTTTAGGCACCACAAAGTTGCCTTTGTATTCGTACTCGCTATATGTATCATACTCATCTTCAGCACCATCGTAGAAGTACGACCAGCACCCCATTCTGACCTCTTTGGAGTTTTTAAGACCAAAATACATACGGCTTCCATCTCTGAGTATTACCTCGTAGATAGTCCCATAGAAGTTGTTTACTTTGTTCGTACTCACAATGTCGAGTGTGGTTTCTGTGTTGTCCGAACCATTGTTCTCGCCATTGTTCTCGCTCTCGTTTTTCGGCTCGTTTTTTGAGTCGCAAGCAGCACACACCGCTACAATGCAGCAAAGTGCTGCAAAAAATCTAATTTTTCTCATGATTTTTAATTTTTTAGATGGTTAATAAATTTTGAAAATAGTTGATTTTTTCGTTCAAATAGGCACAATAAAAAAGCGTGGAATTCGACTATTGCCGTTCCACGAAATGAGGCTGTCGCATTGCCCAGAAAATTAGAACTGACAACGCGAAACCCACGCGAACATAAGACAATGTGCCAACCAATACAAGCGGCAAATATGCTTACATTCCGAGGGCATCTATCGTTGCTAAGTCCTGAATTCTCTTGAAAGTTGCGACATTTCATTCCGTCAGAACAGAGCGTCAATAAACGCCTTTATTATGTCTGCCAATCGGCACACAAAATTGTGCAAATCAGCACCACAAAAGTACAACATTATTTTGATATTGCCAAAATAATTTCAAATTTCAAATTTCGGCAGATGCATTTTTTTGTGTTTTGCAAATAAATTGCTAATTTTGCAGCGCATTTGCGGCATTGGCGTAATTGGTAGCCGCGCCAGACTTAGGATCTGGTGACGCAAGTCGTGTAGGTTCGAGTCCGATATGCTCCACAACCCTTTTCCATAGGGCGAAAAAGAAACGCCTCCGACGAGTTCGGGGGCGTTTGTGTGTTTGTTATCTGAATAGGTCGGTGTGCGTGCCAGTATTTGTAAAAAGCAGGATTAACTCTTTGTCGTTTTGTCGCCAGACCAATAGCCAATCGGGCTGCAAATGGCACTCCCAATGATCTTTGTAGTTGCCTGTCAGTTTGCGGGGTTTGTATTTAGATGGTAGTGTTCCAGTTTCAGCGAGTAAATCAACCACTTTTTCCAAAATTGACACATCGCACCCTCTACTGACACACTTCCTTAAATCTTTCTTGAAGTTATTGGTAAAAACGATGGTGTATTTCATCTTAAACACTGATTAACCAAATCTTTACCATTTTTTGCGGTAAAAACACGGCCACACTTTATATCTTCCTGCGACTTTTCAAAACTTGTTTTGTGCTTTTCTCCTGTCGAAAAAATGCCCAAAGATAGAATGTAATCGATAGTTTTTTTTGCAAAACTGTTCCGCGCGTCGTATTCCAGTGTGATTGTTGCCATCGTTTTGTCCTCCGTTTGGTTTACACTTGCAAAGGTACGAAAATTAGTTGAAAGTAGAAAGTGTGAAAAGTGTGTAAAGTTGAAAGTTTGGGTTGATTGGTCGATTGGTCGTTGATAAGTTTAACGCGTTGATGTTGGTCAGTATGGCAAGAAACAATTTCAGAATTTCAGAATTGTTGAAGTGTTGAAGCGAATAAATTTGTCAATTTGTAAATTGGTCTTGGTCGTAGACTTCTTCCCCATTTTCCCCGAAAAAATCATTGAATTATCGAGTTATTTTCCAACCCTACCCCTGCTCCGCAGGTACTCCCCTTGAAAAGGGGAGAGAACTGTACCAACAAAGGCGCGAACCTGTCCCCTTTGCAAGGGGACGAGAAAAACGACAGTTTTTCGGAGGGGTTGGAAACCAAATCAACAAGTAAGGACGCACTGCAGTGCGTCCTTTTTTGTTGAAGCGTTGAATTTTTATTTCTGGTTTTTCAAAATTGTTGTCGCAATTTTTGTTTCTAAGTTTATTGGGCTAATCCGACAATTTGAAATTTGAAATCTGAAATTTGAAACACTGAAATTTGAAATTGCGGCTCTGCCGCACCACTCCTCCCTCCTAATTCGTCTTACTATTCTCGTGTGCGTTCGTCGAAGAGGCGTTGCAGCAGGGCGTTTTGTTCGGTGGGGGTCAGGTGTGAGTTGTCGATGAGAATGGCGTCGGGGGCTTGGCGCAGCGGACTTTCGGCGCGGTGTGTGTCGCGGTAGTCGCGCTCTTTTACATTGGCAAGTACTTGGGCGTAGTCGGCGGCTTCGCCTTTGGCGCACATCTCGTCGTAGCGGCGTTGGGCGCGCACTTCGGGCGAGGCAGTGAGAAACAGTTTCAGTTCGGCATCGGGGAAAACTACCGTGCCGATGTCGCGCCCGTCCATCACAATGCCTTTTTGCGCCCCCATGCGCTGCTGCTGGCGCACGAGTTCGCGGCGCACAAAACCGATGGTGCTTACACGACTTGCGCCGTTGGCCACTTCGAGCGTGCGAATGGCTTGCTCCACATTTTCGCCGTTCAGGTAGGTCTCTTGTTTGCCGTCGGCATTGGGGCGGAAGCCGATTTCGATGTTGCCGATGACCTGTTGCAACCGTTGTTCGTCGATGCTATCGGCAGTGATGATGCCGTGGCGCAGCGCATAGAGCGACACCGCGCGGTACATGGCACCCGTATCGACATAGACATAGCCCACACGCCGCGCCAAATCTTTGGCCATAGTGCTTTTGCCGCACGACGAGTAGCCGTCTATCGCCACAATTATTCGTTTCATATCCGTCTTATTTTGCGCCAAATTCCGCCAGATTGACGCTCAATGTGGCGTGGTACGAGAGGTTGCCCACTTGGTACGGCACCAACGAAAATCCGACGCTAAACATTTTTATTTTGATGCCCGCTCCGAAGGCAAATCCCGCAGCGGTTTTCCAGTCTTTGGTCTTCATTTCGGCACGGCGGCGGTGGTTGTAACTCACTGCAAAGTGGAGATTTTTCGTTGGCAGAATTTCGAGACTCCAAATGGTGTGGCGAAACATCATATCGTACCATTTCACATCGTCGGTGGTGCTTTCGGCTTCGAGTACTTTGCTGGCGCGTTCGTAGCCAAGATTCCAGCGTTGCATATTGTGTATGGTGAGCGACAGGCGTATAGGCGCATGTTTGAACCGTTCGGAGATGCCGAGTTCGAGGTCGAGCGGCAAGGTTTCGCGGTGCTGCTTGCCATCGATAGAGTAATAGCCCGTAAATTGCCAGCCAGCATTGCGCAGCGTAAGACCGAGCGAGAGGCCGAGCGAATCGTTTTGGTAGTGCGCGCCAATGTCGAACGCAACGCCAAAACTCTGGTAGCGTTCGTAAACCGAATAGATGGGTTTGCAGGTGGCGGCCACTGTGAAGCCGAGCGGCAGCGTGCGCGCGTAGCCCACATAGAGGGCAAAATCTTTGGCTGTGAATGTGCCGAGCGTTTGGTCGGTAACGCTGGTTTCGGTAAATTTGCCGTAGTCGATATACTGTATGCCGAACAGCATGTGGTTGTCTTTGCCAAACGAGCGTCCGTAGGCCACCGATGCCAGATTGATGTCCGAAATGTAGTACATGTAGTTGAAAGTCAGCACATTGTGCGTGCTGCCGCTCATCAGTGCTGGATTTTGGAACGCCAAATTCAGGTCGCCATCGTTTATCGACACATTGGCACCACCAAAAGCCGCCAACCGTGCCGATGTCGGCAAATTGAGAAATTGGTAGGTGTCGCGCCCCGCTTGGGCAAACGCCGCCAACGCGCCAACGCAACAGAGAGCGAGTATGTACAGACGGTTTTTCATCTCTTGGGGATTTCTATAAATTGCCTTGTCGTGTTTTTTTTACTTAAGTTTCACAAATAAAATTTTCTATTTTTTTTCGTTCATTTCTTTTGACAACCAAAAGAAACGAACCAATTTTGCGATTTAGCGAGCGCAAATAAAAACTCGTTTTTGATTTGCCGAGCGTGAGCAAAATCAAGAATTAAAGAAAAGTCGCGGCAGGGGCGC
>CAVBBP010000046.1:0-19287 GCA_963593685.1 Segatella copri
TTTCACTTTAGAGGTGGCGGCTATTCTGCACGACATTGGCATTCACGCGGCAGAACAAAAGTACGGCAACTGCAACGGCAAAGCACAAAAAGGGACATGGTCTGCTGCGTCCCTACAATTTATCAGACCCTCTCAATCCCCAAGGGGGAATATTTTGGGCTAATTATGAATTTAGAATTAGGCGGTTTCCACTACATTCTGCACGGAAACAGTAGAGCCGCCACAATGTGACGGCTCTACAATCTATGTTCTATGCTCTATCTTCTTAAAAATCTATTCTTGCTATTTGCTACTAACAACAATTTTCTGCGCCTTGTCGCCCACTTTCACGATATAAACGCCGTTCAGCGAGCCGTTTAGGCGGGTTACATTGCGGCCGAGCAGGTCGAAAATTTGGAAGTCGCCTTCGCAGATGATGCGACCGTTTTGGGTGTGGAGATCGAGCGTTTGGGCGGTTTCGAGTGCCGTGGGGGCGGATACGAACTGCGCCTCGAACGACAGATTCTCATCTACCGTAACGGTGCGCGGGTTGTCGGTGTTGCCGTCGCTCCACTGCTTGAATTGGTAGTCCTTGTTGGCAATAGCCTCGAATGTCGCCTTGTTGTCGGCGCAGGTAGCCTCTTTCGTGATACGCACAGAACCCATCGCGTTGTCCTTCGAGGTAACGGACAGCGTGTAGTCGAACAATTCCACAAACTGACCTGTGAACTTGCTCCATGCGCAGTCCTTGTCGGTATAGGCTGCCAGCGAGCCGCACGGAATGTGAATCGTTAGGTTATCATTCACATCGTAAAAGGTTCCTTCTTGGGTTTCGGGTGGTGTCGTGGCAAGAACGGTGATAGAGGTGATGCCGCTATAACTAAAGACTTCATCGCCTAACGCACTTACACTTGCTGGTAGCGTAAGGGAAGTGATATCCAAGCAGAACCTAAAAGCACGCCTGCCGATAGCCGTTACCCCATCGGGAACAATGATGTCGCCTTTTGCGCCTGTAGAGCATGTGATGAGTGTCTCTTTGGTGTTGTCCACATAGGCAAAAATGCCTTCGGCGTAGCCATTCAGGCTTCGTGCGCCCCATGGTGCGCCCATAACCTCTCCGCTATAGACAACATTGAGTACATTCCCAAAAGCCGCAATACCAATAGAAGTAACAGTGTTTGGAATCTCTACCGATGTAATATCTACGCAGGCAGCAAAGGCATTTTCACGAATTGTGGTTACGCTACTGGGAATAGTGATAACGCCTGTTGCATCTGTGCGGCATGCCAAGAGCGTGGTCTTGTCGGCATCGGCATAAATGAGATAGCCGTCCACGATGCCATTCACACTCTTTGCGCCCCAAGGCGAGCCAGTGGCTGTGCCGTTGTAAATCACATTCGTTATTTGCTGAAACGCATTGTTGTCGATAGTGGCTACTTCATTGGGGACGGTAAGGGAATGAATCTGTGTGCAGTATGCAAACGCGTATTTGCCAATAGAAGTTACCGTACTTGGAATAGTAACCGTTTGAAGTTCATAGCAAGACTTGAACGCACCTTCGCCGATAGTCGTTACCCCTTCGGGAATGGTAACGGAGGTTATTTGGTCGCAGTAGTTGAAAGCCCAATCACCGATGGTCGTTACTGTGCTGGAAATCGTGATGTCGCCAGCGGCCAAAGTGCTGCACGCCGAGAGCGTTTTTTTGGTGTTGTCGGTATATACAAAATTGCCCTCCACATAGCCATTCCGCGTTAGAGCCCCCCATGGAGCGTCTGTAAGTGTGCCACTGTAGGCGATATTCGGCACAAAATAGAATGCATCTGCGCCGACCGAGGTTACTGTGTTTGGCACTGTGCAGTCGAGGAGATTGGTGGAATAGAAAGCCTCCATACCGATAACCTTTACACTGCTTGGAAAAGTAACGCCTACAAGATTGCTCTTTCTGTAGAATGCATTGTTGGCAATCAGGGTTGTTCCGTCTTTGATGTCGATGCTTGTCGCTGCTGGCATAGTGCCTTTGTAGCCGCACACAACCGTACCCAAATACAGCACGCCGTCGGGTTGGCTGTTGCTCCACGCCGTCAGGTCGAAGGCATCAACGCCGACCTCGGTCAAACTGCTTGGCAGCGTGATAGTTGCCAATTTGGTACACTCATTGAAGGCATAATCGCTGATAGTCTTTACGCCTTCGGGAAGGTCGATGGCGGTCAAACCCGTACACCCAACGAAAGCACTCTCTCCGATAGTTTCTACGCCGCCGTTGAAGGTAACCGATGTCAGCCCATCGCACGAAGAGAACGCACTATATTCGATAGTTTTTACAGTGCTTGGAATTGTAACCGATGTCATATTGTCGCAGTAGCCGAACGCCTCCTTGGCGATGGTTTCGACGCCGTCGGGAATGACAACATCGCCCGAGATTGTGCGGCTAGCGAGCAATAGGGTCTTTTTTGTATCATCGGAATAGATGATATCGTTCTCAATATACGCATTGACATAATATGCGCCCCAAGGTGCGCCTGATGCCGAGCCTTTGTACTCCACATTTTTGCAATTATTGAATGCATTGCCACCAATAGAGGTTACGCTGTTTGGTACAACGACATTGAACATTCCACACCCATCGAAAGCAAACTTGCCAATGCTCTCCAATCCATCGGGAAGCGTGATAGCGTTGAGGTTCTCGCATCGAATAAAAGCCAGATCGCCGATTGTTTTCAAGCCTGCTGGAAAATTGATGGTAGAAAGACTGGTGCATTCAAAAAATGCATTTGCTCCAATACCTGTTGTGCCGTCGTTGAGTGTAACCGTGGTCAGTGCTGTGCAGCCATGGAATGCTTGGTAAGGAATCTCGGCAACGCTGCCTGGAATCTCAATCTCGGTCAGTTTGTTACAACCCCAGAATGCGTGAGTACCGATAGTGGTGAGGCTGCTCGGCAGAGTAATCGACGGAATAGATGTGTCGGAGAAGGCGTGTTGACCAATCGTTGTCAAACCCTCTGGCAGATTGATAGAGGTAAGCCCTGTGCAGTTATCGAATGCGTTCCAATCGATTACTGTTATCGTACTCGGCAGGGTAACCGTAGTGAGCGTTTCGCATTCAGAGAATGCTTTTTGTCCGATAGCCGTAACGGTGTAGGTTTTGCTGTCGTACTCTACCGTAGCGGGTACAGTGACAGAGGTAAGGTCCTTATAGCAGACCGCCGCGCCATCGCCTGTGCAGGTTACTTCGACCTTGAGGTCGGTGCTGCTGGTAATGTTGTAGTACAAATCGCCAGATTGGAAATCGTACGCCCAGATGGCGTTGGTGGCGAGCAACAAGGTCGCCAAGAGAGAAAAATGTTTCATAATGTTTTGATTTTGTGCGTTAATGGAATTTTTAGAAATCGCTTTATCGTGTTTTTTTTGACTCAAGTTTCAGGTTTCAAGTTGCGGTAGCCGAAACGCCGCAATTTTCAAATAATTAAATAATTGGAAATTAGGTAATTGGGTAATTAAAAAGTCTATGCTCTATATTCTATATTTTCGGACGCACGCGGTGCGTCCCTACAATTTGAAATTCTGAAATTTGAAATTTGTCATTGCGGCTTTGCCGCATCACTTCTCACTTCTAACTTTTCGGAACAAAGATAATGCCTCTACACCAAAATTGCAAATAATTTGCAGAAATTTATACTTTTTTAACAAAATCATCGGTAGTTATCAATCCACAAGGCTATTTTTATCCATCAAGAAATCGAAAATACCCATACGACAGATACCCTCGTCGTTGTAGAATTTGCTCCGAAACAGGAAAAGAAAAGCACATTTATAGCATTTTTCGGCGACAAATCACAGATTTTTGCTATAAAAGTAAAAAACGGATACGACTTTTCGCGTCAGCATTACTTGGCTTTGTACTGCTGTTCGAGGCGTTTGGCGCGCTCGCGTAGGGCGGCATTTTTTGTATCGAGGCGCGGAATCATCAGCGTGATGCCGTCGGGCAGTTGGTTGGGATCGGCTATGCGGTCGGCGTTGGCTTCGTAGATATAGACCCAAAACTCGGTGATGCCGTAGTGCTTGCGTGCCATTTGCGCCAGCGACATGCCGTGTTTCACCTCTTCTTCGCCACGGAACGAGTCGTATTTGTCGTAAATCTGTTCACGCTCGGCGGTTGGCTGCGGCAAATTGCCCCAATAGTCGTCCATCTCGCGCATGGTGATTGGCACAATCTCTACGCGCCGGTCGTAGCGCAACAGGTGTTCGCCGCTGTAGTGGAACGGATAGTTGGCACCAAACGATGCCACACGCATTTGCCGCGCATCAACGCCCATTTTTTGCAACAGACTCTGCACCGCATTGGCGCGCCGCATGGCCAACCGTTGGTTGTACTCGTCGTGGCCTATTTTGCAGGCGTGGCCGTTGATTTGTATCGCCACATCGCGATGGGCGCCGAGCATCGCTTTCACCGAATCGAGCAGATAACTTGGCTCCACAATCGGGTCGTAACTGTCGAACCGAAACCAGATGACGGCGCGTTTCAGCAGGTTGTCCAAGCGTTGTTGCCCGCTGACGGTCGCTGTGGTTTCTGGCTTGGGGATTTCGGGCGTAACTGCTATTTCTGTTTGTGGCAAATCGCGGTAAATGGTATCGCAAATGTAGATGGTATCGCGCTGTATTTTGGCGGCGGCTTTCTCCTCTTTTCGCTTTTTGGCAGCGGCTTTTTGCTCTTCGGTTTTGCCTACAAAAAAGTTGAATTCCGCTTTCACGCCCACCGACCAAGGCAATACGCTGCCCGCATTTTTTGTGGCCAGCAAGCCATCGTAAGTCGGCATAAATTGGCCGTAGCCGTTTTGGTCGTTGGCAAAGCCGAGCGACTTTTTGTCGACCTCTTTTGTGGCATTTAGATTGAATGTGCCGCAGTTGGCATACACGCCCAGCAGCAAATCGACCCGTTTGGCAAGGCTGATATTGGCACCGATTTCGGCAAAGACAATGGCGTAATAGTTGGCAAAATGTTTGATTTCGTGCTTTTTACCGTCGAATGTTTCGCGCTCGAAACGGCTGGGCAGGTCGTGCAATGTCAGATTCCAAAACGGATAGTAGCCCGTGTGTGCAATGGAGGCTTCGGTCAGTTGGCGCGTGGCATAGATAGGCATGGCAAATTTGGCTCCGATATGCGCAAACAGGCCTACACGCCGCCCGAAATTCTCCTTAAACCGCAGAGCCACAGGCACTTCGAGCATATAAGCCAACTGCCGTTCTTCCCATTTTTCGATGTCGGTGTGGTGGTCGTAGGTGTCGCCAAACTCGTCGTTCAGCCCCTGCCACACCTGCGATTCGGTGAATGTGGCGGTTGTGCCGTAGTTGCTCACACCCACCCCGATGCCAATGCCCATGTAGGGCAAAAAATAGTAGGCGTAGCCCACATTGGCGGTAAACGACGGGAATTTCGGCGCAATCGTGCCGCCCGTCAAGTCGTAGTGCAGTTCGCTCACGCCAATGCCGCCGCCCACTTGCAGGTACGATCCTTTTTGCGAAGCAAATTGCACGGAATCGACTGATTCGGAGTCGGTTGCGACCTCTTGCCCGACAAGCGCAAGCGGACAGAGCAGTGCCCAAAAGGCTGCCGATAGAAATTTCGCCGCTCTCATCGCACAATCAATTTAATGGTTTTGACTGCGCCCGAAGGCAGTTTGGCGCGCAACAGATAGACCCCAGCCGCCGCAGGAGCGTGAATTTCGACTACTCGGCGATTGCCAATAGCCTCCGTATCAATCAGCGTACCGAAAGCGTTGTAAATGTCGAGCGTGTGGGTGTTTTCGGGCAGCACAAGAGTGAGCGGTGCGCCCGCTGTGGCAGGCACAGGAAACGCCGAAAAGTCGGCAACCTCGACGGCCGCAAGTGCCGTGCTTGGGCGCACTTCCATATCGCAGAGGCGCATGGTTGTGCCATCGGCGGTGGTTACAACAGCGTAATAAACGCCGTTCAAGCCGCCCTGCTCGTAGTAGAACGACTCGGTAGCGCCCGACAGCAGTTCGCCATCTTTGTACCACTGAAATGCGGTGAACGACAGATCGCTTTCGGCATCGGGACGGCCATTTTTGTCGTTGTTATCGACAAAAATGACATCGCTCCACTTGGTGTGCAGGTAGCCATCAGCCCCGATAGATATGGTGATGTCGTACTCTGCGCTGGCGCAAACGCCTTCGTCGGCACCGTCGGAAAATTGCAGATAGGCGTGATAAATGCCCGGCGGCGTATTTTGTGGAATAGCAATCGGAATGGCAAGATTGTCGGGCAGAGTGGCTTTGTTTTGGTTCTCAAAACCTGCTTTTGTGGCGGCTTCGTCGTAGCGCAGCGTGTATTGTCGCAGCGAGCCAACTGGCGAATTGATACCGATGGTTACCGAATCGGCCGTTTGGCAGGCATAGAGTTCGCGCGTTACATCAATCGAGGCCTTGCCGCGCAACAAGATGTAGAATTTCAGGCGCAAAGCACAGCCCAACGCGTTCACATCGTCCACAGCGACGGTATCTTTTTCGGTGGCAAAATGCAGCACTTTCTCGCTACCATCGGCCAGCGTGTAGGTGTAGTCGTAGGGCAACTGCTCCTCGCAAATCCAGAGCGGGCTTTCTTGCTCGCTTTCGCGCGAAATGTAGTAGCGCACCGTATCGCGCGAGGCTATCCAGTCGGCTTGGCACGCGCCATCGGTTACCTGCCGCACAGCAACTACGGTCAGTGGCAGTTTTGCGTTGCTTAAATCGAAACGATAGAGCGCATCGGCTGCTGTGTCGTGCAGTGTGTCGCGCGTCTGTTGTCCGTTCTGCTCCAGCAGCAATGTCCAGCGGTAGGCAATGTGCGCCTCATCGCCGCCCGAAGCCGCTGCCGCACTGCTCAAACGCAAATCGATTTGCTGCTCGGTGGTCAGACAGAGAGTCGAATCTGCGGCTGCCACTGCGCCCACATCGAACGGCGCATAGAGAATGTAGGTTACCGAATCGGCCGACGGTTGCCATCCGACTTGAGCGATGGTGTCGCGCACTTCACGGCGCACTACAAGCGGTTTGCCCGGCTGCAACTGCGACAAATCCATCAGGCAAAACGCCGAATCGGCATTGGCGATTGGCACGCCGCCAACCGTCCAGCGATATTCGTAAACGCCGCTACCGCCGCTCGGTGCTGCCGCTTGGGCAATGCTGTCGGGCTGTGTCAGGTCGGTTTGGCATATCACGCGCCGCCCCGACAGCGAATCGCCATCGATACAGCCCGCCTCGAATGGGTCGAAAACGGTGAGATGCACCACGCCTTCGGACAGATAGATGCTCGTTTTGCTGCAATCGCTGCGCACATAGCGGTAGATGAAATACTCGCCCACGCGGCTCACATCGAAAACAAGCATCGAAGAGTCGGTCGTGAGCGTATCGCGCGAGGCAATGCGTATGGTTTTTTGCAGTGAATCGCCAGTAACCCAGTCGTATTGGCTGTAGAAAACATCCCACGCATAGGTCAGTTGGTTGTATTTTTTGTTGCGCGCATCGTAGGCTGCCGTGTCGAGCGAGGCATCGCGCAGACTGCCAATTAGCAACGAATCTTCGCCCGAGTGCATCAGTCCGCTCATGGTCGAATCTATGGCACCAGCGTCGGGTGGCGGCAGCACAGTAACAAAAAATGCGCCGTCGCTGCGCAGCGGTTCGGTTTGGCAGAGGCCGTCGCGCGCATAGCGCACCACCATGTAAGTGCCGTAGTCTTGGGGTTTATAGCCGCTGAGCGTGGCACTTTTATCGTCGGCAACAATTCGGCTCGAAAGTGTATTGATTTTGCCGTCATCGCCCTTTTCGAGTTTATATTCGTGGAACAGATAGAGGTACTCTTCGTTGCCGCCCAGCGCAGGCTTGTCCGATTCGACTTTCATCGTTGCGTCGTTGCCAAAACAGTATGCCTCGTGCAGGTCGAATGTGCCGTTGGTTTTTATTGCTCCTGGCGTGAAATTGTCGTAGCCAGCCACCACCACATACACATCTTTGTGCGATGCGCCAAGCGTGGCGGTGAGTGTGGCTTCTTGTTGTCCGCAGCGCTGCAAAAAGTATATTCCACCGCCCAAAATGCAGGAAATTGGTCCCTTGACTTGGTCGGGTGTAGGCGCAGAAGTCCAAGTTACGATGTTGCCGTTTTTGTCGCTATTTGCTCTTGTGAAATAGGTCTGATCTTCAAACTTTTTCACAGCACCTGCGCATGCATTTTTGTGGAACACCACAGGGCAAACCGACACCAACGAAAACTCTGTGCCAGCAAATACCGCCAATTCGGGATAGTATTTTGTGGCTGTTTTCCACTTTGCATCGGAGGAAAAGATGGCGTACATCTCTGTGGTTTGGTCTTTGGTGGTAGCCCCTGCAGCCGTGCCGTTTTTCACGCTGGTTTGGTTGGGGTTCGACATCTGTTTGTCCCAATAGAGCCGTTCGAGCGTGCCGCTGTTGTTGCCAATCAAGCCGCCAGCATTTTCACCATCGACCAGTGCCACGCTGTAACCGTCGGTTATGGTGCCGCTGTTTTCGCCCACAAGTCCGCCAACAAAACCAGTTGCATTTTGGCGTTTGTAGAGCCGCCCTGTGGTGTAAACATACGAAATCGTGCCTGCGTTGTTACCCACCAAGCCGCCCGCCTTGCCGTTTTTGTATTCCACCACAGCCATAGCAAAACAGTTGCTAATGGTGCCAGCGTTGTAGCCAGCCAAACTGCCAATCTGACTATCGCCCTCGAATGTGCCGCTGGTGATAGCCACATTTTGCACCGCGCCAGTTGCGCCAACTGCGCCAAATAGCCCCACACAGTCGCTGCCCGACACCTTCACATTGGCAATCTGATGCCCATTGCCCTCGAATGTGCCAGCAAAGGGCTTGGCCTGCGAGCCGATAGGCGTCCACGCCCGATTGTCCAAGTCCAAATCAGCGGTCAGCCGCAGCGTTTTTCCTGCAAAATCGTCGGTTTGCGCCGCTTGTGCCACGCGTGCCAACTGCGCCGAGGTGTTTATGTCGATTGTCGATAGTGTCAAATCGAGCGTATTGTCGATAGTGCCGTCCCACTTGTCGGCGTATGCCAGCCACAGCGAACTGCCCAAGAGCAGCAAGGCGCAAAAACATCTTCTCGTGTGCATAAAAATCTGGTTTTTAGCAGGTTTCAATCTGCAAACTTACAAACTTTTGCTGAAAAATCAAAATTTTTTGCCTAAAATTTTCTCACAGCCCCGAAAAAAATCATTGAATTATTGTCGCCCAGTAGGGACGCACCGAGTGCGTCCGAACGCTTCAACAGCCAGAAATTAGAAATCAGAAATTTCCCAAACGCGTTAAACCCATCAACTTTTCAACTCGTCAACTTACAAAAAATCGTTTTTTGCAATAAAAATTGGTGGAACAAAAAAAATGTTGTACCTTTGCAACCCGAAAAGATAGAAAACAAGAACAGAAAGATATGTATTTGCTTTTGACAATTCTCGCTGTAGTAGCATCGGTTATCTTGGTGCTGATTGTGTTGGTGCAAAACTCCAAAGGCGGCGGTCTAGCCTCGAGTTTTTCGAGTTCGAACCAGATTATGGGCGTGCGCAAAACGACCGATTTTCTCGAAAAAACCACTTGGACGCTGATTGCGTTCATCGTTGTTTGCTGCATATTCGCCACAGGAGTGCACAAAGGTAGCGGCGTGAGCGCCACATCGGAAGTAGCCGAAGAGGCCGCCAACTTGCAGCACGAAGCCGCAACCGCCGCACCGTTCGACGAGGCGGCTCCAGCCGAATAACAAAGTCGGGCGCAACCCAACTTTCGGGCAGTTACCAGAGTGGCCAAATGGGGCAGACTGTAAATCTGCTGGTTTTTACCTTCGGTGGTTCGAATCCATCACTGCCCACCAAATCCCGAACCGAGATGTTCGGGCTTTTTCTTGTGTAAAAAATTTGACAAAAAAATCGGCGTTTGTTTTTGTCGAAAGAAAAGATTACCTTTGCATATTGCTTTTGCGCAAAAAAGATGGAAAAAGTACGGGTGCAAATAGTCGGATTGAGCGAAGTGAAAGCCGCAGAAGGCATTTACTGGCTGCTATTCAAGGAGATAGACGGCGAACGGCACGCCCCGATATTGATAGGCAAAACCGAAGCGCAAGCCATCACCGTAAGTCTGCAACACGCCGACATTCCCGTGAAACTGACGCACCAACTTTTTGCCGAAATCGCCCTGCAATTCGGCATAAAACTGACCGAAGTGGTCATTTTCAGCAACGAGGACAAACCTTTTTCGGCACTGCTGACATGGGACAACGGTCACACCACCTACCACACCGAATCGCGCGCTTCCGATGGCGTGGCGTTGGCGCTCCATTTTGGCGTGCCCATCTATATGGATGCCGACATTTTTCAGAAAGTGAGCAGCGTGGTTACCAAGCGCGCCACCGATGCCATCGAAGACCTTTCGGACGATGACCTGAACGACCTTTTGCAGCAGTTGCTCGCCAACGAAGAGTACGAACAAGCCGCCAAAGTACGCGACGAAATCAGCAAACGGAAAGACAAATAGGTTATAGGTGAGAGGTTAGCGTTTAGAGAAATATAGAATAAAGAGTAAGGAGTAAAGACAAAAGACTAATTATTTGAAAATTTGAAAATTGGCGGCATTGTTGTGCATGAAAATTCTTAATTCTAAATTCTTAATTGATTTGAACCCTTCCCCTGCTTTGCAGGTACTCCCCTTGAAAAGGGGAGAAGACTATACTAATTTGAGCGCGAGCCTGTCCCCTTTGCAAGGGGACGAGAAAAACGGAAACCCGTTTTTCGGGTGGGGTTGAAACGATTTAACAACCAGAAACTAGAAACTAGAACTTAGAAATAAAACCTCACAGACCATTACCAGTGCGTTAAACTCATCAACTCATCAACTTTTCAACTCATCAACGACCGATCAACCCAATAGAAAACAACCTTAAAAAATCAAATACCATGAACATGAAACTGCGTTTAATCGTAATGAATTTCCTCCAGTATGGCATCTGGGGATCGTATCTTATCTGCCTCGGGCAACTGCTTGGCAACATCGGCATTGGACAATACACATCGTGGTTCTACGCCGTGCAAGGCATCGTTTCAATCTTTATGCCTGCCATTATTGGTGCCATCGCCGACCGCAAAATTGCGGCACAAAAACTGCTCGGTATTTGCCACCTGCTGGCCGCTGGCTTTATGCTGTGCGCTGGCATCATGGCGATGCACGCCATGCAGACTGGAGCAAGCGTAGAGTTTGCACCATTTTTTGCGCTCTACACATTGAGCGTAGCGTTCTATATGCCGACCATTGCGCTGTCGAACACCGTGGCCTACGACCTGCTTGAACAAAAAGGGCTCGACACCATCAAAGACTTTCCGCCAATTCGCGTTTTCGGCACAGTAGGCTTTATTTGCGCCGAACTGTTTGTGAATTTTGCCACCATCGGTGGACTGAATTTCCAAGCATCGTACTGGCAACTCTATACTTGCGCTGCACTGGGACTTGCGCTTGGACTTTATGCGTTCAGTCTGCCGCAATGTCGCATTGGAAAAGCGGGCGAACACTTCTCGCTGCGCGATATGTTCGGCATCGACGCTTTTGCGCTGTTCAAACAGAAAAAAATGGCCATCTTCTTCATCTTTTCGATGTTGCTGGGCGTTTCGTTGCAGATAACCAACGCCTTTGCCACGCCGTTCATCTCGAGTTTCAAAGGCACATTCCCCGAATCGTGGGTAGCGAACAACTCTACGGCACTGGTTTCGATTTCGCAAATGGCCGAAGCCGTCTGCATTTTGCTGATTCCGTTCTTCCTCAAACGCTTTGGCATCAAAAATGTGATGCTCATCGCTATGGGTGCGTGGGTGCTGCGTTTTGGCTGTTTCGGTCTTGGCGACCCCAACGAAGGCGCGTGGCTGTTTGTCGTTTCGTGCCTCGTTTATGGCGTAGCGTTCGACTTTTTCAATGTGTCGGGTTCGCTCTTTGTGAACCAAGAAACAAAGCCTGAAATTCGTGGTGCAGCACAAGGACTCTTTATGCTGATGACTAACGGCATTGGTGCTACAGTTGGTACATTGGCAGCAGGCGAAATCATCAACAAACACTGCACATGGCAAAATGGTCTGCTCATTGGCAACGAACCCGCCAGTTGGGAAACCTGCTGGTTCATATTCGCCGCCTATGCGTTGGTAGTGGCTGTGATGTTTGCCATCTTGTTCAAATACAAACACGACCCGAACGCCGTGAAAGAAGTTCGGCATTGATAACCATTTTGCGGTGGCGCGGCCAATCGTGCCACCGCAAAATTTTTGCTAACGCTTGCAAACTATCGACGATTTTTTTTTGTCGGCGTCAAAAGAAATGAACGAAAAAATTGTACCTACGAACCCCAACGCATAGAGTTATTGAGTTATTAAGTTATTTTCGATGGAAAACTTGGGCATGGTGCTGCGCACCGAACATTTGGTGAAAACCTACGGCAAACGCACCGTAGTGAACGATGTGTCGATAGAGGTACGGCAAGGCGAAATTGTCGGGCTGCTCGGTCCCAACGGCGCAGGCAAAACCACCACATTCTACATGACCACGGGGCTTACCACGCCCAACCAAGGCAAAATTTTTCTGAATGACACGGAGATAACCAACTATCCCGTGTACAAACGCGCGCGCGCTGGCATTGGCTATTTGGCGCAAGAGGCGTCGGTGTTCCGCAAAATGACGGTCGAAAACAACATACTTTCGGTGCTGGAACTGACCGACAAAACCCGCGACGAACAGCACGAAAAACTCGAGAGCCTCATTGCCGAATTTCGCCTGCAAAAGGTACGCAAAAACATCGGCGACCGCCTGTCAGGTGGCGAGCGGCGACGCACCGAGATAGCCCGCTGCTTGGCCATCGAACCGAGTTTCATCATGCTCGACGAGCCGTTTGCTGGTGTCGATCCCATTGCCGTGCAGGACATTCAGGACATCGTTTGGCACCTGAAAGACCGCAACATCGGCATTTTGATAACCGACCACAATGTGGATGAGACGCTCTCGATTACCGACCGCGCCTACCTGCTGTTCGAAGGCACAATCCTGTTCCACGGCACGCCCGAAGAGTTGGCCGCCAACCCTGTGGTGCGCGAGCGCTACCTCGGCCGCGACTTTGTGCTGAAAAAGAAAACGCGCGTAGAGATTTAGTGAGGAGTGGTGCAGCAGAGCCGCAATGACAAATTTCAAATTTCAGATTGGCGGTGGCCAAAATAAACATAGAAACTTAGAAACAAAAATTGCGGCAGCAATTTTGAGAAACAATTAGGAACTAGAGACTTTTACCAACGCGTTAAACTAATCAACTCATCAACCCCCCCCAAAGAAACACTACTATCGAACTTTATAAACTGATAATCTTATGTTGAATATGCAAAAAAAGATGAGCAATGCGTTTATGGCGCTGCTCTGTTTGCCCGCAACTGCGATGGGTTTCGGGCTGTCGGTGCAGATTTCGGCGCTGAGTTGGATTCTGTCGACGCGTTATGGCTTGGATATTAGCCAAATCGGTATTGTGTGGGCGGCAGGGCCTATTGCGGGCATCATTGCGCAGCCTATTGTGGGCGTTATCAGCGACAAACTGTGGTTTATGGGCGGTCGCCGGCGGCCGTGGATTGTGATTGGCGGCCTGCTCACAGGTTTGATGCTGCTGGCACTGCCAAATTTGGGCATCATACAGCAGGTTTTTGGCGCGGCTGGCATCGAAGGATTGCTGGCTATAGCGGTTACTGTGGCGCTCACGCTCGACCTTTCGATTAATGTCAGTTTCAACCCCACGCGCTCGCTCATTGCCGACTGCACCACCACTGCCGACCGTTCGCGCGGCTACACTTGGATGCAGACCGTGTCGGGCACTTGCGGCGTGCTGGCCTATCTGATTGCCGTCGTTTGGGGCAATATCGTGCTGATTTATGTGGGCGTGGGCGTGGCACTGCTCTTTACCATTGTGCCGATATTTTTCATCGAAGAACCACGCCATCTGGAGGCAGAACCCGATGCTCAAAAGCCGCAAGCGAAGTCGTCGTTGCGCGATGTAGTTATGTCGCTGCTGCCGCTCGCTGGCTTCCTGATTTATGGCGTTTATGTGATTCTGGCGAAACTGTGCGGTCTTGAGGACAAGTCGCACATCGATATTTTTGGACTTTGCACGCTGAACACAGTCGAATTGAGTTGCGTGATTATCGAACTGGCTGCTATTGTGCTGGTGCTGACGAATGCGCTCCGCGAATCGACCAAAGGCAACGAGTTTCAGAAGATTTTGCTGGCGCACTCGTTCACTTGGTGGGGCGTGCAGACGATGAATATCTACATGTTCTTCTATGTTTCGACAAAAATCGCAGGTTTGGCTACCGAAGAGTCGATGCAGACAGTCAATTCGATGGCATTTCTTGTGCGCGACTTGGTGGGTGCGGTGTTGCCTGTGTTGGTACTGAATGTGATTGCTCGTCGCCGTGGCATGACACTGACGCACACCTGCTCCATTTTGCTGATGGCCGTCGGTTATGGCCTGATTTGGGCGTTTGGTGCCAATATGATTCTTTTCTTCGTGGCACTTGGCATTGTCGGCATTGGTTGGGCATCGTTGGTGTCGCTGCCGTTTGCCATCATGAGCGAAAAGGTCGATCAGACCAAAATGGGCTTGTATATGGGCATTTTCAACCTGTCGGTGGTGCTACCGCAGTTGGTGGCTTCGTTCAAAATGGGCGAAGTGGTGAATGCCGCCGCCGACAAGTCGATTATTTTTGCCATCTGCGCCGTCTGCTTACTGATTTCGGGCGTTTTGTGGCTCTTTGTCAAGAACGACAAGTAAAGAGCATACAATAGAAAAAGCCGCTGAAAATGCGGCTTTTTTTATTCAAAGAGTGCGACCCATTTGTCGAACTGTTCGACTGAAGCGTCGCCGAAGCGTGCCAATTTTTGGCGAGCGTGTTCGATGGTCAGTTCTTCGTTGAGGTGCGTTTTCGAGAAAAATTTGTCGGCATAGCAAATCAGTTGCTCCTCGATAGATACTGGGCGCATATCGCGGTGTGGCAGCGGCATATTCAGGCGTTCTATTTGTTCGAGCGATATGCCTGTGCCTGTGTGGCGTTCGCACACGAGCGCGTGGCGTGGCAGCCCCTCGTTGCGCATCAGTTCTGCGCCAAGGTAGCCATGTTCGATGTAGTCGTGTGTGCCGAGGCAGAAAATTTTTGGTGCGTAAGTTCTGAAAATTCCGATGTCGTGGAGCATGGCGGCTTCGGCCACAAACGCCGTATCGATGCCAAGTTCGGTGTGCCGCGCAGCCAACTGCAACGCCTTGTCGCGCACCGACAGACTATGCCGCACCAGCGTGTCGTATAGCGGCGTGCTGGGCGTGTAGTATTGCTCTATGATTGCGAGTGGATTCAAGTTGAGTTGATGAGTTGATTAGTTTAACGCATTAGTGTTGGTTTGCAGATTTCTAGTTTCTGGTTTCGCTTCGCAATTTCAGATTTCAGATTTCACTGATTTTTTCTCCGCTCGGCATTGCTCAAACGAGTTTGGCACTGCTCTCGCTTGTCGAAAAAATTCAAATTGTCGGCATCCACAAAGTTGCCGAATTTTTAATTAAATAATTGGATAATTAAATTCACTCCTCACTCCTAATTCCTCATTCCTCACTCAAAATCACTTCTCACTACTCACTATTAACTTCTCACTATCAGAATTTCACTACCTTGAAAATCGCCGACTTTCCGTTACTTTGCAGGCGTACGAGCAGCAGGTTGCTTGTGGTGGCGAAGGTGGCGGTGTAGAACGATTGGCAGTCGTTGGTTATCGTTTCGGTGTGGAGTGGCCGCCCGCCGAGGTCGTAGATGTAGGCGGTTTGCCCTATGGCGTTGCAGATTTCGAACCAGCCGTCGTGCGTTGTGGGCGACACAAATACGCCATCAGTTTCGGGCGCATCGAGCGCAACATCGTCGTGGTAAGTGCCGAGGCTCAACCCAACCACCACCGCATCGTGGTCGGAATAGCGGTACATGGTGGTTGTTAAATCGGTCGGATATTCGAAAATGGCGGGTTCATCGGCATTCAGGTGAACGACTGTCGCACCCGTTACCTGCGCACTCATCGAGGCATTGGCCAACGCATGGTCGAGCAGTCCGCAGCGGCCGCCAAAAACATACGAGTATTGGTTGCTGGCGTATTTTTTCAGCAGATTTTTGTAGCCCGCCGCCACAAAACGCTGCACAGGGTCTTCCATCGAGTGTGCGTTGAGGTCGCCCATCACCAACACATCGCTGTCGGTGGTTTGTTCGGCACATTTCGCTATCACCGATTCGGCTTCGGCCACGCGCGTGCCGTTGAATTGCCCTTGACCGTCGTTTTGGTCTTTGTCGCTTTCGTCCGTGGTAGTGCCGCTTTTCGACTTGAAATGGTTGAGCGACAGCACAAACGATTCACTATTTGCTTTCAGCGTAAATCCCTGAATGGCTTTGCGGTAGGGCGTTTTCAGGTTGTTGAATTGGAACGAACCTTTCAGCGCAATTTTGTCTTTGCGGTAGATGAACGCCGTTTTTGTGTAGGTGGTATATACCGATGTGCCATCGTCGATGTAGGCGTAGATGTCGCTGCCAGCGGCTTGGTTCAGCGCGTCGCACAGGTAGGCGATGGCGTTTTGTCCCTGCTGAATTTCGAGCAATCCGTAGATGTCGGCATCGATGGCGCGCAACCCTTTCACTATCTTGGCGTGTTGGCGATTGGCGGCCGCTTCGTCGTCGGGGCCATAGCCTGTGCCGTAGTCGCTGCGCAAGTAGTATTCGAGGTTGGTGGCGCACACTTTCACATTGTAGTCGCCAAGGTCGGCGTGCGTAGTTGGTCGCTCGTTGGCGTACCAATCGGGTGTGGCGGTTATCTGCAATTTGTGGTAATTGCCGCTCGAGGCGATGAGCGTTCCAGTTAAGTTATCTACCTGATAACCAGTGCGTAGCGTGCCATCGGCATCGGCAAATGGCCGACTTTGTGCCGTTTTTGGAGCGACTATCAGATTGTTTTGGGCGTTTGCTTGCAACACCGCTTGATAGTCGCTGCTGCCGGGCAGTGCCACTTCGGTCGGTGTCATCAAGCGTTGCGACGACAGCGTGATAGTGCCGCTGTTCCAATAGTAGTTGTTCGTAACCACGAGCGTCTGGTCAAATTCCACCACCATTCCGATGAATTTGCTGCCGTTGCCATTCAGAAAATCGTCGGGAAAAACGACTTTCGTTGCGCTGACGCTCTGTCGCTCCGCAATTTTTTTGAGCGATGCGATGTCGTTGAGCGTGTCGGCGGTGCAGCGGCCAGTCAGCGTCAGTTCGTCGCCGAGCCAAATCGCCGCCGTGTCGGTGGCTACAAAAATGGCATCGCAGGTGGTCGGGTCGCCGTCGCCAATTTTGTCTTGAACAAAAAATCCGTCGCCCACAATAGCAGTAACCACGCCCGACAGGCGCACGCTGTTTGTCGCTTTATGCTGATTGCGAGGTAGTTCGTAGATTTTTAGGTCGATTTGCGCAGCAAGTGGCAGCACTGTCAGCAACAACCCGAAAAATAGGAGGCGGCATTTTGTCATGGCGATTTTGTTATTTCAAACTACAAAAGTAACCCTATTTTGCCAATTTTGCAAATGTTTGTCGCTGTGGAACGCAAAAAATCGCTAACTTTGCACGCAAAATCATGGTGCAACCGAAGGTAAATATCAAAAATCGGCGGGCTACATTCGACTACGAACTACTCGACCACTACACGGCGGGCATTGTGCTGTGCGGCACCGAAATCAAGTCGATTCGCGAAGGCAGGGCAGGCCTTGTCGATACATTCTGCACCTTTACCAACGGCGAATTGTGGGTGCGCAACATGCACATCAGCGAGTATCGGCTTGGTACTTGCTACAACCACGATGCCACGCGCGAACGCAAACTGCTGCTCACCCGCCGCGAACTGCGCAAGTTGCAACGCGCCGTAAAAGAGAGCGGTCTCACCATTGTGCCGACCTCGCTTTTTATCAACGAAAAAGGGCTGGCAAAACTCAATATCGCCTTGGCACGCGGCAAAAAGAGTTACGACAAACGCGACTCGTTGCGCGAAAAAGACGACCGCCGCGAGATGGAGCGCGCCCGCAAACGCTAATTTGCGAAGATTTTTTGAGAAAAATTTTGTCGTGTCGTCAAAAAGCGTTACCTTTGCCGCCGAAATAAACGCCAATTTGGCTCAGTTGGTAGAGCAACGCATTCGTAATGCGTAGGTCCCCGGTTCGAGTCCGGGAATTGGCTCATCGCCCAACCATAGGGCAATAGAGCGAAATTCGATAGAATAAACGCCACAGAAAAGCCACAAATTTTTTTATTGTTGAAGCGCAGGTTTCAGCAATAAAAAAAATGCCCAAAAGTAAACCCTCCGCGTTAAACGATTATCCTGTTACAGAGTTTTACCCTGCTGTGCTGAAAAACTACCCCAATGCGGGGTGGCGAATAGAGTACTATGTGCTGAACCCACAAACACAAACGATGGTACGCCGAATTTTTGAACGCGTAAAAACTCCCGATTTTTTTGTACCTTTTGTTCCCCTGTCAAAAAATCGATGTTAATTTGCTGATTTTCAACTATTTGCAAAGGGTACAAAACTGGGTACAAATGGGAGTACAAACAGGGTACAAACCGAAAAAAAGCGGCCTCGGCGGTCGCTTTTTTGCTACTCAAATTTCTTGAAGTGCTTTTTTTATCTCTAAATCGCTTATGTTTTCTCTGTCGCTTTTGTCGTATATGGCAATAAAAACGATGATATTGTTTTGCAGTTTTGCAAATAAATTGTAGTAAATAAGTCGCGCACCTGCACTTTTGCCCTTGCCTTTCGACTTTATTTGCATACGAATTTTATACACATTGTCAAACAACAGTGTGCCACAAGTGGGATTTTCAGATATTTGTTGAGCAATGTTCAATAAGTCGTCTTTTATCGACTTATATTTTTTTGAAAGTGCTTTGATTTGTTTATCAAAACTACTAATTGTGCGAATTTCATACATACTCTACAATTCATTGAGTAAGGACGACAACGAACGCGTTTTGATTCTTCCATCGCGAACACCACAAACACTTTGGGCTATTTTCTTGGCCTCTTTTGCCTCGTCCGATTTACGAATCGAAATAGGCTTTGCGATTTTGAAAGCCCCCGACTTTTTCAAAGTTTCCAAAAAACTTACCGCAAACGAACTGCGTGCGTCGTATTCCAGTGTTATTGTTGCCATCGTTTTGTCCTCCGTTTGGTTTA
>CAVBBP010000047.1:0-18742 GCA_963593685.1 Segatella copri
ACTTTTCTTTGGTTCGTTTCTTTTGGTCGTCAAAAGAAATGAACGAAAAACAAACAGAATTTTTACTCGCAAAACTTGAATCATCGAATTATTGAATCACTGAAATATCGAATTATTGAATTATTAAGTCATTAAATTACTAAGTTCGTATGCTACTCGAAACTATCAACAGCCCTGAGGATATCAAACGCCTCAATTCCAAGCAATTACAAACCTTAGCCGACGAAACGCGCCAATGCCTGCTGCAGAAAGTGAGCGAACACGGCGGACATGTCGGTCCCAACCTCGGTATGGTGGAGGCAACGGTGGCGCTGCACTATGTGTTCCACTCGCCAGTGGATAAGTTTGTCTTCGATGTGTCGCACCAATCCTATCCGCACAAGATACTCACGGGACGCAAAAAGGCGTTTATGGACGCACGCCACTACGACGATGTGTCGGGCTACAGCGAGCCGAGCGAAAGCCCGCACGACCACTTTGTTAACGGGCATACATCGACGAGTATCAGCCTTGCTTGCGGCATGGCGAAAGCCCGCGACCTGCAAGGCGGCACAGAAAACATCATCGCCATTATCGGCGATGGCTCGCTCAGTGGTGGCGAGGCATTGGAGGGGCTGAATGTGGCTGGGTCGGAATTGGGTTCAAACCTGATTATCGTGGTGAACGACAACCAGATGTCCATCGCCGAAAACCACGGCGGACTCTACAAAAATCTGCTACTCTTGCGCCAAACCAAAGGCAAAGCCGACTGCAATCTGTTTCGCGCCATGGGCTTGGACTACCGCTATGTGGACAACGGTAACGACATCGATGCACTGATTGAAACTTTTCAGCAAGTGAAAGACATTGACCACCCAATCGTGGTGCATATCAACACTTTGAAAGGCAAAGGATTTTCGTTTGCAGAGCAGAACAAAGAGCGGTGGCATTGGAGTATGCCGTTCGATTTGGAAACTGGCAAAGTGCGCTCCGTGGGCGAACCGAGCGAGGACTATGCGCCGCTCACCGCCGAACACCTGCTGTCGCTGATGCCAACCCATCCCGAACTATTCGCAGTAACCGCTGGCACGCCTACCGTGATGGGCTTTACCAAAAGTCGCCGCGAGCGGGCTGGCAAGCAATTTGTCGATGTGGGTATCGCCGAAGAAACCGCCGTGGCCTTGTCGTCGGGAGCCGCCAAGCGCGGTGCAAAACCCGTGTGGGGCGTGTATAGCACCTTCGTGCAACGCACCTACGACCAATTGCAGCAAGACCTCTGCATCAACGACAATCCAGCCGTTATTCTCGTCTTTTGGGGTGGCATCGAGAGTATGAACGATGTTACGCACACCTGCCTCTACGACATTCCGCTGATGATGAACATTCCGAATCTCATCTACCTTGCCCCGACTTGCAAAGAAGAGTATTTCGCCATGCTCGATTGGGCGATTGCCTACCGCGAACACCCTGTGGCGATTCGTGTGCCGGTGAATGGCGTTGTGTCGCGCCGTGTGCAGTGTTCGGAAATCGACTGGGCAAAGCCCGCCTACGAGGTGGCACACCGTGGCAACAAAGTGGCGCTACTCGGACTGGGAGCATACTTTCAACTGGCTGAAAATCTGCGCAATGCGCTAACCAAAGAAGGCATCGATGCCACACTTATCAATCCGCGAATTATCACTGCGTTGGACAGCGAAACGCTCGACAGTCTGAAAGCCGACCACTCGCTCGTTGTTACGCTCGAAGATGGACAGATCGACGGCGGTTGGGGCGAGAAAATTGCGCGCTATTACGGCGACAGCCCGATGCGCGTCCTTGTGCGAGGCGAGCGCAAGCAGTTCGAAGACCGCTACCAAGTGGACGAACTGCTCAAAGCCAACCGATTGACCGTTGCGCAGTTGGTCGAAGATGTGAAAAATTTGTTGTAACTTCGCAACAGAAACAAAACGCAAATAATTTCTATCAAAAAACTGTAATCACCTATGAACGAAACAATTAGACATATCGAAACCATATCGGAGTACAACGAGATATACGGTTTCAAAACCATGCACCCACAAGTGGCGTATGTTGCGTTCGAAAAGGCGTCGGGTGCCATTCAAGGGCTGCATTCGTATGGATTTTACACGCTTTTTCTGAAAGACACCAAGTGCTGCGTCATCAACTACGGCAAAACGCAATACGATTTCGACTGCGAAACGGTGGTTGCCATCGCGCCCCAACAAGTGCTGCAATATCGGCTGGTCGAAGGCGTGCCACAGCGGGCTATTGGGCTGCTTTTTCACCCCGATTTTATTCGCGGCACACACCTCGAAAAGCGTATGCGCAACTTTTCGTTCTTCTCCTACGCCAGCAACGAGGCGCTGCATCTCTCCGAAGACGAGGTGGTGATTGTGCGCAACTGCATGAAAAGCATCGCCCTCGAATTGCAGCACCCCATCGACAAATTTTCGCGCAGCCTGATTCTGTCGAACCTCGAACTGCTGCTCGACTACTGTTTGCGCTTCTACGAACGGCAATTCATCACGCGGCAAGAGATGAATATCACCGCCATTTCGCGCTTCGACGAGTTGCTGCAAGAGTATATCAATTCGGGGCGCACCAGCCGAGAAGGAATTCCTGCGGTGAAGTATTTTGCCGACCGCATCTGCCTTTCGCCCAACTATTTTGGCGATATGGTGAAGGCCGAAATAGGCAAAACGGCGCAAGAGTACATCTCGTTGCAACTCTTTGAATACGCCAAGCGGCTGCTCCGTCGCAACGAACTGAATATCAAGGAGATAGCCATACAAACAGGATTCCAACATCCGCAGCATTTTGCGCGATTTTTCAAACGCTTTGCAGGCGTAACGCCCTCCGAATATCGAAAAGCAAGTTAATCAACTGAAAACCAATATGAAACGAAAAATTTTAACCATCATTACAATCATGGCACTAACAACTGTTTCGGCCGCCGACAAAGTGCTGGTGGCCTATTTCTCGGCAACGGGAACAACCAAAACGATTGCCGAACAGATTGCGCTCGCCACCGACGGCGAACTGCTCGAAATTACGCCCATCGCTCCCTACACCGCCGCCGACCTCGATTGGCACAACAAACAGTCGCGCAGCACCATCGAGATGAACGACGAAACGGCGCGCCCCGCTATCCGCAAAACCAAAGAGAACCTCGACGACTACACGGTGGTCTATCTTGGATTTCCCATTTGGTGGTATGTGGCACCGCGCATCATCAACACCTTCGTCGAAACCTACGACCTGACAGGCAAGACCATCGTGCCGTTTGCCACCTCGGGCGGAAGCGGTATTGCTGGCTGCACACGCGCGCTACGCAAAACCTACCCCACACTACATTTCGACGACGGCCGCCTACTCAACTACGCCTCGTACGACGAAATAGTCCGCTGGACAGCAACTTTCAAAAAGTAGGGCGGATGGAAATTCACACTCGCAAAAAAAAATTACCAACACCATTTGTACTTTACAAAAAAATCGTTACCTTTGCCAAAAGATAACCACATTAGAATAGAACGATTATGGCAGTAGAAATCAGACAACCATCGCCCGAGAAACTGAAAGCATTGCAGTTGGCGATGGACAAAATCGAGAAAGACCACGGGCGTGGCACTATTATGAAACTTGGCGATGAGCATATCGAAGAGGTGAGCGTCATTCCCACAGGCTCCATCGGATTGAACATTGCGCTGGGCGTGGGCGGCTATCCACGCGGTCGCGTCATCGAAATTTATGGCCCTGAATCGAGCGGTAAAACCACGCTGGCCATTCACGCCATAGCCGAAGCGCAAAAGGCGGGCGGCATCGCTGCCATTATCGATGCGGAACACGCTTTCGACCGCTTCTACGCTGCCAAACTCGGTGTCGATATCGACAATCTGCTCATTTCGCAGCCCGACAGCGGCGAGCAGGCACTCGAGGTGGCCGACCAACTCATTCGCTCGTCGGCAGTCGATATTGTTGTTATCGACTCGGTGGCGGCACTCACGCCAAAAGCCGAACTCGAAGGCGATATGGGCGACTCGAAAATGGGTTTGCAGGCGCGCCTGATGTCGCAAGCACTGCGCAAACTCACCGCCAGCATCAACAAGACGAACACCACCTGCATATTCATCAACCAACTGCGCGAAAAAATCGGCGTGATGTTTGGCAACCCCGAAACGACCACAGGCGGCAATGCGCTGAAATTCTACGCTTCGGTGCGCCTCGATATTCGCCGCTTGAGCCAACTGAAAGACGGCGACGAGGTGATTGGCAACCAGACGCGCGTGAAAGTGGTGAAAAACAAGGTTGCGCCGCCGTTCCGCAAAGCCGAATTCGACATTATGTACGGCGAAGGCATCTCGCGTTCGGGCGAAATCATCGACTTGGGCGTGGAGTACGGCATTGTCAAAAAGAGCGGTTCGTGGTTCAGTTACGGCGACACGAAACTGGCGCAAGGCCGCGATGCCACGAAAAAACTCATCGAGAGCAACCCCGAACTCGCCGCCGAGTTGGAAGAGAAAATCATGACCTACATCAAAGAGCAACAGTGAGGGTTGAAGGTACAATAAAACAAAAGAGGTTCAGACTTAAGTCTGAACCTTCTTTTTTCGTCGTATATGGTGCGGCTGTTATTCTGCCACAACTTCGAGCGTAACTTCGGCCGATACTTCGCGGTGCAGTTTGATGACTGCTTTGTAGGTGCCGACCTCTTTGATAGCGTCTTTGATGACGATGATTTTGCGGTCGATTTCGAAGCCCTGTTTGGCCAACTCTTCGGCCACTTGAATGCTGTTTACCGAGCCGAAAATAACGCCAGTCGAGCTGGTTTTTGCACCGATAGTGAGCGTCAAACCGTTGATTTTTGCTGCCAACGCTTCGGCGTCGGCTTTGATTTTCGCCAGTTTGTGGGCGCGTTGTTTCTGGTCTTCGGCCAGCACTTTGCGTGCCGATTCGCTTGCAATAACGGCTTTCCCAGTCGGAATCAGGTAGTTGCGTCCGTAACCGTCTTTCACCGTAACAATATCGTCTTTGTAACCGAGATTGGCCACATCTTCTTTCAATATCACTTGCATGGTTCGTTCCTCCTCTAAATTATTTCATCAAATCGGTTACATAAGGGAGCAGAGCCAAGTGGCGTGCGCGTTTCACGGCTTGAGCCACTTTGCGCTGGTATTTCAGCGAGGTGCCAGTGAGCCGGCGCGGCAGAATTTTGCCCTGTTCGTTCAGAAATTTCTTCAGAAATTCGGGGTCTTTGTAGTCGATGTATTTGATGCCGCTCTTTTTGAAACGGCAGTATTTTTTCTTTTTGTTATCAACTGCCACGGGAGTCAAGTAACGGATGTCTGTATTGTTTGCCATGTCTTATTTCTCCTCTTGTTGGTTAGATGTTTTGTTCATGCGTTTTTGTGCGTATTCCAGCGCGTACTTGTCGAGACGGAAGGTCAGGAAGCGCAGCACGCGTTCATCGCGGCGGTATTGCGTTTCGAGAGCGGCCACCAGTTGCGTGTCGCCTTTGAATTGCAACAGGGCATAGAAGCCTGTCGATTTCTTTTGAATGGGGTAGGCCAATTTTTTCAGACCCCAGCACTCCTCGTTCTCGATTTCTGCGCCGTTATCGACGAGAAATTTCTTGAACTTTTCTACTGCTTCCTTCATCTGTGCATCAGACAAAACGGGAGTCAAAATGAAAGCAGTTTCATAATGGTTCATCATACAGATAAAACTTTTTGTTTGTTAATAAAATAATTTTTCGCTCTGCAACTCTGCAAAGCGGCTGCAAAGGTACATTTTTTTTCTGATTCCGCCAAATGTCTGCCGAAAAAAGTTGTTTGGGGCGCAAGTTCAATTAAGAAATGCAACTTTTGGTAAGACCTCGGAGCGCACGCATTTATGGGATTTCTATAAATTGCCTCATGGTTTCGCAAGTAAATTTTTTTGCCGTGCGAGGAAAATAATTTCAAATTAAGTTGATTGGTTGATTGGTTGTTGATGAGTTGATAAGTTTAACGCATTGGTGGGAGTTTCTGGTTTCTCGCGCTGCGCGCTGTTTCAGAGTTTCAAATTTCAGAGTTTAAGAGTTTCAAGTTGTCTTGGTCATTGTCTTTTTTTTTTCTATAAACGATAATCTCTAACCTATAAACTTTTCGGACGTGGCATGCCGCGTCCCTACTTTCATACTTTCACACTAAAAAATTCCTCACTCCTAATTCCTCACTCCTAATTCGTCTTGTATTTCTTTTGCGCGGTGTTTGCGGCGGCGTGCGACGACAAAGGAGAGATAGACCAAAAGCAGTGCCGAGAATGCCCAAACATCGCCCGAAAGTGGCGCAAGTTGCCCGATAGGCGGTCCGGGAGGTGCTTTGAATGGACCAGCACTGGCGGTGGAAACGCCCAAATTGAGGCCGCTGAATGGCGTACTCACATCAGCGGTGTAATCGACTTTCGAAGTGCGTGTCGATGAAAATGATTGATAGTTGCTGCTGCCAGCAAAGACCACGCCAGGCGAACCAGCCGATGTTGCGGTTACGCGTTTGGTGGCGTTGATGCCGAGCGCATTGCGGCGGCGACCAGCCGTTTGGGTGGCTTGCTGCGTGGTGCGTGTGTAGGCACTGGTCGATATGCCCACCGTTTTGGCTTTGCCATAGCCGTATGTCGCTGGTTCGATAGAAACCAATGTTGGCGCAAAAAAGTCCTCGGCAAAAGCACTTTCGACGCTCCACAGGAGCATTATGTAAATCAGGACTTTACAATTTCTCAATAGACACATTTCTCTCTTTTTTACCTAATAACCACTTTACGCACGGCGTTGTTGCCCGATTGCGTAGTTATGTTCAACAGATAGAGGCCTTGCGACAGGGTCAGTTCGGTTGAATGCTGAAAAATATCGTTTCGTTCGTAAATTTTCTGTCCCGCTGCGCCAAACACGGCGATTTTTTCTATCGGTTCGGTGGCAACAACGGCCGCCACACCGCCTTGGCGTGCATACACCGCCACGGCAAAATCGCTGTTTTGCGTGTCGATGTCGGTAACAACATCGGGTGCGTCGGGCGAAGTGCCGCGCCGTTGCAGGTAGTAGCGTGTGGCATCGGAGGGCGCGCTCTCCAGTTCGAGCATCATGCCTTCGAGCAGCGGAATGGCTGTTCGTGTTTGAATATCAAACAGTTGCAAACCGTATGGGAACGACGACACGCCTTCGAACCAGAGTCTGAAATAGGGCTCTTTTTTGCTGCTGCGCTGCAGGTGATAGGCCAGCGGCACCTCTTTCAGATTGTTCATGATGTTCACCGCCAAGGCGCGGTTGTCGGCTTTGGCGTAGAAGGTTGCCCACGACGAACCAGTTTCTACCCAACCGCCCTCGAAAGTGATGAGTTCGGCATCTTCGCCCTGCTCGAAAGCGTCGGAAGCGTCGGCCGATTCGCCCACAAAGAGCGTGCTGTAGTGGTCGCCACACTGCGCTGTGATGCGCAGCAGCGAGAGATCATCATCGTCATCGGCACGCAACGAGCGCGTACTGCGCTGTGCAGGTGCCAAAAGCGGTCGTCCGCTGCTGCTTTGGTCGAAAGTGCGCGCCATCAGGTGGAACATATTGGGAGTGTATTTCACCGTCAGTTCTTTGGCAGCGGCTTTGGTTTCGACCAATACCGCTTTGAACGGCGGCAAAATGTATTCGTCTTGCGTGGCGGTGTAGCGCGTGCAGGTTTCCATCGACAGCACATCGCTGTTTTTCTGGTCGGGAATGTAGTAGAATGTGCCAGTGAACAGGTCGCTATTGACTTCGAAAAAGCGTTTCAGATTGAAGCCCGACATCGCTGGATTGCCCACGACAAACAGGTTGCCGTCGCTATTGTTGCTGATGGTTACCGTCATCGAGGTGTCGGTGCCAAATGTGGGTGCAAAGCCCAAGCGGCCGTAATCTGCTGGGCGGTCGATTTGCTCGGCAAATTTGCCTTGATAGTCGTATTCGGTATCGGCTTTGGGCAGGCGCACCACCAGTTCGTCCACAGATTTATCGTCGGCATTTTGGCACCAGAATGCGCCGCCAGTGCCAACTGGGTAGGAGAACGACACCGAGTTCGATGTGGTGCTCCATGTTACGCTGGTAACATCGACATCGTCGCCCGAATTGCTTTTGGTAGTGGCCGATTTGTTGAAAAACGACTGCCAAAAATCGTAAGGGTGGCGCGTGCCGCATGAGTTGCCAGCCGAGAATGGCTTGGCCGAGGCGTAATTGTCGAGCGGCACATACATATCGCCCGATACCACGCCCGTAACTGGGAACGATTTCATCTGCCAACACCCTGTGAATATAGGCATTTCGACCCACGCTTTGTTGTACTGGAGCATGTGCTGATTTTCGACTTGCGCTTGCGGCTCGAAGTGGATATTGTTGCATTGGCTCGTGGCGTAGTTGAAATCGTACGAAATGTAGGGCTGCGCCATCGAATCGACCGACATATACTGCTTGTCGGGAATGTGTGTCGAGGTGTTCAGCACAGGATATGTGCCGTAGCGACCGTGATTAGGAATGATAACATTGGTGTGCGCCAGCGGCACAAAACCACCACGCATGCTTTTGCCGTCGGCATCGACCATCTCCCAGTTGTTGTCGTTGTTCCACGAACGGCTGTTGCCTTGCGGTGCCCAGCGCACCGTGTCTGGCACAACATAGGTGCGGAAATAGACTATACCCACTGGGCAACGCGCTTGCGTTATGCTATCGACTACAGTGTCGCGCTTGAAACCGTCGGTCAGTAGCATAGAGAAGGTGTAGGAGTAGCCCTGTTTGAGCGTGAAATTCGACGCTTTGGCGTTCACCGTCAGGGTAAGGCTGCTTTTATCGGAACTCCAACCCACAAAGTCTTTGATATTCGGTGTCAAGATATAGCGTGTGGCCTCTTCCGATACAAAATCGGGGTCGGTAGATTCTATCAATTTCACCGTGTCGATAAGCACTCCCTGTGCGGTATCGATGGGCAGAATGAACTGCTTGAAATTGTCAGAAACACGCACGCCGCGAATGTAGTCGTTGGGCTTTTCACCCTCGTCGTGGCGTCCCAACGACATTTTGTATTTGCTCAATGGGCAGAGGTTGAACACCGCTTTGATGGGGCGGTCGCAGATGGCGTAGCCCGCAGGCGAAGTGCCATCGATAGGCACTACCGTGCGGCGCAGGTCGCGGTCGGTGGCGGAGTGGGTGATGTAGAGATCTACCTCTTCGCACGCCAAGTCGAGCAGGCCGCGTTTGACAAGTTCGCTCAACACGGCATACGAATCGACTACATCGTTGGTCAGATACTCGCGCGCCACAGCGTCGATGCTTTTTATTTGCAGATTTGGGTTCTGCTCGCCAGTGGGATAGTAGATAGGCGTGCGCAGGTCGTGCAAAGCGGCCAATATCTGTGCGTATGTGTAGCCGTAGTCGCGTATGTTTGCGGCATCGGTCGAGTCGGCGGGCGCACCATGAATCCAGTCGGCTTTGCAGGTGCTGCTGGCCGAACCGCTTTTGTACACGCGCATCGAGAGTGTGTATTTGCGGTTGCCGCAAATTTGCTCTGGCTCATCGCCAATGGGCAGCCCATCGAGAGTGAGTTGCACGCGCGGCACAATGGAGATGCTGTGTTTCATGGCGCAGAGAGCCACCGACAAGCCTTGTTTGTTGAACGCCATGCGCAGTGTGATGGTCGAGTCGGCACCGCATTCGATTGATTGCGCCAAGTAGAGCACATAGTGTTTGGTGCCGTCGTCGTGCGTCTCCATCACATAGCCTATCACTTTGTCGGGGTCGGTGGCGTGTGCTGCCAGCAGGTCATCGGTCGAACTGTAAATCTCGTCAGCATGGTTGGTCTCGATGTCGTCGTCGCCGTTGGGCAGCACAATGTGACCGCAAGTGCCGTCGGGGTCGCGGTTCAGGTATTGTGCCGATGTTATCACACGATTGCCTGTTTCGTTGTACCACTGTCCGTAGAGTTTTGCGCCGCTCCAGTCGATGCCCGCCAGCGACTGAAAATCGACACGCGAGAGTGAGGTGATGTTTGGGCTGTCGTCGTCGCACACGGTAGAGGCTTGCACGGCCGAAACCACAGGCGACGAGCCATAGATGCGAATGTCGTCGATCAAAAAGTCGTTGCCGCTGGCCGAGGCACAGTGGTTGGTGATGCGCATGCGGTAGTTTTCGTAGTCGTCGTTCGATTCTACCGAGAAGAACACCTGCTGCCAACCGAGTTTGTCGCTCACCTCGCCTGTGGTGTAGGTGGTGAGTGCGTGTTCTGCGCCGCTATCGTCGATGCCCACCAACTGAAACTGGAACACAGGCGACGAGCCAGAACCAGCCGAGTTTATCCACGCCGAGCAGAACATACGCGAGCCAGCGCAGAGTTGCGCTTGCAGGTCGAGGCTCACCACAACGCCTGGCATCGAAGTGCCGTCGCAGTAGAGCATGTAGCCGTTTTGTGCGCCGCTGCGGTTGTAGGCTTCGGCCAGCCAAGTGCTGCCCGGACAGCCGTCGCGTGTGGAGTTGATAAGCATATATTCGCCCCAGTAGGGGAACAGTTTCTGCACGAGGCGTGTGAATGGCGGATTGTCTTGGTCGGCGTAGGTGAAGCCGTAGGTGGCTTCGTCCCAGCCGAGCGGCTTGCTGTAGGCGCGATAGTCGGTGGTGCCAGGGCGGTCGTAGTCGAAATCGAGTTTGGTGAGCAGCGTGTATTTTTCGGCCAGTTCGTCGTCGGTAATGATGGCTTTGCCCGAACGCTCCTGCACAGGACCAACGCTTGCGCACTCCTGCACATCGACTGTGAATTTGGCCACATTCACCCAACTGCCGTAGTCGCTGTAGCGCATTTCGAGCGTATAGACCACCTCGCCCACGCTGGTTTCGCTCACTTTCAGGTAGTTGCCCGTGATGCTGGGATTGTTCAACACTGTGCCGTTGCGTTTCCAGCGGTATTGGTCGGCACGATAGACGCTGCCGTTGTAGTTTACGAAGTAATTCGGAAAATCGCTGTTTGACTTGAAGTGGTACTGCGCCCCTAGATAGATGGGATTGCAGGTACCTGCTATCATGTTGTATTCTTCGAGATAGGTTTCGCCAGTGCAGGCCGAGAGCGCATTGGCCATTTCGGCGGCGGGGCGTATCTCGTAGATTACACGGAACGAAAGCGTCGGCTCTACTATCTTGCTGGTTTCGAAGGTGTAGTCTTTGTAGGCCGAAACATCGAGTCCGATATAATGCGTGGTGGCATCGGGCATGGTGTAGGTGGCGGGCGACGAGCCGAGTTGTCGGTTGATGGCAAATGCGCCATAGTCGTTTTCGGTGGCGTTGCTCACACTCAATCCGCTCGTTACTTTGTGGTCGGTGGCGTAGTCGTACCAGCGCCAGTAGCCTTGGAAAGTCGATTCTGGCACTACCAATTTGCATGTTGCGCCTTGAGTGGCATAGATGGTGTAATGCACGGTGTGCGTGCCTTGCATATTGCGTGCGTCCCACGCACGGCCAGTAACGCCCTTTTGATGACTAAAATCGACGCTGCCTGTATAAACTTTTTGCAACAAATCGGCATCGCAGCGCGACACTTTGCCGTTGTATGGGTAAATGCAGCCCAACCGCGCATTCGGATTGTTCACCTGCGTGGCCGCAGCGGCTGGCACATGCACTGCTATCTGGTTACCGTTCTGCACGCTGGTTGTCCAACCGTCGGCAAACTCCTTGTCGTAGAGGGCAATATCGACACCACCGCCAGTCAAATCTATGGCGTAGTCGCTGACTTGCACGCTGCTATTCTGCGTGCCGTCGCTGTAGTAGGTGATTTCGCCTTGGTGCAGTTTGCCGCTCACAGTGAAAAGTTTCGTTGCATCGGCATTCGGAAATTCGTAGTAGATTGGCGACATCGTTATCGCTACCGAATCGACCGTTACTTGGCGCGCTGTAACCTGCTCCATCAGCACATTCAGGGCGTATTGGCGGCCGCCAAACTCCACGGTAACTACCAGCGTGTCGTGGCGCGACTGCAATGGGTTGCTGGTCGGCTTATCGACCGTGGTGATGGTGATGTTGCGCCCACTGACCGACACACTGGCGGGTGCCAACTGACCTGTCGCCCAGCGGTAACTCACTATCTGCGCGCCGCTGCAATAGGGGCAGGTGGTGGTGTTGCTGCTCTCGTCGTCGCACACCTGTATGTCCGACACATTGATTGGCACGCTGGCATTTGTCGTCGAAGTGTAGCGCACCTCTATCCACTTCAGGCGGTAGGGAATGGTGAAGGTCTTGGTTTTGCTCTCCCACGGCCAGTAGTAGGCACTGGTGATACCGTCGGTAGCCACAGGCAGCAGGCTGCCGTCGGTGGCGTTATACACCGCCCCCTCGTGCTCATGGTCGAAGTGGTAGATGTGCGTGCTGTGCGTGGTTTGAGTTTTTGTTAGTGAAATTTCGTAATACCACCAATATTCTATGGAGAGATAGCGCGTTTGTCCCCCCCTTTTACAACATATCTGTGCCGACGATTCGCCGTTGTTGTTGGCCTGCCAAATGTAGCCGCGGTTCGTACTGCCGAAAGTGCTTAAATAAATGGTGTTGCTATTATTTCCTGACGAATAACTCAAATACCACTTTTTGTTGGTGGTTTTGTAGAGTCCAAGGTTGTAAAAGTAGAAGTTTTTTGTATCGCCCTCGGCCACTGCTTCTACCACCCACAGAGTATTTTCCTTGTTGCTGCCACCATTCAGATTATTAGTGGCAGTTATCGAGCCATAATTGTAACTGACGCTGCCTTTTAGATTTAGATAGTGTCCATTTACACCAATCACAATGGTGTCGCCCACCTCGAAAGCGTATGCCGAGAGCGACAGACAGCCCATCAGGGCTAATGCGAGGAGTGGTCGCACGCTCGTAAACAACTTTTTCATAATTTTCCTATCAAATGGGGGAAAATCGCTTGCCAAACGCCGCCGCAACTACGCACGGCACACACACGGCAAGCCTTGGGAAAACCAATCTTTTTCACCCTTTTTAATAAACCTGTTACTGAATGCTAATGCCAAACAGTGTGCGTCTGACTTTCGCGCAGCAAAAATACAACAAATTTCTTATAGACAAGTAATAAATTGTGTTAAAAATGCGCAAAAAAAAAAAAAATGAAAATTTTCCGCCAAAAAGTAACAAATTGTAAGCAAATAGGCAATTTTTGATTAAAAATTGGTACTAACAAATCTTTCTAAACCTTTATAAATGTTAAACATAGAATATCTCTTACCAAAAAAATCGCAAAAAACAGTCAAATTTTTCATCGGAACGCCATATTTTTGTACTTTTGCAAGTGATTTTAATTATCCAATTATTTAATTTTTAATTACTTAATTATTTGAAAATTTGAAGATTGATTTTACCGCACAGACCCTTATTGATGCGTTAAACTTATCAACCAATCAACTAATCAACTGATCAACTTAATTTGAAATTTGAAATTCCTTACAAACATTTTGAAAAAAATGAAAAAAACAATTGCAATAGTGGCGGGCGGCGACTCGTCGGAGTGGGCGGTGTCGCTGCGCAGTGCCGCTGGACTCGACCAATTTATCGACAGCGAACGCTACACCAAATATCTCGTTACCATCGTGAGCGGTCGGTGGCAAGCCGAACTGCCCGACGGACGCAAACTGCCCATCGACAAAAACGACTTTTCGTTCACGCTCGACGGCACAAAAATCTCGTTCGATTTTGCCTACATCACCATTCACGGCACACCGGGCGAAAATGGGCTGCTGCAAGGCTATTTCCGCCTGCTGGGCATTCCGTTCTCGTGCTGCGATGTGCTGGCAGCCGCACTCACTTTCGACAAATTTCCGTGCAACCAATATCTGAAAAGTTTCGGTGTGCATACCGCAAAATCGGTCTGGCTGCACAGCCGCACAGGCATCGACGAGGAGAAGATAATCGACGAAATAGGGCTGCCCTGCTTTGTGAAACCGTGCGACGGCGGCAGCAGTTTTGGCGTTACCAAAGTGAAAACTGCCGACCAACTGCGCCCTGCCATCGACAAGGCACTGGCCGAAGGCTCCGAAGCGATGGTCGAAGCACTGCTCACAGGCACCGAGGTAACCTGCGGCATGTACCGTACACGCACCAAAGAGGTGGTTTTTCCAGTAACCGAGGTGGTTACCGACAACGAATTTTTCGACTACGATGCCAAATACAACGGCCAAGTGCAGGAGATTACGCCAGCGCGCATTCCCGACACATGGCGCGACAGCGTTCAGGCCGAAACGCGCAAAATCTACACCGCACTCAACGCCCGCGGCATCATTCGCGCCGACTACATCATCGCTGCCGATGGCACGCCCTACCTGCTCGAGGTGAACACCACGCCGGGCATGACGGCCACCAGTTTCATTCCGCAGCAGGTGCGCGCCGCTGGCCTCGACATCACCGCCGTGCTGACCGAAATCATCGAAGATTGCATGGAGCGATAATCGCCCAAAATAGGCAAAAAAAATAGGAGCAAAAAAAATCGACCCCGAGCATTCGAGGTCGATTTGTGTGTAGTGGTATGCCGTTTAGCAGAGGCTTACCAGAATGTCCGTTTCCGTTTCGGTGAAGTTGATTTTCTCCTCACGAGCCAACCAGCCCAGTGCGGCATACAAATCTTTGTCGTTCAACTTGGTGGCTTTTTTCAGAGCCTTCACCTCTTTCGCGCCTTCGTTCAGCGACTGCCAAACGAGACCGGCGTTCGTTCCGATTTTTTCTTTCATAATTGTAAAAATTTAGACCAAAAAATAAAACCTTAAAATCGCCGCAAAGGTACGGCTTTTTTTCGATATACAAAAATCATTGCAAATTTCGTGCCAACGAACAGCGCAGTGCTGCCGATTTCAGGATTTAAGAGTTTCAGTGTTTCAGTATTCTGGTTATTGTTTAATTGTTGAAGCGTTTATTTGGTTATTTGTGGATTTGGTTATTTGATAAAATCAATTTTCAAATTTTCAAATCTTCAAATAATTATAAATTTGTCAATCCGTCAATTTGTAAATCATCTTGCTACTCATATCTTGCTACTATCAATTACAATGAAACACGCCCACCCACACCCACTCAACCTGTCGCTGGCTGCCACACTCGCACGCACACACCACGGCGTGCCTATCGTGCGCCGCACACACTACACACCACAACGCATTGTTCCGTTCAACCGCATTTTCACCGTACGCCGCACCGACTGTGGCGTACATTTTTTTCTACACGACTACCAATTTGAACGCCTTTGGAACGAACCGCTGCGCTACCTGACACGACTATCAAAATTTTGTTGTATATTTGCCCCTGATTTCAGCCTCTATGTCGATATGCCCGAACCCGTCAAACGCTGGAACATCTACCGCAACCGACTTATCGGCGCATGGCTGCAAGCCAACGGACTTACAGTAATACCAACCATCTCGTGGGCAGAAACAGCCAGTTTCGACTACTGCTTCGACGGCATCGAACCACACGGCACAGTCGCCATCAGCACAGTAGGGTGCAGACAAAATTTCAACGCACGCAAAATGTGGGCAAAAGGAACACACGAAATGATTCGACGGCTACAACCAACAAACATACTCATCTACGGCGAAAAAATTGAGTTCGATTTCAAACAGATACCAACCATCTATTACTCCAACGAAATAACCGAAAGACTACACAATTATGACAGAAAACGAAAAGAAATTTAGAGAACTTACGGCCAAGTACTCCGACTGTAACATGCCAAACTATTGGCTCTATTCTTATCATGTGTACTATGATAAAGACGGATATTTTCTGAAAAAAGAGTATGTAAGTTGGTTCTATTTCATCTACGACCGCGATGGCATCTACGAAGAGTACGAATTCGCCGACATCGACGAACTGCTCGACCCAAACCACCCCTACAACATTTTGCCCGATGGGCGCACCGTCTATCAATTCCTGAAAGACATCGATTTTGATGTCAATTTAGACTTCGAGGCTTCGGTAAAATACAATTAACCTATGGGCGGTAGAGGACAAGTCTTGGGCGGAGGCGGTTTTGTGCAATACGACTACTACGAAGTAGGCACAATAAACGGCATAAAAGTAATTGCACACAAAGGAAAAACAAACTCCGCATTGCCCGAATACTCCAACACGCCAAACACAATGTATTTCCGTCAGAATAACAAAGGGGAAATAGACCAATTACGCATCTACAGCGCACAACGCCGTGCCAAAATCGACATCGATTGGGGACACACCCACAACGGCATACCAAAAGGGACAGCACACATACAAAAATTTACCATCGGCACCGACGGACACCCACAACGCGCAAAAACAGCACAATTATTGTCGAACTACTATGTGCAAAAATACAAATTGACCATATTAGCCGCCAACCCAAATGTAAAATTCAAATAATTCTGCTCCTCCGTTTGTGTAGCACACCTATGGAAAACAACAAACAGCGGAATCACAATGCGCGATGGCGGGCAACACAAACGCATACCACTGACAAAAACAGACAATGAACGCATAGAAAAAGCAATCGCATTTTTCAAATAAACAGGCAAAATGGACAATGCAATACTCTTTTGGTGGGACAAATACACACCTGTAACACAAAACGAACTTGGCTGGGACGATAGTTTGATTGACGAGGCGCAATTCGATGGCTACACCGACCTATGCGAATGGCTGCTGCTGTGCAGAAATATGGAAATCAAATTTCTATACAACGGACTTTTATACGAAATCACAACACTCAAACTTGAAAGCACACACATCGAACGCCAAGGCACAATCACCTACCGCAATATCGACAACGCCGACTATTTCGACTGCTGGCATCTGTGCCAATTCAAAATCAACCCAAACTGGAACGGCAAATATCTGAAAGACAAATTCGACACCAACCACGCCGAACGCTACATCGGTTTTGGCTCTACCGACGCAGAATTTGTCAAAAACGCACAAATAGACGGCATCGCCCTGAAACAGGTATTGCAACACGCCTACATCGTCAATATAGGCTGATTTCCACTGCTCCTCCGTTTGTGTAGCACCATGACTTTGACAAAAACTCTGACTTGGGCGGCGAGCCTGTCGAACCGCAAATTTCAGATTTCAAATTTCAGAATTTAAGAGTTTCAAGTTTCAAGTTGTCATAGTCTATGTTCTATGCTCTATGTTCTTAAAATCTTTTCTTGCTACTTGCTACTTGCTACTCGTTTGTGTCTTTTACGAAAGCGCACACACACACTATCTTTGTAGCGTGAAACAATAAAAACACAAGCAATCATGGAAAAAAATGTACTACTCCGACGCTTCCAACGCACCGAATGGCTTGGCGACGGCGAACAAAACAGCGAGTTCTACCGCATATTTTGGGCAAACCCACTGCTTTCGATTGCCGACCTACGCAGCCTACTCGAACAGACCAACGGCGCAATCGACGCTTTCGATGGTCCCATCACCATCGACGATGTCAAAGAACTCTACACACAAATGCAGGGCGCACTCGATTCGCTGCAGCCGCCCCACGCACAAATAAAAATCATACGCACACTGCTGGGCGAACTGCAAGCCGCCATCGATGCCAAAGCCGAAGCCGATGCAGCAGCAGCCGAAACCGAAGCAGCAGCCGAAGCAACCACCACCGCAGCAGCAGCCACCACCGCAGCAGCAGCCACCGAAACTACCGCTGCCGACACCGCTGCCGACACCACTGCCGACACCACCGCCGCCGATGGCGAACAGTCGGCCGACACCGAACCCGCAGAACCCGACCCCGTGGCCGACCTGATTGCCGCCATTCGTGCCGCACTCGACACACTGCAAACCGAACTCTACCCACCAACCCCTGAACCTGAACCCGACACTGAAACTGAAGCAGGAACAGGAGCAGAATAGGTTATAGACGAAAGGCTTTTCCCCTTCGGGTGAAAAGGGAAAAAACGGCGATAAAAAAAATCGCCGTTTTTTTGTCGAAAAATTTGGTAAATAGTAGAAAATTATCTACCTTTGCCGTGTGAAATGGAGCGATGCACGATGAAAACAAACGAAGCAATAAAGAAATTGAAGCGTGCAGGGTGCTATTTTATTTCGCATGGTACAAACCACGATTGGTGGTACAGCCCGACCACAGGCATAAAATTTCAAGTGCCACGGCACGGCAAGCAAGAGATTAAATCGGCATTGAAAAAGAGCCTCGAAACACAATCGGGCGTGAAACTCTAACCGCAAAAACCGAAAACTATGGAACAGATAACCGTTATTATCGAGCGTGGGAGCGACGGCATTTTTACCGCCGTGCCACAACACAACTACAAGGTGGGTTTCTTTGGCAGTGGCAAAACGGTCGAGGCCGCCAAAAAAGACCTCGCCAATTCGTGGTGCGAAGCCAAAGCCTATTTGCCCGAATTGCCCGAATTTGAGTACAATTTTAAGTACGACACCGCCAGTTTTTTGCAACTCTACAGCCGCTACCTGACACTGACAGGCTTGCAAGAAATTACAGGCGTGAACCATCGGCAGTTGAGCCGCTACCTGACTGGGCGCAGCAAACCCACACGCCAAACCGCCGAACGCATACAACACGGCGTTTCAAACTTCACCGCACGCATGAGCCAAACAGCGTTTGTGTAGCAAGACGAGATTTTGAGAACATAGAGCATAGATTTTTCAATTACCCAATTATCTAATTTCCAATTACTTAATTAAAAAGGTTCAAGACAACTTTAGAGGATTTTTTCTAAAGTTTTTTAGTAGCATTTTGTA
>CAVBBP010000048.1:0-17454 GCA_963593685.1 Segatella copri
CCCATGCGTATGCCCGAGCCACCTGATAATATAACTGCTATATTCTTCATTTGTTCTGTTTTTCCAGTTGCTTGCGCTCGCGCACTATTTCATCTTGCAGGGTTTGTACGGAGGGCAATTCTAACATATACTTGGAAACAAAAACTTGCTTGTGTTCTGCAAGGACAGAGTATTTGACTACCGCCTCGTTCTTTTCGGAGCATAGTATCAAGCCCAATGTTGGATTGTCGTCGGAGTGCTTGTAGAGATCGTCGAACATACGGATGTAACTATCCATCTGCCCGACATCTTGGTGCGTGAGTTTACCCAACTTGAGGTCTATCAGCACATGGCATTTGAGAATGGAGTGATAGAACACTAAGTCCACATAGAAATCTTCGTCCTCATAGCGCATAAGTTTCTGCCGTGCCACAAAGCAGAACCCCTTGCCTAACTCCAATAGAAATGCTTGTAGATTGTCTATAAGTCCATGTTCTATTGTTGATTCGTGCAATGCAGGATAATCTTTAAGGTTAAGAAAGTCCAGCACATAAGGGTCATGTATGAAACATTGTGGTGTCAATGTCGCTATCTTTTCAATGGCTTCGGTACGCACAGAGTTTTTGTCTGCGCTATTGAGCAAACGCTCGTAGTAAAGAACGGAAATCTGTCTGTCCAACTGCCGCGAAGACCAAGCCTGTTCCGCCGCTTCATTCATATACCATAGGCGCGCCTGTTCGTCTTGTACTCTGATTAGCAGGCGATAATGCGACCATGTCAATTCGCTACGCAGTGTGTAGCAATTTTGGAAACACAGGTAAAATTGGCGCATATTGCGCAAGTTGGCGGTAGTAAATCCCTTCCCGAACTCTTCTGTCAGTTTAATGGATAGTTCCTCTAAAACAGCACTCCCATATTCGGCACGCGCGTTGCCCTGTTGCTCATCTTCTACAATCAGCCTGCCGATATTCCAATAAGCGGTAACCATTGCAAAATTCACGGCTTTGTAGGCAGTTTGCCGCGCCGAAGCAAGTATTTCTCGAATACTTGCAAATAAAGAATTGTTTTGACTGGGTATCGTGTTCATAAATCTTCTTTGTAGGTTATTTTGCGGTTCCAGTTGTCGGCAAATACTATTGTTTCGTTCTATTTTCCAGTCGTTTGCGCTCGCGCACTACACTACCCTCTCATAGATTGTTTTTTGTTTCGCAAAAGTCATTGTCTTGGCAGTAGCCCCCTTTCCCGTTTCCCCCGAAGGGGGGAAAGCCTTCGTTTAATTAAGAGTTATGAATTTAGAATTATGAATTGTTTGACGCCTCCAAAAATTAATTAAATAATTGGAAATTAGATAATTTGGGAATCGAAATCACTTCTCACTTCTAACTCCTAACTAAAAAATTCCTCACTCCTAATTCCTCACTCCTCACTATCAAAGCAACTGGCTTGCGATTTCGGAGAGTTCGCTGCGCTCGCCTTTCACCAGATTGACATGCGCAAAAAGGTCTTGCCCTTTCATGCGGTCGATCATATAGACAAGGCCGTTCGATTGCATATCGAGGTAGGGCGAATCGATTTGGTACACATCGCCTGTGAATACAATTTTCGTGTTTTCGCCAGCGCGCGTGATGATGGTTTTGATTTCGTGCGGCGTAAGGTTTTGCGCCTCATCGACAATGAAATAGGTGTCGCTCAGGCTGCGACCGCGAATGAACGCCAGCGCCTCGATGACGAGTTGGTTGTTTTTTTGCATCTCTTCCAGAATGCGAATCTCTTTGCCTTGATACGAAAAAATGCTTTTTATCACATTCAGATTGTCGAAAAGCGGCTGCATATAGGGCGCAACTTTTTCTTGCGCATCGCCGGGCAGCGCGCCGAGGTCGCGGTTCGACATGGCAACAATCGGGCGTGCCAGCAAAATCTGTTTGAAATCGTCGTGCTGTTGCAGGGCGGCAGCCAGTGCCAACAGCGTTTTGCCAGTGCCAGCGCGTCCCGTTAGCGCCATCAGTTTTACACGATTGTCGAGCAGCAGATTCAGCGCAAACGCCTGTTCGGCATTGCGTGGCTCGATGCCGAAAGCGCGCGTCTTGTTCACGCGTTGCACCACGCCGTCGAACGGATTGTAGCGTGCCAACGCCGTTGCACGGTCGCTTTTCAGCACAAAGCACTCGTTGGGCTCGATGTCCGATTTGAACGGAAACTCCTCGATATCAACGCCATTGTTCGACTCGTAGAGGCGGTCGATTAGTTCGGGTTCAATCTCGTCGAAAGTGGGGTGTTCGGCGTTGAAAATGTCGATATTCAGCACTTTGTCGGTGATGTAATCTTCGGCCAAAATGCCGAGTGCACGGGCTTTGACGCGCACATTGATATCTTTGCTGACGAGAATCGTCTTGATGTCGGGATACTGCCGCGCCACTTCGAGCGTTGTGCCGATAATGTAGTGGTCGGGCGTGCGCTCGGTGAATGCGTCGGCCAGTTCGGTGGGAAAGTAGTTTTTCGGCACAATGAAGAGCCGTCCGCGCCCTTCGCCCATGCTGGCACCATCGACCGAGAGCATGTCGTCGGTCAGTTCGTCGAGTTCGCGCGCAAATTGCCTGGCGTTGAAATTGAGTTGCTCGTTGCCCTTTTTGAAGTGGTCGAGTTCTTCGAGTACGACCATCGGAATGAAAATGTCGTTCTCCTGAAAATGGTCCAGACACTTGTAGTCGTGCAGAATGACATTGGTGTCCAATACGAAATTCTTTTTCATGGTAAATGAAGATTTTGCAAAAGCAAAGTTAGCGAAAAAGCCAAAATGGTGTACGCTTTTGAACAAAAAAATGGTCGGAGGCACTATTTTTTTGCGACATTGCAGCGCACGGCGCACAGTTTGATAAGGTTTTTGACCTCCGCCGACACATTCCAACGATAGACCGCCCACACGCCGATGCCAACCAGCAGGCAGGTGCGCACCACGGCTTCGGCGCATTGCAGCCACAGATTTCGACTGTCGAGCGCCATCTGTTCGACACCAAAACGGCAAAGGGCGTTCAGCGCAAACAGCACCGCAAATATGGCCACGACTTTCAGTTGCATGCGCGAAAATGGCGATGTTTTGACCTTGTTACGCACCAACCCAAGCAGCGCCATGTAGTACAAAAGGCAGGCCAGCAGCGTGGCCACGGCTGCGCCATTGATGCCCCAAATTGGCACAAGAGCGTTGTTCAGCGCAATAATCAACGCTGTCTGAAAAAATGCGAAAATCAGCGAAAAGTAGTAGTAGCGCGAATAACTCAACACCGATATGCCGACGCTCAAAGTGGAGTTCAGCAGTTTCGACAGCCCCAAAACAAGCACCACCCATTTGGCGGCTGCATACTGTTCGCCGTTTGGTAACAGCCTGAAAAAGAGGTCGATATTCGTCCAAATGACGAAAAACAGGAACGAACCCGCCAGCAGTTGGTGCAGCGACACTTTTTGGCACAGTTCGTTGGCGGCGGCAATGTCCGTCTCTTTGATGGTCTGCGAAAGTTGCGGCTGCGCAATGGCACCCAGCGAGCGGTACGGAATTTCGATGACGGCGGCAATGTAGGTGGCAATGGCAAACACGCCCGTAAAGGCCAAACCCTGTTGCGCGCTGATGAAAAAAGTACTCACCGTGGGCGTGATGGCCGAGGCAAAAGCAGTTGCCATTAGAAATAGTGTGTAGCGCAGATAGTCGTTGCGCAGCGACTTGCTGATATGTTTCAGGTCGGGCTTCAGCGAAATGTGTTTCAGCGAAAACAGGTAGATGGCGTTCACCAGCGTGGCGATGCCGTAGATGCCGCAGAAGCACGCCACAAATCCTTTGAGCGACAGCACTCCGAAGGCGTAGAGCAGATAGTCGGCCAAGGCGAGCAGGCGCACAATCACCTCGCGCGACAGTTTCGGCACAACGATACGCATCAACACATTGGCATTGCTCTCGAAAATGGACATATAGAGCATGAAAAACGCCAGCGGAAGCACCGCATAGTAGTAGTCGATAAAGAGCGGCGATTTTTCGGCAAAAGCCGCTTCTATCGGGGCGCGCAGAGCGATGTAGAGCAAGGCGAACAGCGCAAATCCAACCAACGGCACAACCAGCGTCCAGAAAAATAGACCGTGGTCGCCGCTTGCCTTGTCCCGAAAATAGGGATAGTAGCGCATCGTCGACGAGCAGGTGCCAAGTTGCGACAGCGCGGCCAACAGCGTCGCACTGTCGATTAAAACGCGCGTCAAACCAATCTCTTCGGCGGTCAGAAAGCGCGTCAGCACAAAAAATGTGGTAACGAACCCAATCGCCACTCCCACATAATTCACTATCGTGCCTTTGATGCTCTGTCTGATGATAACGCCCATAGTTTCAGGATGTCAGAATTTCAAATTAGACTATTAGAAACATAGAAACAAAAATTGCGGCAGCAATTTTGAGAAACTAGAAACTACTTTCCACTTTATACACTTTTCACTTTACACACTTTCTCACTCCTAATTCCTAACTCTTGCAAGTATTTTTCTGCTTCGAGGGCGGCTTTGCAACCGCTGCCAGCAGCGACTACGGCTTGGCGGTAGATGGGGTCGGCCACATCGCCAGCAGCAAAAACGCCTGGCACATTCGTTCGTGGCGTGCCAGCGGGGCAAGTTTTGATGTAGCCCGCCTCGTCGGTATCGACAAAGGGGGCGAAAATCTCCGAATTTGGGTGATGCCCGATAGCAAGGAAGAATCCGTCGATTTTTATCTCCACAATTTTTTCGTCGGGCTGCCCTTTGCGCCACACAAGGCGCGCCCCTTCCACGCCGTCGGTGCCGAGCAAACCGAGCGTGTTATGTTCGAACAGCACCTCGATGTTGGGCGTGTTCAGCACGCGTTCTTGCATAATTTTCGAGGCGCGGAGAAACGGTTTGCGCACGATAAGATAAACTTTTTCGCACAATCCCGCCAGATAGATGGCCTCTTCGCACGCGGTATCGCCGCCGCCCACCACCGCCACGCGTTTTTTGCGGTAGAAAAATCCGTCGCAGGTGGCGCACGCCGAAACGCCCTTGCCAGCGAAACGCTTCTCGTCGTCAATGCCCAGGTATTTGGCCGATGCGCCCGTGGCAATAATCACGGTGTCGGCTTCGATAGTCGTTTCGCCATCGACGACAACCTTGCGCGGCTGCGCCGAAAAATCGACCGAAGTAACCGCTCCAAAACGGATATCTGCGCCAAATCGTTCGGCTTGTGCGCGAAAATCGGCCATCATCATGTTGGCATCGGTGCCGTTGGGGTAGCCCGGAAAATTTTCCACCTCGGTGGTTTGTGTCAGTTGGCCGCCGGGCTGCATTCCTTCGTACAGTACGGGCGACAGATTGGCGCGGCTGGCGTAGATGGCTGCTGTGTAACCCGCTGGACCAGAGCCAATTATCAAGCATTTTACATATTCGTTCATACGCATAATTTTTCTGCAAATTTAGGCATTTTCTCCGACAATTCAAGCGTGTGGCAGTTTGTGTGGCGTTGCGCGCAAAAAAAATGTCTGAAAAATTTTGTCGGGTCATTTTTTTGCACTACCTTTGCAGTGGGTAAGTCCTATACGACCAGCTCCCTTTGAATTCCCCCAGGGCTTGACCGCAGCAAGGGTAGGAGGTTGTAGCGGTGCGATATAGATCGCTTACCTATTTTTTTGTGCCAAAAATTTCAGATTCCAAATTTCAGATTTCAAATTAAATGGATTAACCAAATCTGCAAATCCACAGAAACGGACGCACTCGGTGCGTCCCTACTTTTTACTTTCCACTTTATAGACTTTTCACTTTACACACTTTCACACTTTCGCACTAATTTTCGTACCTTTGCAGGGTGAAACAGTTTGTACAGCACCCCGACATCGGTCTTATCGAATTTTGTACGCGACGCAATGCGCGCGGCGTCAGTTACAGCGTGTCGGCGGAGTGTGTGCGCATTACGGCTCACCCGAGGTTGGCGGCGTGCGTTTTTCCGCTTTCGGACGAGCGGGTGGCGTGGATTTTGGCAGCGCGCCAAAAGATGACTCAAAAAACACCGCCAAAACTCCGTTTCACGCCCGAAACACGCCTCGAAACCAACCGCTTCGTGGTGCGATTGCAGCAAAAAACGGACATCAAAGCACTGTTCGTTGCCGAACGCACCAACGATGAAATTATCGTCTATTACCGCACCACCGACGACCTAAATAGCGACAGCAATCAACTGAAAATCAAGCGTTTAATCGAGCATTTCCTAAAAATCGAGGCAGAAAAAATACTACCCAACCGTCTGCACGCATTGGCGCAAAAATATGGCTTTCGCTATACGCAAGTGCGCATCAACAGCGCAAAAACACGCTGGGGCAGTTGCTCGACACGAAAGCACATCAACTTGAGCCACAGCCTGATGCTCCTGCCCGACGAACTCATCGATTTGGTGCTGGTACACGAACTCTGCCACACGCGCGAAATGAATCACGGGCCGCGGTTCGTGCAGTTGATGCGCTCCATTTTCCCAAATTACGACGCACTCGACGCTGCGCTGCGGAAGCGGCACACATGGCGTTGAAATCGCATTTTGAAAATTGCGAAAAATAGCGTATCTTTGCCGACTGATATTCGACCCAAAATCTACATCGAAGAAAATGAAACGAACCATTGTCATTACAGGCGGTGCGGGCTTTATCGGCTCGCATGTGGTGCGCCTTTTCGTGAACAAATATCCCGACTACCACATCGTAAATCTGGACGCGCTCACCTACGCTGGCAACTTGGAAAATCTGACCGACATCGACACGAAGCCGAACTACACCTTCGTCAAAGCCGACATTACCGACTACGAAGCCATCGTGAAAATTTTTGAGCAGTACCGCCCCGACGGCATCATTCACTTGGCCGCCGAATCGCATGTCGATCGCTCCATTACCGACCCATTTGCCTTTGTGCGTACCAATGTGTTTGGCACTTGCAACCTGCTGCACGCCGCCAAAGAACTCTGGAAAAACGACATGGCGGGCAAGCGTTTTTATCACATTTCGACCGACGAAGTGTATGGCGCACTCGAAAAAGACGGCACATTCTTCACCGAACAGACAAAATATGCGCCGCACTCGCCCTACTCGGCTAGCAAAGCCTCGAGCGACCACTTTGTGCGCGCCTATCACGATACCTACGGGCTGCCCGTGGTGGTGTCGAACTGCTCGAACAACTACGGTTCGCACCATTTCCCCGAAAAACTGATTCCGCTGGCCATCAACAACATCAAGCACCGCCGCCCGATTCCGATTTATGGCAAAGGCGAAAATGTGCGCGACTGGCTCTATGTGGACGACCACGCACGCGCCATCGACACCATATTTCATCGTGGCAAAGACGGCGAAACCTACAACATCGGCGGCAACAACGAGTGGACCAACATCGACTTGATTCGTCTGCTCTGCAAAATAATGGACCGCAAACTCGGGCGCGCCGAGGGCGAATCGGAAAAACTGATAACTTTCGTAACCGACCGCGCTGGCCACGACCTGCGCTACGCCATCGATTCGTCGAAACTGCAACGCGAACTCGGCTGGCATCCGTCGCTGCAATTTGCCGAAGGACTCGAAAAAACCGTCGATTGGTACTTGGCCAACGAAGCGTGGGTCGATCGCATCACCAGCGGTGCCTACCAAAAATACTACGAACAACAATACGGAAACCGTTAAGGGGACTTCTATAAATTCCCCATTTTGAAAAAAAATAATAAATACTGAAATGAAAAGACATCTCCTGCCGATGGTGCTGGTAATGGCCGCACTCGTTGTGTGCAACTCCTGCTCGATGCGCAAAAAAGTGCCCTACTTCAACGGTGTAGGCACAACCAACGAACTGGTTGGCGCAGCGCAACACGAAGCGCGCATCTGCCCCGACGATATGCTGAAAATAGTCGTTTCGGCACTCGACCCCGAAGCCGTGGCGCCGTTCAACCTGCCTGTGGTGGCATACGCATCGCCAAGTTCGTCGCAAATATACCAAACGCCATCGTTCCAGCCCTATCTGGTCGATATCAACGGCGAAATCGATTTTCCTGTGCTTGGTCGCATAAAAATCGGCGGACTAAAAAAATCGGAAGCCATCGCATTGATACAAGACAAACTGAAAGCCTACCTGAAAGACCCGAATGTTACCATACAGTTTATGAACTACAAGGTAACCGTGCTCGGCGAGGTGTTGCGCCCTGGTTCCTACACCATCGGCAACGAGCGCATCACGCTTATGGAAGCACTCGGCTTGGCGGGCGACATGACCGTGTATGGCCGCCGCGACAATGTGCTGCTGATTCGTGAAAACGCTGGCGGTGCCAAAGAGTTTGTGCGCATCGACCTGACCAAACCCGACCTGCTCTCGTCGCCCTACTACTACCTGCAACAAAACGATGTTGTCTATGTAGAACCGGGCAATATGCGCTACCACCAAACCGTGTCGGCCAACGCCACCATCTACCTGAGCACCATTTCGACATTGGCATCGATGGCAACAGTTATCGTTTCAATCGTTAAATAACAAATTGAAAAATACACCATATTATTATGTCAGAAACAATTAAAACTTCCGACAACGAGATAGATCTGCTGGCACTGCTGCGGCTCTGCTTGCGCAAATGGTATGTTTTTGCCATAGCCGTTGGCGTGTGCTGCACACTGGCGCTGCTCTACTACCTGCAAGCCGAACCACAATTCAAAACATCGGCCACACTGCTCCTGCGCGGCCAAAGTGCCACCAGCGCATTGAGCGGCATATCGATAGGCGGATTCACAGCCGCCGACCTTATGGGTGGCGCAAGCGACATCGAAAGCGAGATGGAGATAATGCGCACACGCCAACTGCTCGGGCAGACCATCGAAGAACTCGGAATGCGCACCATCACAAAACGCCAAATTGGCTGGCGCAAGATAGAACAGTACGGCAGCAGCCCACTACTGATGACCGCTCCCGAATCCTTTGGCAGCAATATGCGCGGCAGTCTGAAAGTGGAGGTAAAAAAACGCAGCGACGGTACCTACAAACTCTGGTTCAAACGCAAAGTGGAGCGCACCACCACCCGCCACAAGTGCGAAACCACCAACCTATCGGCCGTTGAAACGCCGTGGGGCATATTCTCGTTTACCGAACTGCCCGAAAACATAGTCATTCCCGAAGAAGACGAAGGCACTTACCATGTCTATTTCTATGTGGCTGGCCTCAAATCGCGCATCGAGCAGATGCAAAAAGAACTCACTATCGGTGCCACAAGCAAAAAGACCAACGCCATCGAACTATCGTACACATCGGGCAGTCCACGCAAAAACGAGGCACTGATAAACTGCCTTATCAGCCTCTACAACATAGGTGAGCAGATTGAAAACACCACCAGAAGCAACAAATCGGCAACATTCTTTGCGATGCGCATGAACACGACCAAACAAGAACTGCTCGCGCTGGAACAACAGATAGAACGCTACAAAAAAGAGCACAACATAGCCGACATCGCCACACAGGCACAAATCACGCTCGCCACCTCGAGCGAATACGAAAAGCAAATTGCCGCCACCGACATAGAATACAACCTTGTGTTGTTCATCGAAGAGTATCTGCAAACTGCCAAAGACGGCGACCTGATACCCAACAACACAGGTGTTAGCGACGAGGCGCTCGGCAAGATGATGGCGCAATACAACGAACTGGTACTCAAATACTTACGCATGGCGCGCAGCACCAACGCCACCAACCCGATTATCGACCAAACGCTGGTAGAAATACGCTTGATGCGCCAAAACATACTGCAAACCATCGGCAATCTGAAAGAGAGCCTCACCATCACCAAGCGCGACCTGCAAGCCAAAAAACGCACCTACGAACAGCAGATAAACCAAGTGCCCGTTCTCGAACGCGAATACACCGCACTTCTGCGCGAACACGAGATAAAACAGGCGGTCTATGTCAGACTGCAACAGCAATACGAACTGGCGTTGCTGCAAGAGTCGTCCGACATCGACGAGATGCGCACCATCGACCCAGCCTACACTTTCAATATCCCAGTGAAACCGAAATTGAAAGTACTGCTCGTTGTATCGTTCGTACTCGGGCTTTTCGTGGCGGGGGGCATACTCTACTGCCAACAGGTGCTTTTTGCCAAAAAAGAGGACGACGAGCCATCGACCGAAACCGCCTGTTGAGAAAAATTTTTGCAAAAAATAGACAAACAATTTGAGTATCAGCAAAAAAAGTAGTACCTTTGCAGTCCCAAAATATTATCCAAACCTTGTAACAAGTTCATTTACAGCAGGTTCGGTATCAAATGGCGTGAATTAGCCCGCGCCAAAAGAGGCAACGAGTCGGCACAAATGGGCGAAATTGTAAAATTTCAAAAAAACAACAAATTGTGGATACATTAAGTTTCAAAACAGTGTCGGCCAACAAGGCCACTGTGCAAAAAGAGTGGGTGATAGTCGATGCAACAGACATGGTGCTGGGTCGCATGGCCTCGAAAGTAGCCAAACTGCTGCGCGGCAAATACAAACCCAGTTTCACGCCACATGTCGATTGCGGCGACAATGTCATCATTATCAATGCCGACAAAGTGCGCTTGACTGGCAAAAAATGGACAGATCGCGTCTATCTCACCTATTCGCTCTACCCCGGCGGTCAGCGCGCACAAACGCCGCAAGAAATGTTCAACCAAAGCCCAGTAAAATTGGTAGAAAAAGTTGTAAAAGGCATGCTGCCCAAAAACAAACTGGCTGCCAAACTGATGGACAACCTGCATGTGTATGTAGGCACCGAACATCCGCACGAGGCACAGCAACCCAAACTCATCGATTTAAACACCATTAAATAATGTCGAACATGGAAGTAGTAAATGCAGTAGGAAGAAGAAAAGCGGCTGTCGCCCGCGTGTTCGTCGCTCCGGGAAAAGGCAGCATCGTCATCAACAAACGCGAACTGAACGCCTATTTCCCGTCGGCAATGCTCCAATACATTGTGATGCAACCGCTGAACAAATTGGAAGCCGCCGAAAAATACGACATCAAAGTGAACCTGATTGGCGGCGGTATCAAAGGCCAAGCCGAAGCACTGCGCCTTGCCATCGCTCGCGCATTGGTCAAAATCAACCCCGAGGACAAAACCGCACTGAAACAGGCTGGTTTCATGACCCGCGACTCGCGCGAAGTGGAGCGCAAAAAACCGGGCCGTCCGAAAGCACGCAAGCGTTTCCAATTCTCGAAGCGTTAATCCGAACTATCGCCGCACGCAGCCAGATGTTCCGTCTGGTCTGCTTGCGCACGATATATCTTGTTTAGTATCTAAATCATTTAGACTTGCCACGCGCAACTACTTGATGATTGCTTGACAAAAAAGTAAAAAGAAGGTAAACAACAAAAAAACAAACAAAATGCCAAGAACAAATTTCCAAGAACTTTTGGAGGCAGGTGCTCACTTTGGACACCTCAAACGCAAATGGAATCCCGCCATGGCGCCCTACATCTTTATGGAGCGCAACGGAATCCACATCATCGACCTGCACAAAACTGTCGTTAAAATCGACGAGGCCGCCGAAGCCATGAAACAGATTGCAAAATCGGGCAAACGCGTGCTGTTCGTTGCTACGAAAAAGCAGGCCAAACAAATCGTTGCCGAAAAGGCCACCGAAGCAGGTATGCCCTACATTACCGAACGCTGGGCTGGCGGTATGCTCACCAACTTCCCGACCATTCGCAAGGCGGTGAAAAAGATGGACGCCATCGACCGCATGTCGAACGACGGCACATTTGCCAACCTGTCGAAACGCGAAAAACTGCAAATCACGCGCCAACGCGCCAAATTGGAGAAGAACCTCGGTTCTATCGCCGATATGAGCCGTCTGCCAGCCGCACTCTTCGTAGTCGATGTGATGAAAGAAAACATCGCCGTGGCCGAGGCACAACGCTTGGGCATTCCCGTGTTTGGCATTGTCGATACCAACTCGAACCCGATTGGTGTTGATTTTGTCATTCCTGCCAACGACGACGCCACAAAATCGATCGAAATCATCGTTTCGGCTATGGTCGATGCGCTGAAAGAGGGCGCACAAGAGCGCAAACTCGAAAAATCGGAAGAAGAGGGCGACGAGGCTCCCGAAGTAAAAGAGCGCCGCACACGCGCCAAACGCACTCCGAAAGAGGAAACGACGACAGAAGAAACACCTGCTGCCGCCGAAGAATAAGTTTTGGTCGCTACCAAAACTGAATACGACGAGCGTTGCGGACACAGGCAAAACGGTGTTTCGTAACGCTCTTTTTCTTGAAAAACAAAAGTAATCACACTAAAAAAACAAGGACTATTATGGCTGTAACAATTGCCGAAATACAAAAACTGCGCACCATGACTGGCGCAGGCATGATGGACTGCAAAAAGGCACTCGAAGAGGCTGGTGCCGACATGGAAAAAGCCATCGAAATTATCCGCAAACGCGGCCAAGCCATCGCCGCCAAACGCTCCGACCGCTCGGCCTCCGAAGGCTGCGTGCTGGCTCGCGCCGAAGGCAAATTTGCTGCGCTGGTGGCTGTGAAATGCGAAACCGACTTCGTTGCCAAAAACGCCGATTTCATCGCATTGGTACAAAAAATTCTCGACTTGGCGATGGCACAAAAACCTGCCAATGTCGAAGCATTGAAAGCACTGACCATCGGCGACCGCACGGTGGCAGAACTCATCACCGAACGCTCGGGCATAACGGGCGAAAAGATGGAGATGGAAGACTATAACTTTGTTGAAGGTGAGACGGTTACCGCCTATGTACACCCGGGCAACAAACTGGCTACTATCGTCGCTTTTGCCGAAAAAGATGCCGAATACGAAACCATTCACGGCGTGGCGATGCACATTGCCGCCATGGCTCCTGTGGCCATCGACGAGGCTGGCGTGCCGCAAGAGGTAAAAGAGCGCGAACTGGCCGTTGCTATCGAAAAAACCAAAGCCGAACAGGTGGCAAAAGCCGTCGAAGTGGCGCTGAAAAAAGCGGGCATCAACCCTGCCCATGTCGATAGCGAAGACCACATCGAATCGAACACTGCCAAAGGCTGGCTCACACCCGAACAGGCCGAAAAAGCACGCGAAATCAAAAAGAGCGTGGCCGAAGAGAAAGCCGCTCACCTGCCCGAACAGATGATTCAGAGCATCGCCGCAGGTCGTATGGCAAAATTCTTCAAAGAGTACACACTGCTCGAACAGAAGTACGAGGGCGGCGACGACGCAGGCAAACTGACTGTGAAAGAACTGCTCGAACAAAAACACTTGACCTGCACTGCATTCAAGCGTTTGACCCTGAACGAAGAGTAAAAATGTTGTAAGAGAAAGAGTGCGCCGGTAGGAGAAAGACTGCCAGCGCACTTTTTTCGTAAATTGCGACCGATGCGTGCAACATTTTTCGCACGAAATGCGTCATTATAAAAATAAGCCCAATCATATCGACACAAAATGAAATTTACAGCACAACAAATTGCCGACTTTCTGCACGGCGAAGTCGTTGGGAATAAGGAAGTTGCCGTTGGCGAATTTGCCAAAATAGAAGAAGGCCGTCCGGGCACGCTTACCTTTCTGTCGAACCCGAAATATGCGCACTTTATCTACACCACCAAAGCCGATGTAGTGCTGGTCGATAAGACTTTCGTGCCAGAGCAGCCCATCGCTGCCACGCTCATCAAGGTCGATAGTGCCTACCAATCGCTGGCCAAACTGCTGCAACTGGCCGACTCGATGAAGCCCAAACGCAGCGGCATACACGCCACCGCCATTGTGCCGACATCGGCAAAAATCGGCGAAAATGTCTATATCGGTGCCTACGCCGTGTTGGGCGAAAATGTGCAAATCGGCGACAATGTGAAGATTTATCCGCACACCGTTCTCGACAACAATGTGAAAGTGGGCAACGACACCACGATTTTTGCCAATGTTTCGGTGTATGAAAACTGCGAAATCGGGCAACGCTGCATCATTCACTCGGGCGTGGTGCTCGGTGCCGACGGATTCGGCTTTGCGCCCGATGCCGAAGGACGCTACAACAAAATTCCGCAGATTGGCAATGTCAAACTCGACGACGACATCGAGATAGGCGCAAACGCCACCATCGACTGCGCCACCATGGGTTCGACACACATTCATTCAGGCGTAAAAATCGACAATTTGTGCCAAGTGGCGCACAATGTCGAGATAGGCGAACACACCGCCATGGCCGCACTGAGCGGCATTGCTGGCTCGGCAAAAATCGGCAAACACTGCGTTTTGGCGGGGCAAGTGGGCGTTGTGGGGCATATCACCATCGCCGACGGCAATATGTTTGGCGCAAAAACAGGCGTGAACGCCTCCATTGCCGAAACTGGCAAGCAGTGGCAAGGCGCACCCATGACCTCTGCCATAAAATACCGCCGCATGGTTGTGGCCGAACGACGGCTGCCCGACCTGCTGCGCCGCGTGGACGAACTAGAAAAACAATTAAACGAATTAAAGAAATAATTATCGGATTTTGTTCCGAAAAGAACATTGATATGAAGCAAAAAACGCTCGGAGCGGCTTTCACACTGACAGGCAAAGGCCTCCACACAGGCCTCCAAATAGAGATGCGCATGATGCCCACCGCCGAAAACAGTGGCTATACCATTCGCCGCATCGACCTACCGAACCAACCCGAAATCAAGGCGTTGGCCGAAAATGTAACCGAAACGACACGCGGCACTGTGTTGCGCCAAAACGACGCGCAGGTCAGCACCGTGGAACACGGACTGGCGGCACTCTACGCCTCGGGCATCGACAACTGCCTCATCGAAGTGAATGCGCCCGAATTTCCGATACTGGACGGCAGCGCACGCATCTACATGGAAGAGATTGCCAAAGTGGGCATCGTAGAGCAGCAGGCCGAGAAAAATTTTCTGACCATCACCGAAAAAGTTTTGTACCAAGCCCCGAACGGCGTTTCGCGCATCGAAATTTTGCCCGACGACCACTTCTCAGTAGCGATTGAAATCGGTTTCGACTCGCCTGTTTTGAGCCATCAAACTGCGCAAATCGACAACTTTGAAAAATTTGCCACCGAGGTTGCGCCCTGCCGCACCTTTGTGTTTGTGCGCGAACTCGAACCGCTGCTCAAGATGAACCTCATTCGCGGCGGCGACCTGAACAATGCGCTGGTAATCTACGACAAACCCGTGGCACACGACGAGTTGCAACGCCTCTCCGACCTGCTCGGACAGCCCTGCCCCAAAGTCGATTCGCTCGGCTACTTGAGCGCACTGCGCTTCGAAAACGAGCCTGCCCGCCACAAACTGCTCGACCTGATAGGCGACCTCTCGCTCGTAGGGCAACCCATCTTGGGCAAAGTCGTCGCCAAGCACCCCGGCCACAGCGTCAATACCGCGCTCGGCAAACAAATACGGGCGCAATTGACAATTGACAATGGATAATTGACAATTAAGTCGCAAGATGTGAGTAGCAAGTAGCAAGAATAGTTAGGTTGATGAGTTGATTGGTTGATTGGTTGATTGGTTGATAAGTTTAACGCATTAGTAAAAATTAGCGAGGCAAAAACAATTTTCAAAACTTCAAATACTTTCAACTTTATACACTTTTCACTTTATACACCTTCATACTTTCACACTTTCACACTTTATAAACTTTATAAACTAATTATGACACAACCATTTGCAAGTATTCACCCAAGCGCAAAAATAGCCGACAGTGTGGTTATTGAGCCGTTTTGTGTGATAGAAAAAAATGTAACTATCGGTGCTGGGACGCACATTGGTCCTAATGTAACCATCTACGAAAACACCACCATCGGCGAAAACTGCCGCATTTTTCCGGGAGCAGTCGTTGGGGCAATTCCGCAAGATTTGAAATTCAAAGGCGAAGAGACCTACACTATTATCGGCAACAACACCACGCTGCGCGAATGTGTAACCGTGCACCGCGGCACCGCCTCGAAAGGCAAAACCGTGATTGGCAACAACTGCTTGGTGATGGCCTACTGCCATGTGGCGCACGACTGCCGTTTGGCCAACAACATCATCATGTCGAACTGCACGCAACTGGCTGGCGAAGTGGTGGTTGACGACTACGCCGTGATTGGCGGCGGCACGCTCGTTCACCAATTCACGCACATCGGCAAACATGTGATGGTGCAAGGCGGTTCGCGCGTAAACAAAGACATTCCGCCATTCGTCATCGCCGCTCGCGACCCCATTTCGTACGCTGGCATCAACTCCATCGGGCTGCGCCGACGCGGCTTCACTGGCGAACAAGTGCAGAACATTCAAGATATGTACCGCACCATTTTCCAGTCGGACATGAATGTAACGCAAGCCATCGAAACCATCGAAACTACGCTGCCCGCCACCAACGAACGGGACGAAATAATCCTGTTTGTACGCAGTTCGCCACGCGGCATTTTGCGCGGCTACAGCCGCTAAAAACGGCAGCAAACAGCACCAAAAGCGCAGAACTTGAGCGAGTTTTGCGCTTTTTTGCGTCAAAATTTTGCACATCGAAAAAAAAGCCGTAACTTTGTAGTTGCGACTGCCGCAAAGCAGAAATCAAAAAAAACAACTAAAAAAATCTAATACTATGGGAGAGAACACACCAACCCCACACATTGGGGCAAAGTACGGCGAGATTGCCGAAACCGTCATCATGGCGGGCGACCCACTGCGCGCCAAACTGATGGCCGAACGCTTTTTGGAAAATCCAGTGCAATTCAACAATGTGCGCGGTATGCTTGGCTTTACTGGCACATACAAAGGCAAACGCGTTTCGGTGATGGGACACGGCATGGGCATTCCGTCGATCGGCATCTACACCTACGAACTGTACAACTTCTACGGCGTTAAAACCATTATCCGCGTTGGCTCGTGTGGTGCACGCCAAATGCATATCCATGTAGGCGACATCGTTATCGCTATGGGCGCTTGCACCGACAGCCACTATGCCGACCAATACGAACTGCCTGGCACATACGCGCCAATCGCATCGTTCGAACTTGTGCGCGCTGCCGCCGATGCCTGCGAAAAACTCGGCTACACCTACCATGTGGGCAATGTTTTTGCTGCCGACATATTCTACAACCAGCACAGCAAGCGTGGCAACTGGACAAAAATGGGCGTGCTTGCCGACGAGATGGAGAGCCCTGCGCTCTACATGAACGCCGCTGTTACAGGCAACAAAGCACTCTGCATCTGCACCGTAAGCGACCACATTCTGACAGGCGAAGCCACCACCGCCGAAGAGCGTCAAACCACATTTACCAAAATGATGGATGTAGCGTTCAGCATTATTTGACGATTACACCCTATAATAATAAGAAATCGGGCTTCAAAATTTTTGAAGTCCGATTCTTTTATGGGGATTTCTATAAATTCCTTTGTAGTTTCTCAAGTAAATTTTTCTGTCTTTTTCGTTCATTTCTTTTGACGACCAAAAGAAACGAACCAATTTTGCGATTTA
>CAVBBP010000049.1:0-17045 GCA_963593685.1 Segatella copri
AAAATTATTAACTTAAAATTTTTATCATGAAAAAAATTACTTTTCTCGTAGCCGCTCTGTGCGCTACAACGATGGCTTTCGCTTCGACAGCCACAATTACACCTGCTGCCATTGGCAACAAGGGCGCAAGTACAAGACCGTATCAGTCGATTACCTACACAGTGGGCGATGTAACACTTTCGATAGATAGTGCGTTCTGCAATGGTACTCAACTCCGTGTTTATGCGGGTGCTAAGGTAGTGTTTACTTCCGACAACAATATCTCGAAAATTGATATTACCACTGAATTGGGTGAAGACGATGGAAAAAAAGACAAGTATAGTGCCTCTGCATTGAGTGGGACTGGCTATGCCACTTCTACTGGCTCCACCTCTGGTGTATGGACTGGAAACGCCAAAACTGTTACACTCACAGCAAGTGCGCAATGCCGTATGCTCAAAGTGGTAGTTACAACCGATGGCGACGGCGAAGATGCTGGCAAAATTGATACACTGACAGTAACAATAGCCGAAGCATTGACAGTTACTAACGCACTAACCGATGGTGCGGTTGCTCCAAATTACTACATACTTTCGGGTACTGTTTCTGATCTCGACCTTAATACAAAAGATTATGGCAATGCCACATTTACACTTACCGACGCAACTGGAAATATCCTTGTTTTTCGTGCATACAACTTGGGCAATGTGAAATTTACCGCCACTTCGCAACTTGCCAATGGCGACGAGGTTAAAGTGCTTGGTCAATTGCAAAAATATGTAAAAGATGGTGCCACTACTCCCGAACTCGTTAAAGGCTACTTGGTTGAACGCAATGGCAGCAGCGACGGCGGCGATGAAGACGGCGATGCTACCGAACTGACTGTGAACTATGCGCAGGCGCTGTATTTTGCAGACTATAGCAGCGAAGGTGCATATAATTGGACAATTGACTTGGTTAACGAAACCAGTGACGAAGACTATGATGTTTGGATGTCTATCGATCTGACAACGCCTACGCAAACGAAACTCGTCGGCACTTGGACAACCAGCAATGGACTTAGTATCGAGTATTCTACTCTTGACCTTATCAATGGTACGGATACAACTTACCTTGATGCAACCAATGTAACACTGACACTGAAATGCACAGGCAAAGACGATGAGGGCTATGCAATATACGATGTTGTTGCTACAATGGTTTGCGATGACGGCAAAACATACACAGTGAAAGAAAATCTGACTGTTTATGCTTTCGACTACGATACAGACGACGAGATTACGCTTGAAGACGAGATTACCGCTATTCACAACATCGAGGTGCTGAACGATGTGTATGCACACGAAGGTCGCATCTATGCCGAAGAGGGCGCGCAAATCTACACCGTTATGGGTCTGAATGTTACCGAGCAGAACAAGAAGAGCACGCTTGGCGAGGGCATCTACATTGTAAAAGCCGGCAACAAACTCGCCAAAATTGTGGTTAAATAATTGATAATTGACAATTGATAATTGACAATGTAGAGACGTCACAATGTGGCGTCTCTACTTATTTACGGATTTACAAATTTACAAATTTACGGATTTTTCCAAATCTCCAAATAACCAAATCTGCAAATCAACAAATAAAAGGTTATCGTTTATAGATTAAGACCAAGACTAAAACTAAGACCAAAAGGCGTTCCCCCTCTCGGGGGAAACGAGAAAGGGGGCTACGAGAAAAAATTAACAATAAATAATGAACAATGAATAATAATTGGCGGCGTTTTTTATACCGACAACCAGAAATTAGAAACTAGAAACTAGAAACTAGAAATAAAAATAGTTTAACGATTCAACAGAAAAAATCATTGAATTATTTTCTAACCCCTACCCCCACTGTCGTGGGTACTCCCCCTATCTGCTGGCGCAGCAGGGGGAGAGAATCGGGAAAATGTTGGACGCGATTCTGTCCCCCTGCTTGGAGCGTAAGCGGAAAGATAGGGGGACGAGCGTAGCGGAGGGGGTTGGAAACCAGTTTAGAATTTAGAATTTTGAATTTTTTCGACAAGCGAGCGCAGTGCCAAACTCGTTTGAGCAATGCCGAGCGGAGAAAAAATCAGTGAAATCTGAAATTCTGAAATTTGAAATTGCGGCTCTGCCGCATCACTCCTCACTCCTAACTCCTCACTCGTCTTGCTACTTGCTTCTTGCTACTTGCTACTATCAAACACCCACTTCACATTATCGACCCAGAGTGCGTTGCCGGGGTGGCCGCAAAAAGCGGGATAGCAGCCAGCCGTTATCATCAGAATGATGTGCGTCGGAGTGTCGTCGGCTGTGCCCCAGCCCACCTCTTTTATCGGCACCATTTTGCCTTTCGAGTTGTGGGCTTTGAACTGCGCCGCCACAGGAAACAGATCCATGTAACTCTTGAAATAGGGCGTCTGCGTGATGTCGCCATAGTGAATGTCGATGCGGTAGTTGTTTTGCCACTCGGGAATGGTGTGGTCGAAACGCTCGCGCGCCGTGGCAATGCGTTTGGCGTAGATGTTGCCATTGCTGTCCTCCCACCGTTTTTGCAGATAGACATGCACTTCGGGTTCGTCGTGGCCGTCAATCCACCTCTTTTTCGACAATCCTGTGGCTTTCAGCACTTTTTGCTCGGGACTGACGCGCGTTTTTAGGTCGAGCATCACGGCTTTGGGCTTCTGCGTGAATGGAATGCCCATGTCGATGGCGGCATACGGGTCGTTGGCGTCGGTTACTGGCTCGATATTTCGGCCAAGAAAGAGCGTGCCAGCAACGCACACTTCGAGGTCGATAAATCCGAATACCCGCACCGCTTCGACGCGCGTATCGAGTCGGGCGCAAGTGCCGTTGCCGCGCCGTTCGGGCTGCGTGCTGCACGCCCCTTTGTCGATGCCCGCTGGACTGGCGTAGGCGTTCGATATGCCCCAAATGGTTTTGCTGAAGTCGTAGGGCGCATTTTTGCGAATGGTGTCGGTAGGAGCAAGCACATAGAGCGTTTTGGTTTCGCCGCCGAGCATCCGCGACTCTTTGATGTAGCGCACCGCCCAATGCTCCATATCGCCGTATTTTATCGGCACAATGCGCTCCTGCGCCATAGTCGATGCCGCTACCGCAAAAGCGAGCAGCAGAGATTTAACTCTATTATTCATTGTTCATTATTCATTGTTTATTTTCTTTCAGTCCCAGCCGTCGAAAATGTGGTAATCGTACACATTGTCCTCGTTGGCATCGTGCAACGGCGACCATATTTGCGCAAAAAATGGGTTGCGTTTCGCCTCTTTATCCCACTGCCATGGACGCGGATTCGGCACATCGTTGTACGGATTTGGGAAGCAGTCGGGGCACCAATGGCCGCCCAACAAAATCAGTCGCGGCGAGGCTTTGAAGCGATGACCTTCGGCACATTGCCACTCGAGCGGCGTATCCCAATCGCCTGTTGCCATCGTTTGGCTCAAACAACGGCCGCCACGAAATTCGGCAGCGTGGCGCATATCGTCGATGGTAAATTCGGCCATCGGTTTCTGCTCGTCGTAGCCGTGGTCGAGCAGCACCGCTTTTTCGGAATTGTGCGAAAGGTCGGTGTGTTTCCAATCGGGAATGGCGCGATATTTCTCCAACGAACCGTAGTAGGCGGCTATGCGCTGCGTGTTGCGCTCTTTTATCCAAGTTTGCGTACCGTGAACAGCCTTGTTCGCCATAGCACGCATGGCGAGTTTCACAATGTGCGGCACAAGTTTGGCCGCTTTGGTGATGCGCGCAATTTTGATACCGCTGGGCAGACTGTCCGATTGCACCATCTGCGCAAAATAGTCTTTCACAGGAATGTTTGCGCGGAAATGCAGATAGTCGTCGAGCCGATCGCCATCGAGATACCACATGCCATGGAAATTGCGTGTGGTGAACCAGTTGGCTTCGAAAATTTTTTCGGGGCGTGGGCAGCCAATCGCATCGAGCAGTAGGCACTCAAATTCGTAGTTCGACAGGCGATATTCTGCGCCAGAACCGATGTTGTAGTAGCGGTTCCAAAACTCGGTCGGCACTTCGGGACGGCAAACGCGTTCGAGCAGACGCCCCGAATCCTCCACCGTTGCCCATTCCAATACGCCACGAATCGGCACATGAAACATTATCGGGTCGTAGTTTTTCAAGATGGCTGGATAGAGAATGCCCGACTGCCGCAGACTGACCCAAGTTTTGATGCCCGAATCGGTCAAAATGCGCTCCGCCACCGCTTTTGTCAGGCCGTAGTGGTCGTAGGCCGACACGCAAATTGGGTCGCCCGCACGCCCCCAGTGCAGCGGTTCGCGACGGTCGCCCATCTGCGCCACCGACCCGATGTAAACCACTTTCGGTTGGCGGTCGCCTTGCGCCAGAACGGCGTTTTTCACATTTTCGGCAGCGGCAAGATTCACACGGCGTGTGGCGTGCGGTTTGTAGTCGGCTTGCGGCGACACCATGCCGCCCACATGCAGCACAATGTCCGCACCCGAAACGCCGCGCAACACATCGTCGTAGCGTGTCAAATCGCCCCAAACAATATCGATTTTGTCGGCATAGGCGGCCAGTTTCTGCTTGTTTTTCGCACTTGGGCGCGCCAAAATGCGCACACGGTAGTTGTCGGGATATTTGAGCAACTCTTGCAGGCCAGCCCAGCCCATCGTGCCAGTAGCGCCCGTCAAAAAGACAACTCGTTTTCTATTTTTGCCCATAAAAATTCGATTACTATCAAAAAAGCAAAGGTAAGCATTTTTGTCAAACGCACCAAATCGCTATTTTGGCGGGTGCTGCGGGCGGCGAATTTGAGAAAGTAATAGTGTGTCCGTTTTTGTTGATTTGCGGATTTGGTTGCCAACCCCTACCCCCACTGGCGTGGGTACTCCCCCTATCTGCTTGGAGCGGAGCAGAAAGATAGGGGGACGAGGAGCGACAGCGACGGAGGGGGTTATGACCAATTTAGAAATTTGAATTTTTTCGACAAGCGAGAGCAGTGCCAAACTCGTTTGAGCAATGCCGAGCGGAGAAAAAATGCGCATAGCGAATTAGGCGGCTGTGTTGGTCGCGTGGCTTTTCCCCCTTCGGGGGAAACGGGAAAGGGGGCTACGAGAAAAAATAAACAATGAATAATGAATAATAATTGCGGCGTTGTTGATACCGACAACCAGAAACTAGAAACCAGAAATCCACAAACCAACGCCAATGCGTTAAACTTATCAACTAATCAACCAATCAACCAAAACTTTCCACTTTACAGACTTTTCACTTTATACACTTTATGAACTTTCACACTTTCACACTTTTACACTTTCACACTCAAAAAAAACACCCCCAAGAGGCTTAAAAAATGTTATTTTAAGTTATTTTTGTGTTAAAAAACACACTTTTTGGGCAAAAGAGCGTTGTTATTTGAGATAGATGTGTTAGTTTTGTGGCGCGATAATCGACGATGAGAAAAAAATCGCTTTGGATATTGATGACGCTGATGCTCCTCTCGTATGTGGGGCTGGTGGGCTTGCAGATACACATCTTCGGCGACCTGATGGATGCCGCTGCCGAGCGTTTCGACGAGAATGTGCAGCGCAGCCTCTATCGGGTGGTGCGCTTGGTCGATAAGAAAGAGGTGCGCCAATACTTGAACGAATTTCTTGCCTCCGAAAACGGCCAAAATGGCGATTCTGCCACACTGCCGAGCGGCGACTACACCTACTCGCTTGCGCCATCGGAGATAGTGAACGAGGTGCTGGCACGCCTACTGCGCGATGCACACCGCCGCCCCATCGACCAGCGCGTCGATTTCGAGGGGCTGGACGCGATGCTTTGCTACGAATTTACCAAAAACGGCATCGATTTGCCATACGATTACGCCGTGGTCGATGCGCAGGGAATGGCGGTGTACAAGAGCCGCCGCGAGTTGAACGCAGCCGACGCACGCTATCGCCAGCAACTTTTCCCCGTCGAAAACGATGGCGACGCCTATTTTCTCTGCGTGCAATTTTCGCACCCCGATGAGCATGCGCGCCACCTGCTGGGAATTTTATGCCCGCTAATCATACTGATGGTGCTTATCACCATGACTTTTGCGTTCATTCTTTGGTACATCTTCAGCCAACGCCGCATGAACGAGATAAAAAACAGTTTTGTGAACAACATGACCCACGAACTGAAAACGCCTATTTCGTCCATTTCGTTGGCGGTGCAGATGCTCAACGACCCATCGATAAAGGACAATGCCACGATTCTATCGCATGTGTCGAATGTTATCGGCGACGAGACCAAACGCCTCAGTTTCCTTGTCGATCGCGTGCTGCAAATGTCGATGTTCGAGCAGGGCAAAGCGGTGATGGACCTCAAGTCGGTAGATGTGCACGAACTGCTGCAAAACATTGCCGATAATTTTGTGTTCAAAGTCGATCGTATGCATGGGCGCATCAACACGCAACTGAAGGCGCAAGAGACGGTGGTTTTGGCCGATGAAATGCACCTGACAAATGTCTTCTACAATCTGATGGACAACGCTGTGAAGTACCGCAAACACGACTTGATGCTGACCGTTGCCACACGCAATACCGACGATGGGCGGCTGCTCATCGTTATCGAAGACAACGGCATCGGCATTGCCAAAGAGCATTTGCGCCACATTTTCGACCAGTTTTACCGCGTGCCTACGGGCAATTTGCACAATGTGAAAGGCTTCGGGCTGGGGTTGGCCTATGTGGCGCGCGTGGTGAATATGCACAACGGCACCATTCGCGCCGAAAGCGAACTCGGCATTGGCACAAAATTCACTATCGAATTGCCAACCGTCTGAAAATCAGAATAAAGAATAAGGAATAAAGACAAAAGACTTTTTAATTATCTAATTACCTAATTTCCAATTACTTAATTATTTGAAAATTTGAAGATTTGAAAATTGTGCGTTTGGCACTGCGCTCAATCGCAAAATTGGTTCGTTTCTTTTGGTCGTCAAAAGAAATGAACGAAAAAAAGATAGAAAATTTTACTTGTGAGAAATTTATAAAAATCCCCTAAAAACAAAAACCAATTTTTTCATAAAAAACATTACGATTATGACATTAGCAAAAATTTTATTGTGCGAGGACGACGAAAATCTCGGTATGTTGCTTCGCGAATATCTGCAAACAAAGGGATACGATGTAGATTTGATGTCCGACGGCGAAGAGGGCTTGGCGGCGTTTATGGAAAACAGTTACGACCTCTGCCTGTTAGATGTGATGATGCCGCAAAAAGACGGCTTTGCGCTGGCGCAGGAGATTCGCCGCATCGACAGCCGTATGCCAATCATTTTTTTGAGTGCAAAAACGCTGAAAGAAGATGTGCTGGCGGGCTTTCGGCTTGGTGCCGACGACTACATCACCAAACCGTTTAGCATGGAGGAGTTGCTCTTTCGCATCGAGGCCATATTGCGTCGCCTGAACAGCCACAAAAACAGAGCGGGACAAACCTACCTGCTCGGTCGCCTCTTGTTCGACACGCAAAAGCAGCAACTGACCATCGACGACAAGGTGATTCGCCTCACCACCAAAGAGTCGGAACTGCTGACGCTCTTGGCCGAATGCATGAACAGTGTGCTGGAGCGCGGCTTTGCCCTGAAATCGATTTGGTTGGAAGACAACTATTTCAACGCCCGCAGCATGGATGTTTACATCACCAAACTGCGCCGAAAACTGTGCGACGACCCCAATGTGCAAATTCTGAATGTACACGGCCGCGGCTACAAACTCGTTGCCCCCGAAACGGACGCAGGAAATAATTGACAATGGACAATTGATAATTGACAATGTAGGGACGCACTGCGTGCGTCCTTTTTTGTTGATTTGCGGATTTAGTTATTTGTTGATTTGGAATTATTATTCATTATTCATTGTTAATTATTTATTTTCTTGGTCATAGCCCCCTTTCCCGTTTCCCCCGATAGGGGGAAAAGCCTTCGTTTAATTATGAATTATGAATTTAGAATTATGAATTTTTTCGACAAGCGAGCGCAGCGCCAAACTCGTTTGAGCAGTGCCGAGCGGAGAAAAAATGCGCGCAGCGAATTGTTCGCGTACCGAAACGCCGCAATTTTCAAATGTTCAAAGAATTGGTCTTTTGTCTTTACTCTTTATTCTTTATTCATCGGATGTGGCATGCCGCGCCCCTACTTTCGCACCTTCACACTTTATAAACTTTACAAACTTTCCAACTTTCCAACTTTTTTCGTACCTTTGCGGCTGCAAAAAGTTGGAAAAAACGGACAAAATCACCCTAAAAATATCGGAAAAAGCGGACAAAATTAGCATAAAAGCACTTGAAAAAGCGGACAAAATTAGCGTATCGATATGATTTACAGGAAGTTAGATAATATCATAGCCCATCACTATCAAACCTCCTCCAAGGCACTCCTGCTGATGGGGGCGCGCCAAGTGGGCAAGAGTTATGCCATACGCAAGTATGGGCAGTCGCATTTTGCACACTATGTGGAGATAAATTTCCTGCGTCAGCCAGAGTTTATCGGTCTGTTGCAAGGTGTACGGACGCTGCAAGATTTGCTGTTGCGCCTGTCTGCATTTGTGCAAGAGCCGTTGATTAAGGGCGAAACGCTTGTCTTTTTCGACGAGGTGCAAGTTTATCCTGACATCATGACTTGGGTGAAGTTCTTGGTTGAGGACGGCAGTTACCGTTACGCTTTGAGTGGTAGTTTGCTGGGTATTCAACTGCGTGATGTGCGCAGTATTCCTGTAGGATACATGTCCGAACAGCAGGTATATCCGCTTGATTTCGAGGAGTTTATTCGTGCTGTCGGTGTGAACGAAGAGGTCGTTAGGTCGGTGCAGCAGGCATGGCAGACGCGCACGCCCGTTGATGGTTATGTGCATACCAAACTGATGCAACTGTTCAACCTCTACCTCATTGTGGGCGGTATGCCAGAGGCGGTGCAGGCGTATATCGACACTAATAACCTGCAAACAGTTTGGCAGGTGCAACACAGCATCATTGCACTCTACAAACATGATATTGCCCAATACGACCCTGCCAACAAACTGTATATCCGCGATATTTTCGCCCTCATACCCTCCGAACTGAATGCCCAAAACAAGCGTTTCATTCTCAAGAGCCTCAACGAGCATATCAAGTTTACACGCCACGAAAACGATTTTGTTTGGATGCGCGAGGCGGGGGTGACTCTGCCTGCCTTCAATGTGGAGAAACCCTGTTCGCCTTTGCAACTCAACAAGCAATACAACCTCTTCAAACTTTTTCAGAACGATGTGGGACTGTTGGCGTGCCAATATGCCAACGGCATTCAACTCAAGATATTGAATGGCGAAACCAATATCAATTTTGGTGCCGTCTATGAGAATGCCGTGGCGCAAGAGTTGCACACGCACGGTTACGACCTCTACTATTTCAACAGCAAGAAACTCGGTGAGTTAGACTTTGTCGTGGAGCAGGACGGCGTTGTTATGCCCATCGAAGTGAAGTCGGGCAAGGATTATCGCAGCCACCGTGCGCTTACTCGTTGCCTTGCTTGTCCCGATTTCCACTTGCAACAGGCGATAGTGCTGTGCAATGACAATTTGCAGGTGGAGGACAATGTGGTCTATGCCCCAATCTATATGACAATGTTTTTGCAGCGTACCACTGCTCCTGCGGCTATGACTTACCGTGTGGATTTGCAAGGGCTGCAGAAATCTTAGAAATCCGCCCAAAATTAGGTCGTAACCGAAAATCTTACACGAAAAGTGCCAAAAATTCGGTCGTAACCAAAAAAATAGGCGGATTACAAATCCCACACGACGGCTCAAAATCAAGAATTAAAGAGAGGTCGCCACCCAATGCCGTTCGGAATCAGGAACGCCGCAATTTTCAAATCTTCAAATTTTCAAATCGGCAAACTAGAAATCAGAAATTAGAAACCAGAAATTACTTTCACACTTTATAAACTTTCACACTTTCACACTTTCACACTCTCTTGCTACTTGCTACTCATATCTTGCTACTATTTTTTGCTTCGCAAAAAATATGCTACAAAAGCATAATTTTAGTTAATGCGGCGGGGGCGAAACGAAAAAAATAGGGCTATTTTTATGTTTTACAGCATAAAATGCCAGAAATCTATTGCGGGGAAAAATCTTTTGCGTACCTTTGGGGCGACAACCTATTTTTTTAACCTCTAATTTTTTAATTATGAAACATTTAGACTTTTTTAAGAGATGCGGCAGCGCACGCCTCTGGTGCCTGCTTGCACTAGTGGCACTCACTGCAAATGTAGCAAAAGCAGACCTGATTTTTAGCGAAAGTTTCGACTATACGGCAGGAAATTTATATTCTTCAGAATCGACAAATGGTTGGTGGAAAAATACAGGTACTGAAACAGACCCTATTCAAGTGATAGATGGTTCATTAACTTATGCTGGATACGAATCGACCTCTGTTGGACATAGCATTAAACTAAAAGAAACTCAAGGTGCGCAGAAAGTGTATAAAAAATTCAACGGCGACCAAATGGTTGCAAGTGGAAGTATTTACTATGCAGCACTGATAAACATAGAGAGTGCGACGGGAGTAACAGGAACAAATACAAGTTACTTTATGGCAATGTGTGCGCAGACCAAAAATGGTCTTTCTGACGGGGGTAGCGGAACAGATGTTGCCAAATTGTCTGCCATTGCCGCAAGTGAAGGGAAATACAAATTGGCTATTTCGCGTGCTAACACCACTTTGGATTCTACAAAAACCGAGTACGAGTTTGGTAAGACCTATTTGGTGGTGGTAAAATACACGATTGTAGAGGGGGGAACGAACGATATTGTTTCGCTGTATGTAAACCCAACGACCACAACCGAACCAGCAAACGCCGATGCTATATACGATAAGACAAGCGGTAGTGATGTTTCTACAACAAATGGTGGTTTTGCTGCACTCGTTGTACGTCAAGGCGCAACGGCTAACAAAAAAGCCCCAATACTCACTCTTGACGCTATACGCGTGGCTACCGCATGGGCAGACCTGTTTGAGAGCGGCAGCACGCCAGAGCCGTCGGCAACGCCTACCATCAAGCCTTCGACCACAACGCTGGCTTTCGGCAGTCTGTACCAAGACGCAACAAGCGAACTCAAGTTCACGGTGAGTGGCGTAGATCTTACGGCCGACATCACGCTCGCCAGCAACAACACCGAGTTGGTACTCAGCAAAACGACCATCGCCCAAGCCGATGCAGCAGCCGAAGGTGGCGTGGAGGTAACCGCCACCCTGACCGCCGCTACCGTTGGCGCACAGACCGCCACTATCACGCTCTCTTCGACAGGGGCAACCGATGTTACAATCAACGCCTCGTGGACGGCTGTGGCAGTAACCAAAGTCGCCGATATTGCGGCACTCAAGGCGGGAGTAGGAACAGATCCCGAAGTATTGTTCCTTTACACAGGAGAGGCGGTTATCACTTACTACGAAGTGACGGGCGAATATAGTACGCCGACATTCTATGTGGAAGATGCAACGGGTGCCGTACGCATCTACGATTACTATAGTAATACTTGCAAAGTCGGCGACAAAATCAAAGATTTCACGGTTGAAGCTTCGGAGGAGGAGACATATAGAGGTTTGCCATTCTCTTTCGTTTCAGCACCTACTATCGTCAGCAGCGGAAACGACTGGACACCGCAAGTGGTTACGCTCAAAGAGTTGCAAGACAACCACGACGACTACCTCATGGAGTTGGTAAAAGTAGAAGATGTAACCCTCGACCTTACCGAAACAACCTACAAGGCGGGTAATAATACTATTTCGCAAGACGGTATTGATGGAGCCATCAGCCTGACGAGCGACAACACTTTGGTAGGCAGTGCCAAGCCTACAAAAGCCGATGTTGTGGGTATCTCCTACTACACTTCGGGCTACAACATCCGTGTGCGCACAGCGGCTGATATTGTGGCGAAGAGCAGCCCAACAACAGGCCTCTGCCGCCCAGCCGAAGCGGGTCAGCCGCTCTGCTACGCCACCGACGGCCAACTCCACATCGAGGGTGCTACAGGCGAGGTTGCCATCTACAACCTGACAGGCATCTGTGTGGCCAAAACCACCGTCGCCGAACAAGCCACCATTGCACTGCCACAAGGCGTTTATGCCGTAAAAGTCGCTGGCAGCACGCATAAGGTAGTAGTAAAATAATTGACAATTGATAATTGACAATGAAAGGTTATAGGTTAGAGGTTATCGTTTAGAGACTAAGACGAAGACCAAAGGCTTTTCCCCTTTGGGGAAAACGGGAAAAGAGGCCACAAGCCTTTCCCCCTTCGGGGGAAACGGGAAAGGGGGCTATGACCAAGACAAATTTCAAATTGTTGTGATTATTGGATAATTCTTTATTAACATTGTAGGGACGCGGCATGCCACGTCCCTACAAATTAAACAACGAAGAACATTTTCATAATTGTTTGATTTTCAGGCGATGGCGTTTTTGGAATGCGGATATTATTCATTTTTAATTCTTAATTGGCGCTAACCCCTACCCCCACTGCGTGGGTACTCCCCCTATCTGCTGCGCAGCAGGGGGAGAGAATCGGAAAAATGTTGGGTGCGATTCTGTCCCCCTGCTTGGAGCAGAGCGGAAAGATAGGGGGACGAGGAGCGACAGCGACGGAGGGGGTTGGAAATCAGTAAACAATAAAAAATGAATAATAGTAGCAAGTAGCAAGATACAAGTCGCAAGACAAGATTTTAAGAACATAGAGCATAGAACATAGACTATGACCAAATAACCTGAAATTTGAAATTCTGAAACAGCGCGCAGCGCGAGAAACACAGAAACTTAGAAACAACCAAACTTTTTTTATGAAAAAATCAGCACTATTTTTGGCATTGACGCTGTTGAGTGCCACGCCAGCACTGGCGACAGACAACTTGATAAGCAATGGCGATTTTGAGAGTGCCACAACGAGTACTACTGCTTTCGGAACGAATGTGGTATTCGAGGACTGGGAATGGAATGGACTTGGTACTTTGGCCATAGAAACCGCCGATGTGTATAGTGGCACACAAGCACTGAAAGTGAACAAGCCAACACTAAACAAAACGCCGCTGTCGCAAGATGTGAATTTCTGGGAAATGGACGACCAACCCGGTCAGGAGTACGAACTCACCCTTCACTACAAGACCATTGAAGCCAACGAAGGCGATATTACATTGGCCAGTGAGTGGAATTTCAAAAGTCAAGACTACCCAGCACACGACACCGACAAATTGAACCAAGTATTGCCGTTGAGCAACGACAAGTGGAACGAGATTAAGGTGAACACCACACTGCCCGAAGGCGGCACAAAACTGTATGTGTGCGTAAAAGTAAAAAAGAACGCGGTAGTGCTTTTCGACGACTTTTCGTTAGTGCGCGTGAGTGCAGTGCCTACGGCATTGCCGAGCAACAGTGCCACGCCATCGGTGCAGGTGCAAAAGGTGCTGCACAATGGGCAAATCTACATTGTGCGCGACGGCAAAATCTACACCCTCGCTGGCACCGAAGTGAAAGAGATGCGCTGAAAGAGTGAGGAGTGAGGAGTTTTTTAGTGTGAAAGTGAGAAAGTATAAAAGTGCGAAAGTAGGGACGCACCGCGTGCGTCCGAAACAATTCAACAGTTCAACGATTAAACGATTAAACAACTTTGAAACTTTGAACCCGCTTGCAGCGCAAGAATTTTTGCGATAAGCGAGCGCAGAGTCAAACTCGTTTGAACTATGCCGAGCGGAGCAAAAATCTTGCGTAGCAGAAACATAGAAACTTAGAAACAAATGATGAAGAAAATTTTGCTTTTAGTGGCTCTGGTGGCGGCGGTGGTGCCGTGCCATGCCGAAGGAGATGACGATGCAACAAAGCCCACATTCAGCGTAACGCCCACCACCACGCGCGACACGCTGGCGCAACTTGGCCAAGAGGCGTTGATAACCACATTTACCATTGTGCAACAAAATCTGACAGAGCCCGTAGTGCTGGATATTCGTGGCGCAAATCGGGCTATGTGGCGGTTGGAAAAGACGGAAGTTACCACCTCGGGCGAGACGGTGAAACTGTGGTACAAACCCACTGCCGCTGGCAAACACACAGGGCTGGTGGTTTTCGAGAGCGAAGAGGCACTCAGCAGTTTCACCTCGGTGCCGCTGACAGGCTACTGCGTCGATCCAGCCAATCCGCCAACGATTACGCTGATACCCAGCACATTGCCGCAGTTCACAACCACAGTAGGCATCGAAGTGCGCGACACCATCTACCTGTCGAGCGCAAACTGCATCGACTATGTATATGCAAGCATTGCGCCTGCTGGCACTGGTTTTATTCTCGGGCGCAGTATGCTGCTCAAAGAGAACGACAAAACGGCGATTCCTGTCTATTTTCAGCCATCGACAGCGGGCAACTACTCGGCAGAGATAACCTTCAAAACGCTTGGCGGCGAAACGAAAACCGTAACAGTGAATGGTGTCGCCACCGAAACCAGCCCCGATACACGCGACTGGGCGACGGCGTTCGACTGGACAACCGACAATCCACTGGCACTGCTGCGCGAAAATTTCGAAGGCATTGGCGATAGCAACCACAACAAAACCCTGAAACTCGACCGTTGGCAAAATGTGGTGCTAGATGGCACACGCCCTTGGTGGGGCTATATCGAACGCGATGTGCCGCTGGTGGGCAACATCACAGAACGCTGCGCCAAAATTACTGGATTCATGTCGGATTTGGAGAGCGAAGACTCTGTTGTGGCATGGCTTGTAACGCCGCCATTGGACTACAAAAACGCTGTTAATCAGATATTTACATTCCGTGTGCGCGGCGATTATATGTTCGAGAACCACACCACGCTGTTCGACCTCTACTACATCGACACCATTGCGGGCAAAGATATTTTCAAGCAGAAAATCGATGTGGGCATTCCCACTGCCAGCGACCAAAACGGCGAGTGGTTCGAGTTTCATGTCGATTTGACGGGGCAAGAAACCGTTGCCGACACATTCTTTATGGCGTTCCGCTACGCTGGCTTGTACGGTAAGTTCAACAGCGTAACTTACTACATCGACGATGTGTCGTGGGGGCGTCCAGATATTCCTGTGATTTCGACCGATTCGACCACGCTGACGATGGTCGCGCCGCTGAATACGCCCGTTACCTCGGCCGCGGTTACCGTAACGGCCAAAAATCTGGACGAGGCGATTGCGCTGAAAATAGGCGGCAACAACGCCAGCAAGTTCAAACTCTCGACCAGCACGCTCGAAGCCACTGGCGGCACATTCACCGTAACTTTCGAGTCGGACAAAGAGGGCGTACACGAGGCATACATCAAACTATCGTCGCGCGGGGCAGCCGACAAATATGTGCCGATGGCGGTGTTGGCCAAAAACTCCACTGGATTGAGCGCCACGCTCGCCGAAAATGTGTTTGTATGGGCCGCCGATGCCACGCTGCACCTGCAAGCCAATGCGCCGCACCAAGTGGCCATCTACACCACCGACGGTCGCTGCATTTGGCACGCCCACACCGCCACCGCCACAGTGCCGCTGCCAGCCAATGGGCACTACATCGTGTCTATCGATGGGCAGACGCTGAAAATGATGGTGCGCTAAAAAAAGGGGACTTCTATAAATTATTGTGAGAAAAGTGAGATTTTTTTGAATAAAGAGTAAGGAATAAAGACAAAAGACTTTTTAATTACTCAATTACCTAATTTCCAATTATTTAATTAAAAAAATGGTGACTTTTCGGAATGCGAAAACTAGAAACTAGAAACCAGAAATAAAAATCGATTCAACGCTTCAACAATTTGAAACACTGAAACTCTGAAACACTGAAACCGCGCGAAGCGCGAAAAAACTTACTTGCGAAACTACAAAGGAATTTATAGAAATCCACTACAACAAAAACGAGCGGAGCGACTTCGGTTGCTCCGTTTGTCATATCACGATTTTTGCATACTTTTGCAAAACAGTTGGAACGCACGCCATGCAATTTCTGAAACGCCTATACACGCCCACTCTGTTGCAGCGAATCGCCTTTGTGGCCGCTGCTGCGCTGCTTTGGTTCCTGCCCGACATTTGCAGACTGTCGCCACCAAATGCGCACTACGATTTCACATTTTTGAACCATTTTGTTTGGTTTTCGTTGCCTGCCTTTTGGGCGCATTTTGTGCAGTTTTGGGTGCTGATTGCGCTCGCCGTTTGGCTCGAAACTATTTGCGACCGCTATCGTGTGCTGAATGTGCGCAGCAGTATGCTTTTTCTGCTGTTGCCGCTGTTGGCTGCGTGCAGCGTTCATCTGCAATTTTTCGATGCTTCGACCGTGGCGTTTGCGCTTACCATCTATGCTGTGGCGCAGTTGCTCTCGATGTATAACGAAAAGCGCGAATGTGTGGGCGAATCGTTCAAAATCGGGCTCGCCTTGACTTGCGCCGCCGCTTTCGACCGCGCCTATATCTGGCTGGTGTTGGTGTTGATTGTCGGCATGATTATCTTCAGCACGCTGTCGCTGCGCACGCTCTGCGCCTTTGTTGTGGGGCTGCTGATGCCTGTGCTGCTACTGGTCGAGTGTTTTTTGCTGGCCGATGCGTGGCCCACGCTTGCACAGGCATTGACCGCGCCGCTCTTTATCGATGCCATCAGATGGCCGTCGTTTGCTTGGTCGGAATGGGGGCTGATAACGGTGTTGGTCGGCACTACGGTGATTGCCGTGGGCAACTATGTCGCGTCGAACACTATCTACAGCCTGAATGTGCGCCTCAACTACACTTTTTACTGCATCGCCTTGGTGCTGACGCTGCTTTTGTCTGCGCTCATCGGCTGGTATGGCCCGCGACTGCTGCTGCCGCTGCTCTTTTCCACACTTGCCCTCAGTTTCTACTTCACCAACAACCACAGCCGCGCCGCACACATCATCTTCATCGCCCTAATCGCCTGCTGCTCCATCTGCCGCATCGTGGCACTGCTGGGCTTTTAGCAATGGACAATTGATAATTGACAATTGAGGCTCTATAACGAATTGAGTGGGTAAGGTATTTTTGGAGTGGGGAAAAATTTGCA
>CAVBBP010000050.1:0-16541 GCA_963593685.1 Segatella copri
CATCGCCATAGTTGGCGGTGGCTGCATCAGAAGTTACGCTGACTGCGCCATTTTCTATTTCAGTGTCAATGGTAATCGCATAGTCAATTTTCTTGAAGGTGGCACTTACAGTTACCTCGCTTGCGGGCATGGTAAATTTGTTGTCTGCCGATAGTGTAACATCGTTGTTTTCAGCGTCTTTTGCCGTAAGCGAATCGAGTTCGCAGCCTGTGTCAGGCGTAACGGTGAGTTCCACCTCGTCGCCCATTTGTGCGGTTGCGGGAGCGGTAACCACGCCGTTTGCGCTTGGAGCAATGGTAATCGCGTAGTCAATTTTCTTGAAGGTGGCACTTACCGTTACTGCGCTTGCTGGCATGGTAAATTTGTTGTTCTCAACCGTAACATTGTTGGCGGCATCTTTTACGGAAAGAACTTCCAATTCATACCCCATGTCGGGCGTAATAGTTAGAGTAATGGTTTCGCCTGCCAACGCAGCCGTTTTGTTTGCTGTCACCGAACCATGCTCACATGCTGTAGGTGTAGTAATGGCGTATCGCTCATAATCTTGCACCAGACGGACAGCGTGTCCATAGTAGCGGTTGTATTCGTTCATTTTCGCTTCATTCGAAGCAAAGTTCAGGCTGTATGCGCTCTCCGAATTGTAGTCCGTAGCAGCCCAGTAGCGGGTAAGAAGTTGCGTGTTGCTCACATCGGCCCCATTGCGGTAGCCCGCAGCAGGCAAGAACACTGCACCTGTGGTTTCAAGTGTCTGCCATTGGGCGAGCGTAAAGGTTTGCCAGTCGGCGTAGGCTTGAGTACTATTCGAACTTGCAAAACCATGTTTGAAAGTTATATCAGCAGGGGCTTCCCAATCGTCGGGCAACAAGACAAGGCCATTCGCATAGTCTGTTTCACTCAATTTAATACGCGCAACGCCTTGCTTTTCGCTTGCGTTGGTGCGTGTATTGAGCAGATAGTCCCACTCGTCTTTTGTGAGCGTGCGGAAAGTATTCGGTACATTTGCGCCAATCGTATTTGCTCCCCAATCGACAAAATCACCCGAATAGTCAGATTTATCAGTAGAGGTACTGATGCCCCATTGTGCTGAACCAGTGTCGCCGCTCCAGCCGAAAAGGTCTATCTCGCTGGCAAGCGCAGAGCCGCTCACATTGGCTGCGCCTATCACATCGTACTGATTTTCGGCAAACGCCCAAGTTTTGGCGGATTGTGCATACTGCAAGTTCCCCTGCGCGAAAGCGATTTGTTTGTCAGCGGCAACTGTAAAGGCGGCTGGAGTAAAGGTAGAGACTTTTTCTTTGAATTCAGCAGTAACTGTAACGGCACTTTGGGGCATAACAAACTGGTTATTTTCGATTGTAACCTCCTGATTGTTAGCGTCTTTTGCCGTAATTGTCTCCAATTCGTAGTCTTCGTCGGGCGTAATGGTGAGCGTAACCGTTTCGCCAGTGCTTGCTTCGGTTTTATCGGCTGTAACTTTTCCGTTTCCAAGCACGGTAAGAATAACAGCATGTTCGATGTCTTGCACCAGACGAACGGCTTGCCCACGGAAGCGGCTGTGGCTTTCTGTGATTGCTTTAGTTTGGAGAAAACTCAAGTCGTACGCGCCAGACGAGCCGCTCGGTGTGGCAGCCCAATAGACGCCTGTTCCCTGTACCTCGTTGAGCGATGCTCTACTACGGTAGCCCGCTGCTGGCAAGAAAATTGCGCCAGCGGCCTCGAGTTTTTGCCACTCGACGAGCGTAAAGGCTTGGTAGTCGGCATAGATATTGGCACTAGCGGCTGTTGCAAAACCACTTTTGAAATCGACGCCAATAGGACATTTCCAACTATCGGGCAACAGGATAAGACCATTGGCATACTTTGTGCCATCTTCGTTCAAATTGATGCGCGCAACGCCGACAAGGCCGTCTGCATTTGCACGAGTTTTGAGCAGATATTGCCATTCGCTCATAGTGAGTGTGCGGTAGGTATCGGGCGCATTCGTGCCAATGGTATTTTCGCCCCAATCGACAAAGTCGCCAGAGTAGTCGGAGGCGGTAAAGGAAGTACCGATGCCCCACTTTGCCGAACCTTTGCTACCGCTCCAGCCGAAAAGGTCAATTTTGTCGGCAAGCGCAGAGTTGCTTACATTGTCAGTGCCGAGTACATCGTACTGATTTTCGGCAAACGACCAAGTTTGGGTGGATTGCGTATATTGCAAGTTGCCTTGCGAGAAATAGACCTGTTTGCCTTTGGCCGAGACTGTAAAGGCAGCCGAGGCAACGGCAATTTTTTTGAACACAGCATTGATTGTAACTCCGCTAGCAGGCATCTCAAAGGTGTAGCCTACCGATAGTGTAACATCGTTTCTGCTGGCATCTTGTATAGTGAGATCATCGAGTTCGTAGCCAGTATCGGGCGTAATGGTCAGTGTAACGAATTCGCCTTTTATTGCGGCACTCTTATCGGCTTCTATGCTGCCATTTGTGGGGGCATCGATGGTTATAGCATAGAGGTTTTGCACTAGACGAACCGCATGTCCATAGTTGCGGTCATACTCGTTTACTTCCGCTGCATTCGAAGCAAAATTCAGGCCGTATGCAGCCTCCGAATTGTGTTCCGTAGCAGCCCAGTAGCGGGCGAGAAGTTGCATGTTGCTCACAGCGGCTCCAGTGCGGTAGCCCGCAGTAGGCAAGAACACCGCACCAGCGGCTTCGAGTTTCTGCCACTCGGCGAGCGTAAAGGTTTGCCAGTCGGCGTAGGCTTTTGCGCTATTTTCGCTTGCAAAACCATGTTCGAAAGTTATACCAGCAGGGGCTTCCCAATCGTCGGGCAGCAAAACAAGGCCATTCGCATAGCGTGTGCCGTCGCTGTTGAGATTGACGCGCGCAACGCCAACAAGGTTGTCAGCGTTTGCACGAGTTTTGAGCAGGTATTCCCATTCGTCTTTTGTGAGTGTGCGGAAAGTATTCGGTACACTTGTGCCAATCCTATTTGCTCCCCAATCGACAAAATTGCCAGAGTAATCGCTATTGCTTTCGGAAGTACTGATGCCCCACTTTGCGGTTTCGTTGTCGGCACTCCAGCCGAAAAGGTCTATCACGCCAGCAAGTGCAGAGCCGCTCACATTGGCCGCGCCTATTATGCGGCACTGATACCCAGCGAACGACCAACTTTTGTTTCTTTGCGTGTATTGCAAATTGCCTTGCGAGAAATAGACCTGTTTGCCAGCAGCAACTGTAAAGGCGGCTGGTGTAAAGGCAGAGACGATTTCTTTGAATTCGGCACTGATTGTAACGGCACTTTGAGGCATAACAAACCGATCGTTTTCGATTATAACCGCCTGATTGTTAGCGTCTTTTACGGTAATTCTCTCCAATTCGTAGTTTTCGTCGGGCATAATGGTGAGCGTAACCGTTTCGCCAGTGCTTACTTCGGTTTTATCGGCTGTAACTTTTCCGTGTTCAAGCGCGGTAACCACAACCGCATGTTTGATGTCGTACACCAGACGAACAGCTTGCCCATAGTTGCGATTACGCTCGTTAGATGTGCTTGCGTTGTTCGAGAGAAGGCTTAAGTTGCCCGCTTGGTTGGCGTTGCTGCCCGTTGTAGCCGACCAATAGTTACCGTTTTTCTGCACATCGTTTATGGCAGTTACGCTGCGGTAGCCCGCAGTAGGCAAGAACACTGCGCCAGCGGCTTCGAGTTTTTGCCACTCGGCAAGTGTGAAAGTCTGTAGAACGGCGTAGGCTTTTGCGCTATTTTCGCTTGCAAATCCATGTTTGAAAGTTATACCAGCAGGGGCTTCCCAACTGTCGGGCAGCAAGATAAGACCATTGACAGAATCGGTATTGCTCAGTTTGATACAAGCAACACCCTTCTTTTCGCTGGCATTGGTGCGTGTATTGAGCAGATAGTCCCATTCGTCGTTAGTCAGGGTGCGACAGGTGAGGCCATCGCCAATGTTTTTGCCCCAATCGACAAAATCGCCAGAGTAGTCGGAGGCGGTAAAGGAGGTGCCGATGCCCCATTTTACCGAACCAGTGCTACCGCTCCAGCCCAAAAGGTCAATTTTGTCGGCAAGCGCAGAGTTGCTCACATTGGCTGCACCTAAACCATCGTACTGATTTTCGGCAAACGACCAAGTTTTGGTGGATTGCGTGTATTGCAAGTTGCCAAGCGCGAAATAGACCTGTTTGCCTACGGCCGAAACCGTAAAGGCAGCAGAGGCGGAGGCAATTTTTTTGAACACAACGCTGATTGTAACCTCGCTTGCAGGCATCTTAAATTTATAATCTGCCGATAGCGCAATATCGTTGTCTCCAGCATCTTTTACCGAAATAGCCTTGAGTTCGAAACCTTCGTCGGGGGTAATGGTGAGCGTAACTGTTTCGCCTAGGGCTGCCTCCGTTTTGTCTGCTTCAAGTTTCCCATATTCGGGTGTAAGTAGCGAAAGAGCATACTTGAAATCTTGCACCAAGCGAACGGCTCGTCCATACTTGCGATTACTGCTGCTGTGTGTGTTTATTTCGCTCGAGAAGATATCTTGGTAACTTGCATAGAAATTGTCGGGTGCTGTGGCCGACCAGTAGTAACCGCCAAACTTTGCATAGTTGATGCTCACTCCTTCGCGGAAACCCGAAGCGGGCAAAAAGACTGCGCCAGCGGCTTCAAGTTCTTGCCACTGGGCGAGCGTAAAGGTTTGGTAGGCGGCGTAGGCTTGTACCGTATAATCGCTTGCGAGACTGTCTTTGAATGTTACGCTACCTGAATAAGTCCAATTATCGGGCAGCACAACAAGGCCATTGACAAAATCGGTATCGCTCAATTTGATGCAAGCAACGCCATATTTGTGAACTGCATCGGTGCGTGTATTGAGCAGATAATACCATTCGTCTTTTGTGAGTGTGCGGTAGGTATTTGGCGCATTTGTCCCGATTTTGTTTGCTCCCCAATCGACAAATTTGCCCAAATAGTCGTTGTCGCTTGCGGAGGTGCTGATGCCCCACTGAGCAGTTGTATTGTTTGCACTCCAGCCGAAAAGGTCTATCACGCCAGCAAGTGCAGAGCCGCGCACATTGGCAGCGCCTATCATGTCGTACTGATTTTCGGCAAACGACCAAGTTTGGCTTTTTTGCGTGTATCGCAGGTTGCCTTGCGAAAAATATACTTGTTTGCCGTTGGCGGAAATCGTAAAGAGAGCGGGTGTAAAGTTGCTCGCCCAGAGGGCAGCGGTGGCACAGAACGCCGTGCATAAAAGCGTTATTCTTTTCATAATTGTATGTATTTCAGATTTCAGAATTTGGTCGATCAGTTGATTGGTTAATTGGTTTTGCTTCGCAAGATTTTTTCTCCGCTCGGCAGTGCCAAAACGAGTTTGGCACTGCTCTCGCTTGTCGAAAAAATTGATTAGTTTAACGCATTGGTGAAAGTTTCTGATTTCTGATTTCTAATTTCCAATTTCTAGTTTTCGGTATCAACAAAGCCTATAACGCGAACCCTTCATTGTCAATTATCAATCGTCAATTATCTTGCCGCTTTTATTATTCATTCTTAATTACAATTTACTGATAATCAACGAGTTGCCCCCCCCCCATTGCTGGAGAGGAGGGCAGAAAGTCTGCATTTTTGGCGTTATTCTATGTGCAAAGGTAGGGATATTTTTTCAATTGCGCAAAAGGTTTGCGAAAAAACTCAAATTGTTTCTAAGTTTTTCGCACTGCGCGCGGTTTCAGAATTTCAGTGTTTCAAATGTTTAGTCGCAAGTCGCAAGTCGCAAGACAAAAGGCTTTTCCCCCACTCGGGGGAAACGGGAAAGGGGGCTACAACCAGAAATTAGAAACTAGAAATTAGAAATTACTTTCCACACTTTCAAATTTTCTTGCTACTTGCTACTCATATCTTGCGACTAATTATCCATTGTCAATTATTTTTGCTACCTTTGCAGGTTGAAATTGTATAGACAAAAAACTTGCGAATATGAACATATCGTACAACTGGCTGAAAGACTACTTGCACACCGATGTTGCGCCCGATGAACTGGCTAAAATACTGACTTCCATCGGGTTGGAAGTGGGGACGGTGGAAACGGTGCAGACCATCAAAGGTGGGCTCGAAGGGCTTGTGGTGGGGCGCGTGCTGACTTGCGTGCCGCACGAAAATTCCGACCATCTGCATGTTACAACGGTCGATGTGGGGCAAGGCGAACCGCTGCAAATCGTGTGCGGCGCACCGAATGTAGCCGCAGGACAAAAAGTGGTTGTCGCCACGCTCGGCACTGTGCTCTATAGCGGCGACGAGAGTTTCACCATCAAACGCTCGAAAATACGCGGTGTGGAGTCGTTTGGCATGCTTTGCGCCGAGGACGAAATCGGCATTGGCACAAGCCACAACGGCATCATCACGCTGCCCGACGATACGCCTGTGGGCATGGCGGCAAAAGATTATTATGGTGTAAAAGACGATGCCGTTATCGAGGTGGACATCACGCCCAACCGCGCCGATGCCATCTCGCACTACGGTGTGGCACGCGATGCAGCCGCCTATTTTGTGGCACACGGTCAGCCCGTAAGCCTGACGCGCCCCAGCGTCGATAATTTCAAAATCGACAACCACAATCTGACTATTCCTGTGGAGGTGGAGGCCACCGACGATTGTCCGCGCTACGCTGGCATCACCATTTCGGGCGTGAAAATTGCCGAATCGCCGCAATGGCTGCAAGACCGCCTCAACGCCATCGGTTTGCGCCCGATAAGCAATGTGGTCGATGCGGCGAACTACATTCTGCACGCTTTCGGGCAGCCGCTTCACACTTTCGATGCAGCAAAAATCAAAGGCGGCAAAATTGTTGTGAAAAAGTGCGCCGAAGGCACCAAATTTACCACGCTCGACGGTGTGGAACGCACGCTTTCGGCCGCCGATTTGATGATTTGCAACGCCGAAGAGCCGATGTGTCTGGCGGGCGTGTTTGGCGGCCTCGATTCGGGTATCAGCGACAGCACCACCGACATTTTCATCGAGTGCGCCTATTTCAATCCTGTAACCATTCGCAAGACGGCACGCCGCCACGGCCTGAACACCGACGCAAGTTTCCGCTACGAACGCGGCATCGACCCAAACAACACCATCTATGTGCTGAAACTGGCGGCTATGCTCATCAAAGAGGTGGCTGGCGGAACAATTTCGAGCGATATTGTCGATGTCTATTCGAAAAAAATCGACGATTTTACGGTCGAAATTACGCGCGAAAAAATCAACACGCTCATTGGCAAAGAGATTCCTGCCGAAACGGTAGAATTGATTCTCAAAGGTCTGGAAATCAAGATTTTGAAGAAGACCGACACAGGCTACACGCTACAAGTGCCCGCCTACCGCGTCGATGTGCAGCGCGATGTCGATGTGATTGAGGACATTTTGCGCATCTACGGCTACAACAATGTCGAAATCAGTGCGTCGCTGCGGTCGAATCTCTCCTATTCGCCGCGTCCAAACAGTGCCGCGCTGCAACGCCAAATTTCGGAGCAACTCACCGCTTGCGGATTCAACGAGATAGTGAACAATTCGCTCACCAAAAGCAGTTACTACGGCGACGAGGGCATTTATCCTGCCGCCAACTGCGTGCGCATAATCAACGCATTGAGCAACGACCTCGGCGTGATGCGCCAAACGCTGCTGTATGGCGGTTTGGAGAGCATTGCGCACAACGCCAACCGCCAAAATGCCGACCTGAAATTCTACGAATTTGGCAACTGCTACCATTTTCACGCCGAAAATCGCCGCCCCGACGAGGCATTGTCGCCTTACAGCGAGGAGTTGCACCTCGGACTGTGGATTTGTGGCAAACGCAATGTGCCGACTTGGAGCCGTGGCGAAGAAAAATCGTCGTTTTTCGAACTGAAAGCGCATGTACAAAATGTACTGAAACGCCTCGGCGTGAATCTGCAAAATGTGCAGACCGAAAAGTTCAGCAACGACCTCATTGCCGAGGGGCTGGCACTGCGCACGGTGTCGGGCAAACTGCTGGCCGAAATTGGCATTGTGGCAGCCGACACACTCAAGCGGCTCGACATTGCGATGCCAGTCTATTACGCTGATTTACAGTGGAAAACGCTGCTCAAAGAGTCGGCAAAACACAAAATCGTTTACGCCGACATCGCCAAATTCCCCGAAGTGAAGCGCGATTTGGCACTGCTCATCGACAAAAATGTGGAGTTTGCCGAAATCGAACGCATTGCGCACGAAACCGAGCGCAAACTGCTGCGCAACATCACGCTGTTCGATGTGTACGAGGGCAAAAATCTCGAAGCGGGCAAAAAATCGTATGCCGTTAGTTTCACGCTGCAAGACAACGATAAAACGCTGAAAGACAGTCAGATAGACGCCATCATGCAGAAACTGATAAAGAATTTCGAAGAGAAACTTGGCGCGAAACTGCGGTGAGTTTTTGGCGAAATCGCAAAAATGCGGGCGGCTTCAGAAATTGAGGCTGCTCACTTTGTTTATCGGCGGAAGTGTCTGTGCCTCAATGACTTGCGCAGTCGCATTTCGCGTCGGTAAATCTCCTGTTTTTCGGCACTTTTGCGGTAGCGCGACGCATCAAGTTCGAGATATTCGGGGTGCTGCGCAAAACGGTCGAGAATACGCACGCCAGCAGCAGTTTTTATAAGCAGCAGTTCGTCGTAAAGTTCGTCGCCGATGGTGTAGGCCGACAGGCACAAAGTGTCGCCAGTAATGCGCACAATTTGGTAGAAACGCTGCCCAACGCCATAGCGATCGTAGCCCGCATCGAACGAGATGTGGTAGTCCTTGGGCGAGCATTGCGAAATTAGATGAACAGGCGTCGAACCATTGGTAGTGCGGCGTGCGTAGGCGTGTTCGTGGCCTTCGAGCACCAAATCGAGCGGTTCGGAATTGAAAATTTTGGCAAACGCCCAGCGCACAAACAGATTGTTCGCAGGACCATGCACCGAATAGACAGGGTGATGCAGGGCGGCAATTTTCCACTGCGCCGTGCATTCTCGCAACTGTTTCTTGAGCCAAGCGCGTTGGCGTGGCAGTGTCCAAAGGTCGTTGTTGCTATCGAGCAGCAAGAGTGCCAACGGTGGTCGTTTGAGCGCAAACAACGCCGCAAAACCAGTCTGCCGTCCATTGTTCAGAAAATAGGGGAACACGCAGTGAAACCGCTCTTCCAATTTGCGGTCGATGCCTTTCAGATATTCGTGATTGCCGGGAATGGCCAACATCGGTACAGAGGCGCAAAAAGCCGATACCGCATTGAAATACTCGTTCCAATAGCGGTCGTGCGGTCGCTCGATGATGTCGCCACCAAGCAGCCAAAAATCGGGCGAAAAAGTCCGCTGAATGTGCGCAAACTCCTCGTGCAGCGTGCCGTTGAGCGTGTCCTGCACATCGCCCACATAGACGAAAGTCAAACCATCGGCCCAGTCGGCAACCGAAAAACGCTGCCAATCGGACTTTTTGTTGCCCACGCGCACCGCATAATGGTAGTTGCCCACCGCCAGCGAATCGAGATACGCCCAATAGCAGACCGTGCGACCGCCAGTCGTCTCAAAAAGTCGCGATTGCGCCGCAATATGCTGAGTATCAGCGGCATTTTCGGCAGTTAGCAGCAGTTCCGCCGCTTCGATATGGTCGCCGCACTGCCACGACACCGCCCGCGACTGCGCCCCCGAGCGACCGAAAGTGAGTTGCACGCGGCAGATGCTATCGCTCGGCTGGTAGGGCGGTTCTATCGGGTTGCCGAACCACGCACCCCAACGCGTGTAGCACAAAATGGTCAATCCAACCAAAATCGCAGCCACCACAAAGAGCGTTATTTTTGTACTTTTTTTCATAGTCGTTGAATTTCAAATTAGGTTGATGAGTTGATCGGTTGATTGGTTGATGAGTTTAACGCATTAGTGATGGCTTCTGCTGATTTGGTTATTTGCGGAATTGTTGAACTGTTGAAGCGTTCGGACGCACGCGGTGCGTCCCTACTTTCAACTTTATACACCTTCCACTAAAAAAACTCCTCACTCCTAATTCCTAATTCCTCACTCTCTTGCTACTTGCTACTCACATCTTGCTACTATTCTTCAGAATTATCCAAATGATAATCGGTGCGCCAATCAGTGCGCTTACGGCGTTGATGGGCAGCGTGTAGCCTTGCGCTGGCAGTTGCGTGGCAAGGTCGCACACCATCAGCAGCGATGCGCCGCACAGCATACAGCCCGGCAGGGCAATGCGGTGGTCGGAAGTGCGAAAAAGTCCTCGTACAAGGTGCGGCACCGCCATTCCAATGAAAGCGATAGGCCCCGTAAACGCCGTTGTTGCGCCAGCAAGCAGTGCCACAGCGGCAATTATCAGGGTGCGTGTGCGTGTGATGTTTACGCCAAGACCTTGTGCATAATTTTCGCCGAGCAGAAGTCCGTTCAACTGTTTTTGTATGCCAAATGCGATGGCAAATCCAACCACGGCCAGCGGCAACATCACCCACATGTAGTTCCAACCGACAGCCGACAGACTGCCAAAAGTCCACACCACAAAGAGTTTCAGCGAATCGGGGTCGCTGGCGTTTTGCAAAATCGTAACCAACGAACCTGCAATCTGCCCAAACATGATGCCCACGATGAGCAGCGACACGGCTTGCCGCACCCGAAACGACACCGCCAGCACCAGCAGCAACACCGAAATTGCGCCCACGGTGGCTGCCCCCACAAGTCCCCAGCCGCTTTGCGCCACGGCAGCGGGTAGCAGACTGCCAGCCAATATGTAAACCGCCACGCCCAGACTTGCGCCCGAACTTACGCCAAGCACATACGGCCCCGCCAACGGATTGCGAAAGAGCGTCTGCATCAGCAAGCCTGCCACCGATATAGCCGCCCCTGTGATGACTGCCGTCAAGGCTTTGGGTAGTCGAAAATTGTAGATGATTTCGTGGTACAACTGGTTGTCGCCGAACAGTGCACCGAACGGCAGCCGCACGCTCCCAAAACCAATGTCGCACAGAAAAAGCGCAGCAGTAATTACCGCTAATGCACTGAAAAACAATATGTTGCGATTTCGATTCAAGATTTCAAATTACAGATTTCAAAATTCAGATTAGGTTGATGAGTTTAACACATAAACAAAGGTCTGTGCAGCAAAATCAATTTTCAAATCTTCAATTTTTCAAATAAACAATAGAAACAGCGCGAAGCGTGAAAAACATAGAAACTTAGAAACAGATTAACTTAATTATTCCAACTTATTGATGAACACAGGGCGATAACCGTCGGATAATTCGGGGTGCAACGCCCAAATCAGGTCTTTCAGAATCAGGTTGGGGCGCACCACGCCGCTCTCCCAAAAATCGTTTGCGCCGCCAGCCAGTGTGCGTGCGTAAAAGCCGTAAACATCGCCATTTTTGGCGGCTTTGAACAGTTTGTGGCGCGCATCCATGGCCAAAAGTTCGTCGAGCGTGGCGGTGGGCGCATTCAGCCAAACATCGGCTTGCGAAAAATTGTGCAGCACCGTTTCAAAATTGAGCGGCAAACTGCCCGTTGAGCCATCATTTTTGTAGAAATAATCGGCGCCAGCGTCGGCAAAAAGTTGCGCCATATAGCCGCGTCCGCCCGGCATATACCAAGTGCCTTTGAAGTTGCCGCCAGCCATCACCGTGGGCTTGTGCGTGGCAGCGTGTGCGGTTTCGGCAGCGGCGTGGTAGTCGCTTTCGATGGCGGCGAACAGACTGTCGGCCAACTGCTCTTTGTCGTAGAATACTGCCACAAGTTTCACCCATTCGGCGCGCGCCAGCATGGTACTTTCTGTCCATTCATTGTTGAAAATCAGCGGAATACCCGATGTTTGTAGGCGTTTCGAATTGTCGTCTTGCTGATTGTAACTGGCCAGCATCAGCGCATCGGGGTGCAGTGCCAGCAGTCGCTCGGTGTTGGTGTTGAACGCATCGCCCAGCGCAGTGATTTCACCATTGGCAAACCGCTGGCGAACAGTGGCATTGTAGGCCAATTCGGGATTGCAAACGCCCACGATAGCGTCGATTTCGCCGATAGCCTCCAAAAATGCGTAGTGCGTACACGAGGTAACCGCTATGCACTCAATCGGAATGCGAATTTTGCAGCCGTCGGCAGGTGTCTGCGTCGAATCGGTGCGCACCAAATAGTAGGTCGCCAAAATATCGCCTTCCGACCACGGATTTTTAATCGTAACTCGCTTGTAATCATCGAAATAGTCCACCGCAAAGCCCGTGGCGTAACTCACTGTCAGTGTCGAATCCGCCTCTGCGCGGTCGTTTGGGGCAGTGGCACGCCCACACGCCGCCAGCAACAACACCGCAGCGCATACAATAGTAGTGTGATAGCATTTCATACCGCAAAGATACGAATTTAGTGTGAAAGTGTGAAAGTGCGAAAGTTTATAAAGTTTGTAAAGTGTATAAAGTATTTCTAGTTTCTGATTTCTAGTTTCTAGTCGTGCGGTGAGCCTGTCGACCGCAATTATTATTCATTTTTCATTGTTAATTATTTATTTTCTTGGCAGTAGCCCCCTTTCCCGTTTCCCCCGAGAGGGGGAACGCCACGCACCCAACAACAGCGCGAGCCTCTCCCCTTTTCAAGGGGAGTACCTGCGGAGCAGGGGTAGGGTTAGAAAATAATTCAATAATTTTTTTGAAAAAACGAGAAAGGCGGCTATTATGTGGGCAGCGAAGCGTTCAGAGCCGAAGCCGATACGATAAGATAACCACCAGTTTTTGTTAGAACTGCACAATTCTGCCACCGCGCTCATCGAGTGCGATGCGCACTTTTGTGGTGTCGTCGGGCAGTAGGGTTTCGATCATTTCGGGCCACTCCATAAAGCAGATTGCACCGCTGGCAAAATACTCCTCGATGCCAAAATCGAGGGCTTCGTGTGGCGATTTCAGGCGGTAGAAATCGAAGTGGTAGATGTGCGCGCCTTTATCGGTGGCGTAGTCGTTCACTATCGAAAATGTGGGCGAATTGACCATATCGACCACGCCAAGTGCCTCGCAAATGGCTTTGATAAAGGTGGTTTTGCCTGCGCCCATCTCGCCATAAAAAGCAAAAAGCCTACGGTTGCCCATGGCCGACACAAACTGCTGTGCGGCTTGGTCGATGGTGTCCAAACTATCGATTTTGAGTTCCATTTTTTTTGTTTTTTTACGCAAATTGTTCGACATCGGTAGCGGTAACGCCCTTGCCCGAGAGAATGATGAGCCGCTCGACCACATTGCGCAATTCGCGTATGTTGCCGTGCCATGTGTGCCGCTGCAAAAGCCCCACAGCGTCGGCATCGAAGGTCTTGGGCGCGATGCCCTGTTCTTCGCATATCTGCGCCGCAAAATGGTCGATGAGCAGCGGAATGTCGTCGGTGCGTTCGGCGAGCGATGCCACATGAATCGGGATAACATTGAGGCGGTGAAACAGGTCTTCGCGGAAGCGGCCTTCGTCAATCTCGTGGCGCAAATCCTTGTTGGTGGCTGCGATAACACGCACATTGATACGCACCAACTTGTCGCTTCCGACGGGCGAAATGGCGTTTTCTTGCAGGCAGCGCAGCACTTTGGCTTGTGCCGACAGGCTCATATCGCCAATTTCGTCGAGAAAAATGGTGCCGTTGTTGGCCTGTTCGAACTTGCCAGTGCGTGTTTTTATGGCCGATGTGAACGCCCCTTTTTCGTGTCCGAAGAGTTCGCTTTCAATCAGTTCCGACGGAATGGCGGCGCAGTTCACCTCCACAAACGGCGCATTGGCGCGGTTGCTCAACTCGTAAATTTGTCGTGCCACCACCTCTTTGCCAGTGCCGTTGTCGCCCGTTATCAGCACGCGTGCGTCGGTGGGTGCCACCTTGGCTATGAGGTTGCGCAGTTGCTGCATTGGTGCCGATTCGCCAATCATGGCGTATTTTTTGTTCACCTTCTTTTTGAGCAGTTTGGTTTGCGCCACAAGGTTGGTTTTGTCGAGTGCGTTGCGCACCACCACCAGCAAATGGTTCAGATCGATAGGTTTTTCGATGAAATCGTACGCCCCTTTTTTGATACATTCCACCGCCGTTTCGATGTTGCCGTGCCCCGAAATCATCACGATAGGCGTATCGATGCCGTCGTTGCGCATTTTTTCAAGTACTTCGATACCGTCCATTTGTGGCATTTTGATGTCGAGAAAAATAGCGTCGTAGGTGTCGGTTTTCACCTTTTCGAGCGCAATAAGTCCATCTTCGGCCAGCTCGACCTCGTATTTTTCAAATTCGAGAATATCTTTCAGCGTATTGCGAATGCTGCGCTCGTCGTCAACGATAAGGATTTTCATAGTTTTGGGTTGATGAGTTGATTGGTTGATTAGTTGATTGGTTGATAAGTTTAACGCATTAGCGAAAGTCTGTGAGGTAAAAAACAATTTCTGATTTCTGGTTTCTGATTTCTGGTTATCGGTATCAACAAAGCCTATCACCTATTTTTAATTAAATAATTGGAAATTAGATAGTTGGGTAATTAAAAAGTCCTTTGTCCTTTGTCTTTTGTCTTTACTCTTTATTCTATTTTCTATTTTCTATAAACTCTCACCTCTAACCTATAAACTTTTTCGCTATTTTTTCTTTTTTGCGGCTGCGTCTATCAACTCTTTGGGCTTCTGTTGGGTGAGGGGCAGTGCGTTGTAGTCCCAAGTCTCTTCGATGTCCCAAAAGGCGCGCATGGCCAGTTTGTAGGGGAAATAATAGACCGCCTCGGGCTGCCGCTGTTCAGCGTAAGCGCCTGTGTCCCAGCGGCCGTTGGCGTTTTCATCGACAAAAAGGCGCAGAAAATAGTCGCCCGGATTCAGATACTCGAACACGGTTTCGGGCTTGGCGGGCAGCGTGCGCACCACATTTTCGCTCTTGTCGAGCAGTTCCACAATCTCGTTGCCTTGCAAATTTGGGAAAATCAGGTAAAAAGTGGCGTAACTTTCGAGCGATTTCACCTTCAGCGTCGCCTCTATTTTGTTGGTGTGCAGCCCAGTCAAACCGACAAACGCAGCCGAATCGGCGGTGATGCGGTAACTTTTTTCGGGTTGCCATGCGTGGCGAATTTCGTAGCACATTCCCAAACTGTCGGCGCGGCACAGCGGCGCATCGACGGACTGCCAAAGCGTATCAACGCGCTGTTCTACAAGCAGTTGCGCAGTCGTATCGAACACCGTCGGCACATCGAATGTGAGCCGCACAGGGTTGTAGAGGTCGAAAGTGTTCGAGGCGTTTATGTTTACTTTCAGAAATTCGGTCTTTTTCTGTTTGTTTTCGTCGTCTTTTTTGCGGCGCGAACTTTTTTTGTCGTCCGTCGTTTTTTTGTGCCGAAAGATGGTGTTGAGCGTGTCGGTTTGCCACGACAACTGGTCGAGCGAGTCGGTGCGCTGGTAGGTCAGCACATACGAAAGCGTGTCGGGCTGCCACACGAGCGTGTCGGGGAACCAGTAGGTGAGCGTGTCGCGCGTGGCGTTTTGCTGCAACAGGCAACTGTCGATTGCAAAGTTCAGCGGTTCGATTTTTGGCAGCGAATCGACTGGCGCAGTGAAATAGAGCGTGAGCGAATGTTGCGCTGTGCGTGCCGCTTTGATGAAATTTTGCCGCTGGAAATCGGCGGCGAAACTGCGCAGCACAACGCCGTTGGTGTATTTCGGGTGCAGGTGCGTTATCACCGTGTCGATGGTCACCGAATCGCGCCAAATGGTGTCGAACTCCTCGGTGAAATCGATGTTTGGGACGATAATCGAGTCCAAAAACGCCGCCGTTTCGGTCGGTTGGTCGTAGCGGTAATTGTTGTTTTGGTCGCCGAGCGCGTAGATTTTGTAGCGACCTTCGGGCAAGCCTTTCAGCCAAAAACGCCCCTCTTTGTCGGTTTTCGCTATGTGGGCAAACGGCAGCGCCGTGAAAGCCGTGTCGGCGTGGTTGGTGTGCAGCCCGACCACCAGCCCTTCGACAGGATTCAGCGTGCGTGCATCGACCACTGTGCCGCCAATCATCAGCGAATCGATGGTTGCGCCTGTCGAAAATGTGAAATAGTAGTCCTTGAGCGGATTTTTCTCGTTGTTATCGACGATGGCATCGGCAAAATCGACAATGTAAGTGCAGTTCGGTCGGAGCGAATCGGCCAGTTCCACCACCACTTTTTTGCCGTAGGCTTTGGCGGTGTGCGCCTTGTTTTGCGGTGGCGAGACCACTACTTTTTCGTAGGCTTTTTCGATTAGCACGATTTCGTCGAAACTGATTTCGATGCGCTGTTTGTTGAAGTTGCGCGCGCCGTTTTCGGGCTTGCTGCTCAGCGGAATGGGCGGCGTTTCATCCTTGGGACCGCCTTGTGGGCCGCCGCCGCGGTTGGCACACGACATCGCCAGTGCGCCCGCCAGCAGATAGAACGCCAGCGCGCGAAAGCCTCCTATTTTTTGTATTAAGTTTTTCATAAAGGGATTTCTGTAAATTTCTTTGTAGTTTCGCAAGTAAATTTTCTCGTTCACTTCTTTTTCGTTCATTTCTTTTGACGACCAAAAGAAACGAACCAAAGAAAAGTCGCG
>CAVBBP010000051.1:0-16461 GCA_963593685.1 Segatella copri
CTCTATCTCACGAAATTCAACACGCCATTCAGCGTATTGAGGGTTTCGCCATAGGTGGCAACACCAACACTGTCCGTCAATTACTCGAGCAAATTGTATCTGATAATGAGGGGGCAGCGGAATATGGAGATAAGGCAGAAAGGGCGTTTTATCATCTTACAGCACTTGCAGGAATGCTCAAAAATATCTATCCGAAGTTTATCAACAGTGGCGTTGAAAAACAGGAGCAGCTGGCAATTGATATATATTGGGAGGCAATGGATGCATTGGGCAATGACCCTTACAGCGAGTTCCGTTACGATTTTCCCGATGACAAAACGCCAGACGAGGTGGCTAAATCAGGAATAAAAGTATCGGAGGCAATCGACGAACTGAGCCGATTGGCAGACCAATACAAGCCGAGCCAAGCAAATATGTCTGCCAAAAAACTTGTCGATAAACTAAGCACTGTATTAGAGGAGTATACCGATGCGCAACTCTATCATGCACTTGCCGGAGAGGTTGAGAGCCGCAATGCGCAGAAGCGTATGGCTATGGGTGAGTTCCAACGAAAACAAACACTCCTGCGTGAAACCGAAGATGTCGCTCGTGAAGACCAGATATTTCTCTACCATAGTCTTACATCTTCCGACCTCGCGCGCGGCGTGAACCCGAACGAAGCGGTAAGTGAAAGCGAAAGCAACGACGATATCCGTTTCAGCATCTCCAACGCCAGCAACGACATTTTCTACTCCAACGCCGAGCGTGCTGTGGAGAATATCAAGCAGGAGAAAGCCACACCGCAACAGTGGCTCGCAATGATAGAAAAGAACGGCGGACTGAAAGCAGGTGAGGACAAATGGATAGGCTTGAGCGACTGGCTCAAAGAGCAAGACCAAAAGACACTCACCAAACAGGAGATTATCGACTTTGTGCGCAACAACAAGATACAGATAGAGGAAACGCATTACAGCGAAACAACAGGGCAAGAGTTGTTGGAGGAGTACCAGCCCGAATTTACGCAGTACTACCAAGAAGCAGAGCAAGAGGGAGCAGACGACCCACAAGAAGCAGCGTGGCAGCGTATGATAGACGAATACGGCGACGACTTTGGAGTTGGCTTTTATGCGGTTGGGCGTACGCTGTATGCCAACGAAGATAGCAACTATCTCTCGTATTTGGCAGACCAAGAGGGTACGGACAGACCTATCAACGAAACACGGCTCGAATACAGCACCAAAGGGCTGGAAAACAAACGCGAGATTGCGCTCACCGTGCCGACTATCGAAAGTTGGGATGAAAACGATTTGGTGCATTTTGGCGATGCCGACAATGGGCGTGTTGTGGCGTGGGTACGCTTTGGCGACACCACGATAGACGCTGATGCCACACAACAACGCGAAGCCTACAACAAACTATCGAGCGAGTGGAACGCTTACAGAGATATGTTGCACGGCAAGTACGGCGACACCTACTCCGCTATTGCGCAAAACGCTACGGAGGCGGAACTGAACGAGTACGACAGACTGACAAGCGCACTCGAACAGGCGCGCGATGCCTATATGAACAACGCCAAACAAAATGTTCTTGTTATCGACGAGATACAGTCGAACCGCCACCAGCAGGGACGCGAAAAGGGCTATCAGCAAAAAGGCGCAGAGAACGCCACAGACGCAATTCCTGCCGCACCCTTTGAAAAGAACTGGCACGAACTGGCAATGAAACGCATATTGCGTTTTGCTGCCGAAAACGGCTACAACAAACTGGCTTGGACGACTGGTGCGCAACAAGCAATACGCTACGATGTAGGGCGCAATCTCGAAAGCGTCGAGAAAACTGGCGAACACGCCTACACCGTACGCTACAAGGAACACCCTGCACGCGACTTTGAGTTTGACGAAAACGGCATTTTCCGCGACGAATACTACCCAGCCTACTACGGAAAGACAGAGAGAGAGTTGTTTGGCAAAGAGTTTTCCGAAAAACTTGCAGAGTTGCCTGTTGGCGAAACAATCGATGGCGACAACCTTATGATTGGCGGCGAGGGTATGAAAGGCTTCTACGACGATATGCTCCCACGCTTTATGCAGAAATACGGCAAAAAGTGGGGTGTACAAGTGGGCGAGGTTACTATGCCGAAATTACAAAAGGGCTATCAGACAATGCACGCCATCGACATCAACGACTCAATGCGCGAGAGCGTTATGGCAGGACAGCCTATGTTCCGCATTGCCAGCAACGAAAACGAAAGCGCAAACGCAGAGTTCAATGAAGCGTTAGAGCAATTAACAGCGGAGAATGCCGATAGGGTTACACTCAATCTTGGGTATCCGTCTGACATTCTTTTGTCTGCTGGCGTAGCAGATAAACCGATGAAACTCTACGGCAACAAAGTAGTAAAGAAAGCGAAAGCGCACGGTTTCAGCATTTCGGAATTAAGAAACCTGCCCGAAGCAGTAGCAAACCCAATAGCAGTATTCAACAACTACCAAAAAGACGCAAACCGTTCAATTCTTACTGAACTGAAAACAAAAGAGGGGAACTTTCTTGTAGCGATTAATATAGGAAAAGACGCAGACATTGATTTCAATATCGTTGCCTCCGTATTTGGAAAAGAGGGGAATAGTATTATCGATTGGCTTAACAATGGTTATGCCACCTACATAAACAAAGAGAAAGCCCTATCGTTCCTGTCCCATCACTCCGCACCAATCGCGGAAACAGCAGCAAACGCAGCACTTTCTCGTGCCACAAAGGTAGTAAAAGATTTTGAGAATCCAAAATTTGACGACGATATTCATTTCAGTATCGATGACGGTGTCGAGGGCAGCGTAGCCCCCGAAGCCCTGCCGCAGGAACTGGTCGAGAATATCGCTCCGAGCGAAAGCATCACCGACTTTGCCATACGCCTCAACGCCACAATGAACGGCTACACGCAAGAACGCACGCAGCAAATGTACGACGAGGTAGAAAAGCGTATGCGAAAAGGCGGACGCTGGTATGCCAAACTATACAAACACCTCTACGACAAGTACAGACCGCTCGACCGACTGCAAAAAATGTTGGCAAAGCAGGGCGCACTACTCAATGTGCAGACCAACGCATACAACGACATATTCCGCAGCATAGGGCGCGCAAGCACAGCCTTTGAGGAGTTTTACGACAAACAGTTCAAGCCGCTGATACATTTGGTGCGCAAACTCGAACAGTTGGACGCTATCAAAAACTTTGACGATGTGCGCTGGGCAGACGGCAAAAAGATGACCGACCACGACAAACTCACGCTCTACCTGCGTGCAAAAGATATGGTCGAAGCCGCCGAACTCGGACTTGTAGAGCGTGGTTCAGAGGGCTTTGCCGATATGGTACGGCACAACGGATTCACACGCACACACACTGGCAGTTGGACTCCGCAAGAGTATGTCGAAGCGTTCGAGGCGGCATTGGGCGAACCGAGAGTGAACGCCCTTTGGGGCAAAGTGAACGCCATCAACAAGTGGTCGCTCGACTATATGCGCAGCAACGACTTTATCGACGACGAAACACTGGAACGCTACAAAGACCGCAAGTTCTATGTGCCGCAGCGTGGTTTCGAGGAGGGTGAAAGCAAACCAGCACGCAACGGCAGAGGCAGCAACAACTTTGGCAGCGCACTGCGCAAAGCACACGGACGCGAAAGCCTTGCCGCCGACCCACTGGTCTATATGGCAAACATTGCCGAAAGCACCATTATGGCTACACAAAAGAACAAGACAAAACAAAAAATGCTCCTGTTCTGTATGGCTAATACGCGGCTCGGCAAAGAAACAGGCACTTTCGACATTGCCAAAGTGCAATACCGCAAGACTGGCAAAATACTCGAAAACGGACTGCCCGAATACGAGCCGTTCTATGGCACTATACCTTACGACGAACTCAAAGAGGACGCACACAACCGTCGAGAGATAGCACGCAAGAAGCAGCAGTTGGTAGAAGCAGAAGCAATGGGCAATGTCTATTTCCAAGAGCAACTCAAAGAAGATATTGCCGCACTCGAAGCCAAGACCAAATATGCTGCCAGCGTGCGCTACGACCAAATACGCCCCGACACAAAAGAGAATATCAGTCGCAACCGTGTAGATGTTATCTACAAAGGCAAAAAGTATAGCCTTTTGTTTGCCGACGAGAATGTGGCTGTTCCCCCCTTCGGTGGAAACGGGAAAGAGGGCTACCGCCCACCAACAACGACAGTAAGGACGCACTCGGTGCGTCCTTACATTATCAATTATCAATTGTCCATTATTTGCACACTGGACGAACAGCCAATCCAATGTAACGGTCGCTATTGAACCGATATACATTGTGTGAGTCAAAATAGACTTGATGTGCCATATTCAGGGTGTCTGTGTTGAGTGAACTCGACCAATAGTGCCCAGTATTGTCTGCGCCGAGCGTATATTCGCGGAAACGATAACCTGCTACAGGGAGAAAAATAGAGTCATTGGTGGCTTTTACTTTGTAGCCGTTCACGCCGTTTTGGGTTGTCCAAGTCCAAGTACACTTTTCGATGAGTTCTTCCCACTCTGCACTGGTTGGCATACGCCACGAACCGCCCCAGTTGACAGCAGCAATGTCGTCAACGGTTTCGAGCGTGGTTTTGCCATCGGTGGTATTGTACTTGCTAAAAGTTGTACCATCACCATACTTGTAATTATCCCACAAGTAGTCGCTTTTTGTGGTGGTTTCGCCCCAAGCATAGTAGTTGCCATAGGCTTCGGGTGTGTTCGCGCCCACATTGCAGGTTGCCCACTTCACGCTCAAACCTAAATCGACAGCCTCTTGGGTGTCGTTTTTGGGCTCGTCATTTTTTTCGCAGGCGGCAAACAGCACTGCTGCGCTGCATAAGGCAAAGAAAAATTTTGTGTGTTTCATAATTTAGATTTTAGAGGGTTATTATTTTTGCACACGACAAAAGGCGACCGAATAAAAATTCGTCCGCAAACCGTTTTTAATACAATTTTTAGGAATAATTTTACCTAATACGGGGGGGGGTAATTGTTTGATAATCAGCGAGTTACAAGCGCAAGAAGTCGGCACAAACAAATTTGCGCAACCATCTATAGCCGTATGTGTATTGCTCTTCGCCATCATCACCACAAAGGTAGATTATTTTTTTTCATCTACAAAATTTTTGAGCAAAAAATTCATCCAATTGTTGCCGATAACAAAAAAAGAGTTACCTTTGCAGCGAGTTTAATAAGTCTATTAAATAAACCTATTAAAATGTAACTTGTTGAAAATCAATAATAATGAAACGATACAGCATTGGAATTGACATCGGTTCGACGACGCTAAAAATAGCCGTTTTGGACGAGCAAGGCGCACTGCTCCACTCCGACTACCGCCGACACAACGCCGACATACGCCAAGCGGGCTACGCCACCGCCAAGCGGCTGCACGACGCACTCGGCGACTGCATGCTCGACATTGTGCTGACTGGCTCGGTGGGCATGGGATTTGCCGAGCGGCTCGACTGCGCTTTTGTGCAGGAGGTGGTGGCCGCCGCCGAGACTATCAAACAGCGTTACCCCGAGGTACGCACCTTTGTCGATATGGGCGGCGAGGACTCGAAAATGATTTTTTTCGACGAAGGAAAAGCCCCCGACATCCGCATGAACGGCAGTTGCGCTGGCGGCACAGGCGCATTCATCGACCAGACGGCATCGCTCTTTGGTATCGAGACCAGCGCACTGAACGCACTGGCGGCCGAGGCACACACTATTTATCCCATTGCCTCGCGGTGCGGCGTGTTTTCCAAAACCGATATTCAAAATTTGGCAGCACGCAATGTCAGTCGCGCCGACATCGCCGCTTCGGTATTCAATGCGGTAGCAATGCAGGTGTTGGCATCGTTGGCACGCGGCCGCGACATTGTGCCGAAACTCTTTCTGTGTGGCGGTCCGTTCGCTTTTCTGCCCGAACTGAAAAAGAGTTTTCTCAACGCATTCGGTTTGACCGAAAACGACTGCATTGCGCCCGAACACGCGCAACTGATTCCTGCCATCGGCTGCGCCCTGCTCGCCAAAACGCACGCCAAACGCTCGGTGCGATTGGCAGAAATTATTGCGGCATTGCGCTCGGAGAAAAATGCTACAACGACCATCAATATGGAGCATCGGTTGCCGCCGCTGTTCGCCTCGAAAACCGACTACGACGCTTGGTTTCGGCGCAAACAAGGCCACGATGTGCCGCACGCAAAATTCGACACAAGCACGCCAACCGCCTATTTTCTCGGTATCGATTCGGGCAGCACAACCACCAAAATCGTACTGCTCAACGCCGATGGCAAGGTGGTTTACACCGACTATCGCCACAACAACGGCGACAGTTTCAAGACCTTTTCGGAGGCGTTGCAAAAACTCCACGCCAGTGCCACAACGCCCGAAAATGTGGCCATTGCAGCGAGTTGCGCCACGGGCTACGGCGAAAATCTGTTGCGTACGGCTTTTGGGCTCGATTTCGGCATTGTAGAAACGATGGCGCACTTTTTGGCCGCCAAAAAGATTGAACCGCAGGTGTCGTTTGTACTCGACATTGGCGGGCAAGATATGAAAGCCATTTTTGTGGAACACGGCTCTATCAGGCGCATCGAGATAAACGAAGCCTGCTCGTCGGGCTGCGGCTCGTTCATCGAGACTTTTGCCAACATGCTGGGCTACAGCGTTTCCGACTTTGCCCAGATGGCCGTTACCGCGCCACACCCATACGACCTCGGTACGCGTTGCACCGTTTTTATGAATTCGAAAGTGAAACAGGCTATGCGCGAAGGCGTTGCAGTGACCGATATTGCCGCTGGATTCAGTTATTCGGTGGTAAAAAATTGCCTTTTCAAAGTGCTGAAACTGAAGCACACCGACGAACTCGGAAAGAAAATTGTGGTTCAAGGTGGCACTTTCCGCAACCATTCGATTGCGCGCGCACTCGAACTGCAAACTGGCTGCAATGTGTCGTTTTGCGACCTGCCCGAACTGATGGGCGCATACGGCGCAGCACTCTACGCCAAACGACAACACGAAAAAAAGACACTATGAATCTGAACGACCTACTCACAACAAGCGCATACACAGCGGATTCCGAGACTTGCAGCGGCTGCGAAAACCACTGCCGTGTCAAACTATTTCGCTTTGCCAATGGACACACTTATGCGTCGGGCAACAACTGCGAAAAAGTCTATTCAAACGCCAAAAAATCGGCACAAAAAGGCGCAAATATGTTCGCCGAAAAGTACCGATTGCTGTTCGGGCGCAAGCCAACACCGCTCTGCACAACACGGCGCAACTGCGTTATCGGCATTCCGCGCGGACTCGGTATCTACGAGAATTTCCCATTTTGGCACGCCCTATTCACCGCCTGCGGATTCGAGGTGGTTCTGTCGCGCCCTTCGACCACCAAACTCTACGAAAGCGGTTTGCGCACAGTGATGGCCGACAACATCTGCTTTCCCGCCAAACTGATGCACGGCCATGTCGAAGATTTGGCGGCGCGGCGTGTCGATCGGATTTTCTATCCGTGGGTGGTTTACGAGCGCAAAGAGAGCGAACATGCCAAAAATAGTTTCAACTGCCCCATTGTGAGCGGCTACAGCGATGTGCTGAAAAGTGCCATCGACACGCCGAAACGCTACAACATTCCGTTTGATGCGCCTGTGGTGTCGTTCAACGATGCGCAACTGCTCGAAAAATCCTGTGTGGAGTATCTGCAAACGCTCGGCGTGCCGAAATCGCTGGCGCGCAAGGCGGTGGCTGTGGCACAAAAGGCGCAAAACGACTATTTGGCGCAACTCACACGGCGCAATCACGAAATTTTGGCGCGCGCTACTGCCGCAGGACGCACCGTGATTCTGCTGGCTGGTCGCCCCTACCACACCGATCCGCTGGTCGAACACAAAATAGCGCAATCCATCGCCGACATGGGCATCGATGTGATTACCGAGCATATCGCTTCGGACGACAGCAGCGATGTTTTCGGGCAACTGAACGCGCTCAGCCAGTGGGCGTACCCCAACCGTCTGTTCAAGGCGGCAAATTTTGCCGCGCGCTGGCCAAACGGCAATCTGCAAATTGTAGAACTGACAAGTTTTGGCTGCGGCCCTGACGCGTTCATTTTGGACGAAGTGAACGCCATTCTGCACCGTCACGGCAAAAACCTCACCGTGCTGAAAATCGACGATGTGAACAGCATTGGCTCGCTGCAACTGCGCATTCGCTCGTTGGTAGAATCGATCAAAGAGATTCCGCAAAACGAAAAAACGGACGAAAAGCCCTACATCACCACCAAAATTTTTGGCTTCGAAGACCGTCGGCGCACGCTCGTAGCACCCTACTTTGCAGAGGGTTATTCCGAATTTTTGCCGCCGATATTCCAACTTGCGGGCTACCGATTGGTCAATCTGCCGATGGCCAACCAAGCCGATGCCGAAACAGGTTTGCGCTACGCCAACAACGACATCTGTTACCCTGCCACACTGGTGGTCGGCAGCATTGTCAATGCCCTGCAAAGCGGACAATTTCGGCGCGACGAAACAGCCATCATCATCACACAGACGGGCGGTCAGTGCCGCGCCAGCAACTACTACGCACTCATCAAAAATGCGCTGGTGGCGGCTGGTTACAGCGATATTCCTGTGGTTTCGTTGGCAACAGGTGCGGGACTAAACAACACGCAGCCAGGCTTCGACATTCAGTGGAAAAAAATTGCTAAAATGCTGATTGCGACGCTCTTCTACGCCGATTGCATCGCCAAATTCTACTACGCCACGGCTGTGCGCGAAACGCAAACTGGCGCAGCCCGCAAGTTGCGCGACGGCTACATCGAGGCGGCACTGCCAATCGTGGCGCGTGGCGACGCAAAAGCGTTGTACGCCCTGCTACAAAAGGCTGCCGACGATTTCACCGCCATCACCGATGCCCAGAAACGCACGCCTGTAGTCGGGTTGGTGGGCGAAATTTATGTGAAATACAACAGTTTCAGCCACAAATGCGTGGTCGATTGGCTGGTGCAACAGGGCGTTGAGGTGGTGCCGCCCGCCATTTCGGGCTTTTTCTCCACCTCGTTTGCCAGCAAGCACATCAACCGACGGCTCAACATCAAACGCGAAAAACAGCCGCTGTGGCTCACCGACCTGATTTATCGCTACATCGACAAGTGTGCAAAAAAATGCGACAAAATCTGCGCCAAGCACCCATTTTATCGACCATTCGTCAGCATTTTCGACTACGAAAAACTCTCGGAACAGGTCATTTGTGGTGCCGCCGACTTTGGTGAAGGGTGGTTTCTACCCGGCGAAATATGCCATTTGGCCGAACATGGCGTGCAGAATGTCATCAGTTTGCAACCGTTTGGCTGCATCGCCAACCACATCATTTCGAAAGGCATCGAAAAGCGCATCAAGCAGGTCTATCCGCAGTTGAGCCTGCTCTTTCTCGACTTCGACAGCAGCACTTCGGAGGCCAATATCTACAACCGATTGCATTTTATTGTCGAAAATTGCAAAAATCAACTAAAACATGCGTAACTTTACCCACCAAACTACACCATTATGAACAGAGAAACTTCGCTCGAAGAGCAAATTTTGGGAGCCGCCGAAGAACTTTTCCTCGAAAAAGGATTTGCAGGCACATCGACCACCGACATTGCGCGCAAAGTGGGCTGCAATCAGGCGTTGGTGCATTACTATTTCAGGACGAAAGACAACCTTTTTGAACAAATTTTTCTAAAAAAAATGGAGTTTTCGCTCTCGTGCGCCGATATGTACCGAACCACATTCAACGGCGATTTCAGAGAACTGATTGTAGCACTTATCTCGCAGTATTTCAAGATGTTACAAGAAAATCGTCGGTTGCCGTTTTTCATTTTGAGCGAACTCATCATCAACGACAAACGGCGCGAATTTATCCGTCGCCACATCATCGAAAACGAGCGACGGCAAGCGGTTTACTACACTTTCGACAAGTTGGTGCAGAGCGAGGCCGCCAAAGGCAATATCCGCCCCATCGACACGCTCGACCTGCTGCTGAACATCGTTTCGCTCACGGTTTCGACCTTCATTGTGCTACCCATTTACGCCGATTGGCTGCAAAAAAACGAGGAGGAGCAACGCGCTTTTGTCGAGCACCGCAAAACGACGATTATTGCGATGATTATGTCCGACCTTGCGCCGCAGCCAAAATAAAAGCAGCACCGCCGTTTTCTGACGATGCCGCTCAAAATCGCAATAAATTCGGGCTATTCCACAATTTTTGCCTCTTCGATGTCGAACTCTTTGAGCCGCTCGTTGAAGTATTTGTGTATGCTCCGCAGGCGGAAAGCGATGTAACACATATCGATGCCCGCCACCAGCAAGGCGCAGCCCGTAAGCACTATCACCACCGATGTGCCGATGGCGAAAGGTTTTACCAAAATCAGAATAGACAAGATGAGCAGCAGCACGCCGCCGAAAATTGTCCAACCGCTGCCTGGCACACGAAAAGTGCTCAAATCGCTGGCGAAACCGATGACCATAAAACTGTGGTACATCAGCCAAAAACCCAGCACAAACGGCAATACAATCAGTGTAACATCGGGTTGGCAGCAGAGAAAAATGCCCAGCAGCAAATCGACAATGCCGCCCACAACCACATAGCCGCGCGTCAAGAAATAGTTGCGGCTACTGGTGGCCAACGCCAACTGCACCACGCCAGAAACCAGCATAGCCACACCAAACAAAAGGCTCAACGCCACATAACTTTCTGCAGGATAGCAGAATACCACGATGCCAGCCGCCACCAAAAGCAGCCCTGCCAGCAAGAGCAACCACCAATTTTTAACAGCGCGGCGCGCTTTGTCGGCCGCATGCATCAAAATGTTTCGCATAGTTTAAGTTTTGTTTTTAGAGTTTAACATTCTAACCGAATAACTGCAATATCCGTGCCAAACATCTCGCTCCGAAACAAAAAACGCTGCGAACTATTTTTTCACTGGTTTCACCTTGTAGCCTGCTCGGCGCAGTAGGTTGATGAGGCCGTTTTCGCCCGCCAAATGCAGTGCACCCACCGCCACAAAACAGGGGCGTTCGTGCATCAGTTGCGGCAGGCGGCGCGCCCAAGCGTCGTTGCGCTCGTCGATCATGCCGAATTTTTCCTGTTGTGTTGGGGCATATTGGGTAGTGTCGCTGTTGTAGAAAGCCAAAAGTCCGTCCAAATCGCCTTGCCGATAGAGGCGATTCAGTTGCGCCATGTCGGCAGCCGCATCGGCCGATTGCTCTACCGCTCCAACCAGCAGAAACGCCTGACGCTGAAGCGTTTGCGCATTATAGAGCAACGCAATTTGCTCATCGACCGTTTCCAATCCAACTATCGGAATGTTTTTTTGTGCCGCCACCTGCTGAAAAAACGAATCGAGTTGCCAATCGTCGCTCTGCGTGGGCTGCTGCTGCCGATAGAGTTCCAGCGCATACAAGTTCGAAATCATGGCAGGTTTCAGCCCCGCCAGTTCGGTCAGCCCCATACCCAGCACGCTACGCAACGCTGAATCGACGCGCAGGTAATCGCTCGCCGAAAAAAGTTCGCGCATAGTGATGTAGTTCGGCATACGCGCGCCGTCGGTCATCTTTTTGAGCAGCGTGGGGTCGTCCACCGCCACTTCGCCCACCACCGCACGGCAAGCATTGAACGCCCGATAGACGCCCTGCACCGAATCGAGATAGGACGCCGGCATCAGGTGGTGCGTGCCAAACAGATACGATTTGTAGGGCAAGCCATTGCCCGAAACCTCCCACAGCAACTGCGCGCCCGCACTGCACCACACGCACACCGCCACAAGAAATAACGCCAAACGCCTCATCACACAATAGTTCTTTGTGCAAAGATAGTAAAAATAATTGATAGTAGCAAGTAGCAAGTAGCAAGAAGCAAGAAGAATGAGGAGTTAGGAATTAGGAGTGAGGAATTTTTTAGTGAGAAGTTAGCAGTTAGAAGTGTTTTTAATTACTCAATAACTTAATAAATCAATAATTTAATGGCTTTCCCCCTACCGGGGGAAACGGGAAAGGGGGCTACTGTCAAGACAGAATTTCAAATTTCAAATTAAACTGTTAAAAACATAGAAACAGCGCGCAGCGCGAGAAACCAGAAACTCCCACCAATGCGTTAAACTTATCAACTTATCAACCTAATCTGAAATTTAGAAATTCGTCCAATGTAACAAGGTTCAGTTTGTGAAAAGGAATGGTACGCAACACTTTGAAATGCGCATCTTCCGAAACCAAATAATCTGCACCGACTGCAAACGCACAATCCACAAACTTATTGTCGTCGGGGTCTGCCGTGATCAGTTCCATGTGGAAATGCGGATCTACAAGGCGCACATTCTGCTTATTCAAAATCAGCAGCACGACATTCTCTGCCACAGAGGGCGTTATCTGCTGGCTCAATATCTCTTGATACTCGTCCAATATCTCGTTGGATACACACAGTTGATATTTGCCCGCCAAAAATGCGTCCCATATCGGGCGATAGGGGCTTTTGCGTGCAAGTATCTGCAGCAGGCAATTCGTATCGATAACGACCAATCGCATGGCTATTTTTTAGAGGAGGTGCGGAAATGTGCTCCGCGGAGCGATTGCATTTTCTGTTCGTTCCACTCGCCGCTTTCCCACAAGGCGTCCATCTCTTTATCCACTTGCTGCGCATAGAAAGCCGCCAACTGCTCACGCAGTTGCTCCAATCCTTGGTCGGACTTGATGTGCGACACAAGGTTGAACACATGCACTTGTGCAGGACTAAAAGTGATTGCTTCCATAGTCATTTCTCCTTTCTTGCGCTGCAAAGATAGTAAAATAATTGATAATGGACAATGAAAGGTTAGAGGTTAGAGGTTAAAGGTTAGAGGTTAGAGACGAAGACTAAGACCAAAAGCCTTTCCCCCTATCGGGGGAAACGGGAAAGGGGGCTACTACCCCTCAATAACGAAAGTAGGGACGCGGCGCGCCACGTCCCTACATATTTTGCACTGGGTTTCAGTTAGCCTTCTATAACCTATAAACTCTCACCATTAATCTCATAAATCTTGAACGAGACGGACTGCCGGCCCGTAGCTGCGATAGCTGCTGCTGTCGTACGCGCGCGCGTCGCTCGAGCGGAAGTACAGGTTGTACGCGTAGCTCGAGTCGTTCGCCGAAGCAGACCAATAGAAGCCGTAGTTCTGCACACTGCGCATACTCGACCCGTAGCGGCTCCCCGAAGCAGGCAAGAAAACTGCGCCTGCGGCTTCGAGTTTTTGCCATTCTGCGAGCGTGAAAATTTGGTAGTCGGCATACGCTTGAACACTCCCAGCACTTGCAAAGCCGCTCTTGAAAGTTATGCCTGCAGGGCAAGTCCAACTGTCTGGCAAGAGAATAAGGCCGTTGGCATATTGCGACCCATCGCTGTTGAGGTTAATGCGCGCAACACCAATAAGATTATCGGCATTGGTGCGGGAATTTAGCAAGTATTTCCACTCATCGTAAGTAAGCGTGCGGTAGGTATTTGGCGCACTTGTGCCGATGGCGTTCGTACCCCAATCCACAAAATCGCCCGAGTAATCGGAATTATCCTCGGAGGTGCTGATGCCCCACTTTGCTGTTTCGTTGTCGGCGCTCCAACCGAAGAGGTCAATTTTGTCGGCGAGGGCTTCACCACTTACATTGGCTGTGCCTATCATGTCGTATTGGTGCTCCGCAAACGCCCAAGTGGCGGTAGATTGCGTGTACTGCAGGTTGCCGCGCGAGAAGGCAATTTGCTTACCCTCGGCCACCGAAAATGCGCCCGCCAGCACATCGCTGGAGCCGTGGTCGTCGTCGGGGCATTTGTAGATATAGACAGTGTCGTGCACCTCTTTAATAACATCGCGATAGACAATCTCTTGCGTAGCGCGCGGCAATATCAGTTTCAGCGTATCGCCCTCTATCATATTGTTCATATCGAAGGTGATGCTGTCGATAGTGGCAATGGGCTGTTGGTAGAATACCTTACCATTTAGCCACACCACTTGGTTGGTTTGTGCGTTTAGCAGCAGACTGCTCAGTGCTACTGCAAACAGTAAAAATGCTTTTTTCATACTACATTTGTTTTTTTTTAATTGGTTGTTAGTTGGTTGGTTGATTAGTTGATTAGTTGATTGGTTGATTAGTTGATTAGTTGATTAGTTGTTGAAAAGTTGAAAAGTTGAAAAGTTGAAAAGTTGATTAATTGATTAGTTGGAGATTTGGTTATTTGGTTATTTGCAGTTGGTTGTGGCTACCGAATAATTCTTAATTCTTAATTATTCATTCTTAATTCTCTTTCGTAGCCCCCTTTCCCGTTTCCCCCGATAGGGGGAAAAGCCTTTGGTTTTAGTTTTAGTCATCGTCTTAGTCTATAAACGATAACCTCTCACCTATAACCTTTCGGGCGTGGCATGCCGCGTCCCTACTTTCACACTTTATACACTTTCCACACTAATTTGCCTTTTACTTTTCGAAAATAGGTTGTGCTGGTTCTATGCGTCGGCCGAGTGCATCGTACTGCACACCATCGACCACGATAATCAGTTGCCCGCCCACAATGTATTTTTCTACTTGCCGCACAGGGCTATTTGCGCTGTTTGTGGCAGGTTCGATAGCGTTAGGGTCATCTTCTTTGTACACACCATAGACTATTGTCAGTTGGTCGATGCTTTCGGCAGGCACTCGTAGCTGCTCTACTCCATCGATAGTCAGCACGGCTGCTCCTTGGTCGAAATTCACCTTTGGCATAGCCGTTAGTCGGTAGCACTTGTTTGTGCCGTTCACCCATGCATACACAGCGTCTTTTTCCACCTCCTGCGCATGTATGGTCAAAATCATAGCCCATAGGCTACACAATAATAGAACGATTTTTTTCATAGGCGTTGTTTTTTTATTATTTCAAATTTCAGAGTTCAGAGTTCAGGGTTTCAGGGTTGTGGAATCGTTGAACTGTTGATTTGTGGATTTGGTTATTTGGTTGATTGGTCGTTGAAAAGTTGAAAAGTTTAACGCATTGATGAAAGCCTGTGCGGCAAAAATAATTTTCAAATAATTAAGTAATTGGAAATTAGATAATTGGGTAATTAAAAAAGTCTTTTGTCTTTATTCCTTATTCTTTATTCTCGGGACATGGCATGCCGCGTCCTTACTTTACAAACTTTCTACTTTACACTTTATACACTTTATACACTTTTCACTAAAAATCCCTTTTCACTAAATTCTGCAAATTATATCTTCGCCAGTTGGCTAAATGTTTGTCCACTTCTACCATGTCGAACGCCATTTGGGCGTAGAGATTGCCGGGCATCTGTTTGCAGTCGTTCAGTATGCGGCAGAGCAGGCGCACCTCTACCATCTTCTCTTCGGCGGCCTCTATATAGGCAATGCGCCGCTGTTTGTCCCGCTCCTTATTGGCCCGATAGACCTGCACCAGCACGCCAAACAGGGTGCGTTTCAAGTCCTCGCCCAAGGTGTAGCGGTAGTCTTTCGCGAAATGTCTGCTCGCCGTCAGGCTCTTGAGCAACACATCGTACACCGCTTTGAATACGGGCAAATGTTCGTAGCGCGGCGTTGTCATCTCCTCCAGAGCGTCCTCGTCGGCAGGCAGCAAGCCCATTTTCCACGCTTCGAAAGTGTCGCTACACTTCTCCGCCACACAGATATAGACCGTTTCGTCGCTCTCGTGCGGTGCGGCTATCTGCGGAAAAAATTTCGGCAGACTCTGCAGCGGAAACCCCACCGTAACGATGGTTTGGCTCACCTTTTTGATGTAGCGTACCGACGGTTTGAACCCAAACTGCCTGTGGAGATAGTAGGCCGACTGCTCGTAGGCTTTCCAAAAAGAGCCTTCGCGCAGCAACAGAATTTTCTGCTCTGCATCGGCCTGTTGCTCCAATGCCAACCGCTCCTCAATCGTCATGCCTGCACCTCCCTTACTTGACATACAAAAATAACGGATTGCAAAAACAATCAGCACATTTCCGAAGAGGAAACAAGCCGCTGCAATGCATACATTTTAACAGCAAAAACGCCGAAAACGCCCTATTTCTGTGTGTGTGTGTGCCGATATGTGCTGTGGTATTCCTCACGCCGTGTATGCTTGTTTGGTATTACGCTGCAAAGATAGTAAAAATAATTGATAAAGTAGCAAGTAGCAAGTAGCAAGACAAATTAGGAATTAGGAATGAGGAGTGAGGAGTGAATTATAACTCTGACTAAAACAAAGACGAAGACGATTTCAAATTTCAAATTTCAGATTTCAAATTGCGCTTCGCGCTGGTTTCAAAGTTTCAGGTTTTAAGTTGCGCACAAGTCTTGGTCTAAAGTCTTTTGTCTTTATTCTTTATTCTTTATTCTATGACCTATAACCTCTCACCCTTAATATCCAGTAGGCGGTTGTCGTTTGGGGCAGCCAGCCACCTCGCAGCGGTAAATTTGGCTCT
>CAVBBP010000052.1:0-16188 GCA_963593685.1 Segatella copri
TTCAAATTTATAGATTTTTTCTCCGCTCGGCATTGCTCAAACGAGTTTGGCACTGCTCTCGCTTATCGAAAAAATTCAAATTGTCGGTAACCGAAACGCCTTAATCTTCAAATTTTCAAATCTTCAAATCTTCAAATCTTCAAATCTTCAAATAAAAAAAAACAGAAACTTGAGTAAAAAAACACGACAAAGGAATTTATAGAAATCCCTAAAATAGATTATCAAAACGCAATTTTTTTAATCATTCTAACCCCAAAAAAACATTATGAAGAAGTTCGTTTTTATCGTCCCATTGCTGCTTGCAAGCATGGGCATTTACGCCGCCGACTTGTGGGTTTATGGCGTAACCGTAGAGGAATCGCACTGGAAAACCGACGATGGCAAAGGCAACCGCACAAACCTTGCGCCTACCGTGCCAGCCGTGTACACCAGCAAATTCAACCAAAGTACCTATTTCACGCAGTATGGTTGGTACGATGTGAACAAACGCAGCCTGTACTACGGCGACAATCGCCTCTGTTGGGCGACGGCCGCCAGCAATATGTTGCAGTGGTGGATAGACCAAAACAAAGCCTACATCAGCGATATGGCGAGCATTCCGCAGGGTTGGTCGAGTGTGGCAAACTATCAACGAGGCGGAAAAGAGCATACAAATTGCATTTTCGACGATTTTTGTGCCAACTTCGCGAACCAAGGCGGCAAAACTGCCAGCGGCATCTACTGGTATTTTGTTGGCGATGCGCTTGGTATGGCAATGCTCGACGAGGCTGCTCCGCTCACGGGCGCACCTTCGTATGACACACGCGGCGGCTATCTGACGCACCGTATGCAAACGGTCGATGGCTCGCCCACAAGCACTGCTTTGAAAAATTTGGTCGGTGTGTACGACTACAATTTCGATGAATACGATGCAACGGACTATTTCAGTCTGTTCCAAACGCACCTGCTCGAAGCATTGCGCAACGAAAGTGCCGTCGGTATCAGCATTCCCGGACATGCGCTCACGGTGTGGGGCTGCGCACTAAACGACAAAGATTCGCTCACGGCACTCTATATTTCCGATTCCGACGACGATTCGTTCAACGGCATAGTGAAATACGCTGTAACACGCGGCGACAATGGCGAACACACCAACTACGCCTACATCAACAACGGCACAACCACCGATGTTATCATTCGCATATCGACTTTGAAGCGCGGCGCAGGACTGTTTCGGGTGCCATCGCCTGCCACAGATTTAACAAACAAAACGCAAGAAACCACCATTTGGGCAGAAAACGGACAAATTTTCATCAGTCAACAAAACGCTGGCACAGTCGAACTGTTTGCGCTGTCGGGCGAGCGATTGGCGCACGCCACTATCGGCACAGAGGGCTGTCTAGGCACATTCGCTGCGGGCTGTTACCTTGTGCGCAATAGCACTGGAGCGGTGCAGAAAATCATCGTTGGAAAATAAACATTCATCGCAATGGATAAAAAACTGACAAAATCGAAAAACAAAATGGTGGGCGGCGTGTGCGCTGGCATTGCCGAATATCTCGGTTGGGACACCACCTTGGTGCGCATCATCTACCTCTGCCTGTCGCTCTTTTCGGCAGGCTTTCCGGGGCTGCTGCTCTACATCATATTGAGTATTGTAATGCCCAATAAAAGTTGATGAGTTGAGAAGTTTAAGAGTTGGTTTAGCGCATTAGTCAGGGTTTGGCGCGTTCAAACACAACTTATTCGCTCAAAAAGAATAGTCGATCATTCCAAAAAATCAGAATTATGAAAAAACTCGCATTCATTGGCTTGTCGCTCTGCTTGGTGCTGACAGCCGCCGCCAAAAATGCCCAACTGACCGACCATCTCGAACCGCACACTTGGTGGGCTGGCATGGCGCACTCCGAACTGCAACTGATGCTTCACGGCACCGATATTGCCTCGGCACAAATTTCGGTGAAAGACGACGCACTGCCCATTTTGCGCATCGAAAAGAGCAGCAACCCGAACTACCTCTTTGTCTATATCGATACAAAAAATGTGCCAGCAGGTACCTACCAACTGATTATCAAAAAGGGTAAAAAAACGCAAACGGTGGACTATGTGCTGCAACCGCGCGCCGCAGGGTCGGCCGAGCGCCAAGGCTTCACCTCGGCTGATGCGTGGTACTTGCTTATGCCCGACCGTTTTGCCAATGGCGACCCAACAAACGACAATGTGGCGGGCTGCAATCAGGGCGTAGTGCGCGGCAACCTGTACCAACGGCAAGGCGGTGATATTCAGGGAATTATCGACCACTTGGACCACATTGCCGATTGCGGATTTACCGCCGTGTGGCCTACGCCAGTGCTATCGGACAACGACACGGCGTTCTCGTATCACCACTACGCCATTTCGGACTACTACCGCATCGACCCACGCTTGGGAACAAACGAAGACTACAAGCGCTTGGCCGATGAGTGCCACAAACGCGGTCTGAAACTCATCAAGGACATTGTGCCAAACCACTGCGGCCGCACGCACTGGTGGATGAACGACCTGCCCGACTCGACTTGGCTGCACCAGTGGCCGACCTTCACACGCACCAACTACAATGTGTCGATTTGGACAAACGACAACCCCAGCGACTACGACCTGACAATGCTCGAAAAAGGGTGGTTCGACACCAACATGCCCGACCTCGACCTGTCGAATCCGCTACTGTTCGACTATCTGCGCCAAGTGTATGTCTATTGGATTGAGTACGCTGGCATCGACGGTTTGCGTGTGGACACCTATCCGTACAACGACATTTTTGTGGCGGCACGCCTGATGAACGCCCTCAACGAGGAGTATCCGAACATGAATTTTGTGGGCGAATGTTGGGTGAAAAGTCCGTCGCAAACGGCTTTCTATCAAACTGGAGCAAAAAACAAAAACGGCTTCGACAGCGGTCTGCAAAGCGTGATGGATTTCACGCTGAAAGATGTTTTCGAGTGGTCGTTCCTCGAAAAAGAGGCGTGGAACACAGGGCTGGTTCGCTTCTACAACCACTTTGCGCAGGATCTTGTCTATCCCAACAAAAACCTGATAATGAACATGTTAGACAATCACGACATGGATCGTTATGCGGCGTTGGTTGGGCGCGACCCGAAAATCTACAAAATGGGTTTGGCGGTGATTTCGACCATACGCGGCTATCCGCAACTCTACTATGGTGACGAGGTGATGATCGAGGGTAACGCTGGCACTTACGAAGAGGCGCGCCACACATTCCCCGGTGGCTGGGCCGACGATACGCACAACGCATTCGACCCTGCACAGCGCACGCCGCTCGAAAACGACATCTACAACTACACCAAAACGCTGCTCACATTCCGCAAGGGCTGCACCGCCCTGCACGACGGCGCGATGAAACAGTTTTTGCCGCACGATGGCATCTACACCTACTTCCGCTACGACGACAACGCCTGCGTGATGGTGGTGGTGAACAACAACGACACCGACAAAACCGTCGATTTGGCGCGCTACAACGAGATGCAGATTGTTGGCCGCACCGCCCACAATGTAACCGAAAATAGCGACCTTCTGCTCGAAAATCAGATAACAATCCCCGCAAAAACGGTCTGGATAGTTGAGATTAAATGAGGAGTGAGGAATGAGGAGTGAGGAGTGGCGCGGCGGAGCCGCAATTTCAGATTTTCAGATTTCAAATTTCAAATTAATGGATTAACCAAATAACCAGAAACTAGAAATTAGAAACCAGAAATTAGAAATCTGCTGACCTCCTCCAATGCGTTAAACTTTTCAACTTTTCAACTCATCAACTTTTCAACGACCAATCAACCAATCAACCGATCAACTAATCAACTGATCAACAAAAAAATATCGCCATGAAAAAAATGTTGTTTTTTGCCGCTGTGGCAACGCTATTGGGGGCTTGTGCGCGCCAGTCGCTGAACTTGCCTACCGACGCCAATATCGGCGTGGGGCTGAACACGCTACTCACCCTGAACGAGGGCGACAACACTGTGCATACCGAAGATTTTGTGATGCAACCTGCCGACATCGATTCGGTTACAGCCAGCCACTCGTCGGTTGCGTGCCTGCTGTCGGCCGACAAACTGACGCTGAACCTGCACGCCACCGAAGCCATGCCGCAAATGGTCGATGTGCAGATTTGGGTCGGCGGAGTGCCCTATTCGGTGCCAGCACGCAAATCGGACAAAATCGACTTTGTTTTCACTTGGAATCCGAATGGACAAACGCCCAAACGCGTGCAGATAGCAGGGCAGATGAACAACTGGGTGCCGTCGCTCACGCCCGATTTGCAGCGCAATGCCGACGGTTTGTATACAGTAACGCTGCACATCAGTCCCGGCACCTATCTCTACCAAATGAACATCGACGGCGACCAAAACCACGATGCCAACAACCCCGCTAAAGTCGATAACGGCTACGGCAAGTTCAACTCGATAATGCAGGTCGATGGCTACGAAAAACTTTTCCCTGTGCTGACCACGCACAAAATCGGTCGCGGCAAAATCGATTTGACCTACACCAACGAGGTGGGCGAAATTTTTGCTTATTGGCAGAATTATCGCTTGCCGCACAACTTTGTAAAAATCGAAAACGGCACAATCTCGGTGGCTATTCCAGCCGAAGCCGATGCGCTCGAACGCTCGTACTTGCGCATTTGGGCGACCAACACTTACGGCGTGAGCAACGACATTTTGGTGCCGCTGTGCCACGGCCAAGTGCTGACCGACATGGCGCAAATAACACGCACCGACAAGCACGCCGACATCATCTATTTTATGCTGGTCGATCGCTTCAAAAACGGCAATCCGCAGAACGACCGCCCGATGAATCGCCCCGATGTGAACCCGAAAGCCGACTACCAAGGCGGCGACCTCGAGGGCATCAAACAGAAAATCGACGATGGTTATTTTGCGCAGTTGGGCGTGAACACGCTCTGGGTTTCGCCGCTGAATCAAAATCCGTTTGAGCCTTATGCCTACGATGCCGTGGGCAAGACCAAATTCGCTGGTTATCACGGCTATTGGCCTATCTCGTCGTCGCAAGTCGATGTGCGTTTTGGTAGCAACGACGAACTGAAAACGCTCGTGGCCGATGCGCATCAGCACGACATCAACATTCTACTCGACTATGTGGCAAACCATGTGCACGAACTGCATCCGCTCTACCAAAATCACCCCGAATTTGCCACGGCACTTATTTTGCCCGATGGGCGCAAAAATCTCGGTTTGTGGGACGAACAGCGGCTCACCACGTGGTTCGATGTGTTTATGCCGAGCCTCGATTTTGGCAACCCCAAAGTGGTGGCGATGATGTCCGATTCGGCGGTCTATTGGGTGAAAGAGTTTGGCATCGACGGCTTCCGCCACGACGCGTGCAAGCATGTGAACGAGGAGTTTTGGCGCGCCGTAACCTACAAACTCAAGCAAATCGACCCGAAAGGCAATTTTTACCAGATTGGCGAATCGTATGGCAGCCCCGAACTGATGGCGAGTTATGTCAATTCGGGTATGCTCGATGGCCAGTTCGATTTCAATGTGTTCGACGAAGCCACATCGGCGTTCAACGGTTATAGCGGCGGCACGCTCACGCGACTGAACAACATTTTGCGTAGCAGTCTGAAAATCTACGGCGCACACAATCTGATGGGCTACATCAGCGGCAACCACGACAAACCGCGCTTTATGGCGATGGCGTCGGGCGACCTGAAAGTGGGCGAAGATGCCAAGGTCAGCGCTTGGACGCGCGAAATCGGCATCACCGACTCGGTGGCGTACGACAAATTGGCGCTTTTCCACGCCTTCAACCTCACCATTCCGGGCGTGCCAGTCATCTACTACGGCGACGAAATTGGCATGACGGGCGCCAACGACCCCGACTGCCGCCGCATGATGCACTTTGGCGATTGGAACGCCCGCGAGCAGCACCTGTTCGACTGCGTGAGCGCGCTCAACCACTTGCGCCGCAGCAATGCCGCACTGATTTACGGCGATTTTGTGTCGCTTGCCACAACCGACAGCACTTGGGTGTACGGCCGCAAATTTTTCGATACCGAAGCCATCGTCTGCCTCAACAACTCAGCCTCCGAAGTTACGCTCAGCGTGCCGCTCGACCGCCTAAACGGCCAAAACCTGCACGCCGCCTTCGGTCACGATTTCAAAATCGAAGACAACACGCTGCACATAGTTTTGCCGCCTTACGGGGTTGAGGTGTTGAAATAAATTAGTGTGAAAGTAGGGACGCGGCATGCCATGTCCGAAAGTTTATAGGTGAGAAGGTTATCGTTTATAGAATTGTAGAGACGTCACACTGTGGCGTCTCTACTTATTTACGGATTTACAGATTGATGGATTTATTGTCTCTGCAATAATCTGCAATCGTTCTGCGGTTCATTTTGCGCTTTTGCGGCGGTTGCAGTCGCGGCATAGCATTTGGCAGTTTTCGGCAACGGTGCGACCGCCCTCTACCCACGGCGTGATATGGTCGCCCTCCATCTGCGTGTAGTCGAAATGACCATGGCAAACGGGACAAATACCTTGCTGACACTCGTAGGCTGCCATTTTTTGCGATTCTGAAAATGCGCGAACATTCAAAAATTTCTCCTTGCGCGTAAGTACATACGCAAAAATTCCTTTTTTGTTTGTAACATTCTCATCGAGAATTAAGCGTTTGATTTCTTGTTCAATGGCTTGAGCATCAATTACTTTCTCGTGAAACTCGTCGTAAAGAGTTCCCCAATCTACACCCTTCATTATGCGCAGACGATCGGGCGTATGCGCAAAAGTGCCTTCAACCCAAGTAATTACACTCTGAAAATATTGCCACAGCGCCAACGCATTTGCGTCGTGCTGGTGATTGGCCATGTAAACCTCGATGTTGCCTTTCGAAATCCAACTGATGGCGGTTTCGAGGTATTCTTGCCGATTGGCTGAACCATTCAGATATTTGCTGCCAATTTGGTAAGCGACGCAACCATTTTTGCTGAAATAGCGTTTGGCATCGCTTACCCAACTGCCCGAATAGACGGCGTTGCGCAACTCCTGCTTGGTCAACTCCTTGCCTGCAATGTTGATGGTTTCGAACCATTTCAGTTTTTCGCTGTCGGTGCCTTGGCAAAGATAAACAGTGAGTTTGTAGTTCAAAATCTGTTTCTGCTCGTCGGCGCGCAAGTTGTGGAAATAGCGCATATCGTAAGCAAAATCGCTTGCCACATATTGGCAAATGCTGATGGTGCGCTGTTGTCCGTCGATTATCTCGTAGGTGCCATCGCCGCGCACCGCCCAGTACATTACATTCAGCGGAAAATTTTGCGTGACGGTGTCTATCACGGCCATGCGTTCGCTCTCACCATACACAAATTCGCGCTGATAGGGTGGACGCACATCGAGTCGACCGCCGTAAGCCACCACGCCTTCGTCCTGTTTGTCGGCGTAACCAGCCGTTAGCTCGCCAATGGTAATTTCTTTCAAAGTGATTTCCATAGTCAAAATTTTATAGATTTTGCATTACATTGTATGTACATTGTATGTACATTGTATGTATATTGTGCGTACAAGTTCTATTCTTCTGCCGCCAAACTAACTGGATTTTCTATGCCGATATAGGCTTTCTGGCGGCGACGGATAAGAATGCGAGAATATGGTTTTTTAGGTATTTTGTTTTTGATAAGAACTAAACTTTTCATGTTCGCGGTGTAGTGACCTGTTCCGCCTACCCTGCGATAGATTTCCATCCAATTTTCGCCGATTCTTTCAATACCAAGTTCATCAGCGTATTTTGTAATACCATCAGCCCCTAAAATTTCAAATTGTTCAGGATTGTATTGGTCTAAGAAAGTATCTGGAACTCCCATTATCCCGAAATAATCGCACGGAATGTCTGAAACTTTTTCGACATCGATGGCATTTAAATTACAGTATGTCGGATAATCATTTGGATTGTATTTTTTGTATAATATAATATCTTCGTGTCTTTTTTTTATGTCCAAATTAGTAATCCAGCCAATAGCGGGAACTTTTCCATATTTTATACCATCAATAATGCTATCCCACTTTTCGTAATGATTTGGGATAGAAAAAGTAACGGTTTTGTTCGAATTATAACCTAGCCAAATTTTGTTTTCCTTTATCAGTGGAAATATTTCTGTATAGTGTACAATGTTGTGATTACACATAACTAGAAATTTTTTGTTTGCTTTATATAGGAATAAAACATATTCGTTTAGTAGAGAGAATGGCGGGTTTGTAACTACAATATCGGCTTCTTTTAATAGTTCGATGCACTCGTCACTGCGGAAATCGCCATTGCCGTTCAGTTTGGTAAGCACATTGTGCTTATTGCGAATTAGCCATTCTACATCTGACAGGTCGATTGCGCCATCGTTGTTTGCGTCGGTTACTTCGGTTATCACAATTTTGTAAGCAATGCGTTTTTTTTCTGTAGGGACAGGGCATGCCGCGTTCCTACTGTCGTCGAACAATTGCAGTTGTGTGTTTGCTATGGGAGAACCATCGTAGCAGGTGGCAATCAGTTTTTTCAAGCCTAATTGGTTGAAATTCATCGCAAAGTATTTGAAGAAATTGCTTTCGTAGGGATCGTCGCAGTTGCAAAATACAACCTTATTGTAAAAATGCTTAGTATAGTGCTTTAATTCATTTTCAATATCTTGTATTTGAGTATAGAACTCGTCTTTTTTTGCAGTTTTTGCATTTGAGAGTGTTTTATTAGTTGCCATAGATTGATAGTATTTGTGCATGCTATCAATCTCGTAAACGGATAAAAAAGAGTGAACCCCTTATCCGTTCGCCAAGGTATGTAGGAAACCCCTTCCAACGACAAGTTGCTCACCAAAAACAGTGAGCATGAACTATTATCGTTTGGAAAAAGGGTATAACTTACTATACACCCTAAGTAATTATTTCTTGGTTCAGTTTGAAACTTCCTACATTTCTGGCGAACGCGAAATAATAGCCAATGCTTAATTATTGAAATATGTTTTTACTGCCGTTGCAGTGCAGGGCAAAGGTATGAATTTTTGTTGAAAGAAAAAAGTGTTTTTTTTTGAGTGAGGAATTAGGAGTGAGGAGTGATGCGGCAGAGCCGCAATTTCAAATTTCAAATTCAACAATTAAGAACATAGAAACTTAGAAACAAAAATTGCGGCAGCAATTTTGAAAAACTAGAAACCAGAAATAAAATCGCTTCAAGGATTATTCGCTTCTACGCTCCAACGCTTCAATAAAATCCCTGCGCAATGGGAGAAAAAAGAAACTACTTTAACCTAAACATCTGAATTTCAGTCGTTTATTCTATTGCGCAAAGCGAGCGCACGGCTTTGTCTATGTCGATGAGGAGCAGGTGAAAAAAGATATGCCCAACAAGACGATAGAGGCGTTTTTGGAGGAGACTCGCCAACGCGTAAATCGGCTGTTGCCCGTCTTTTGCCGCCTTTCGACCATGGAGCAAGTAACCAAAGAGTTCGAGAAAACTCCGAAGCGCAGCATCAAGCGTTTCTTGTACAAATAAACGAGGCTTTTTGTCCCATTGGCATCGCAGAAATGTCCCTTGTGGCGTTTTTGCGGTGCTTTGCTTTGGTGTGGTTATGTGCGTGCCAAGGCGGAACGAAACACAGCCTTTCGAAAAAGATTCGCTCGTTTCTACTTTTGTTGGGATAAAATTCTTATTTTTGTGCTGTTAACTGGTTTAGTAGGCATTAAAAATGGTAGAATATGGCAGATGGACTAAAATTGCAACTTGGGATTGCGTCTATTGGGGATTTACTTTTAAAGAAAAGAATCTCCCAAATGTGTGATGATAGAGTATTGGAGAATGTTGAGTTGGTGGTTCCCAACTACCAACGCCCATATAAATGGACAGCAAAGAATGCCATTCAGTTACTTGACGACCTTATTGAAGCAAAAAACGCTAATAAAGAAGTGTATCGTGTAGGCACACTCATATTACACCATGACGAGAATGATAATAGTTACAATATCGTAGATGGACAACAGCGGATTACGACATTTGCCTTACTGCTATCGGCTCTATTGGAAAAAGACATATATTTTCTCTCTGAGTTGTTCTTTGACAATCCTTTCACGCGTGAGAATGTTGCCAATAACTATCGTGCTTTTGTAAGGAGAAGAGACGCCATGATAGATGTGCGCACAAAAGAAAAAGCTCATACAAGTACAGATGAATGGGTGGCAGATGTTCTGCGTGACGACAGAAATGTGTCGGATTTACGCGATTTTATTGAAAACCAGTGCGAAATCATTGTCGTTATAACCAATGACATCTCTGAAGCGTTTCAATTTTTCGACTCTCAGAATGCACGTGGCAAGAAATTGTTTCCCCACGACCTGCTAAAGGCATACCATCTTAGAGAAATGAATGACCTTGGAGTGGATGATACGGTCAAGATTGTAAAGCGTTGGGAAAATATGAACCAAAAGGAACTGGCAAATCTGTTTGGCGAGTATCTGTACCGTGTGAGGGAATGGCTTCATGGCAATAAAGCTTGGGAACTGAATGAGCACAATATTGACAAATTCAAGGGTATCAATAAAACCGATAATTCTCCCTATGCACAATTTTTCAAGGGGGCATACGCTTATGCAGATATGGTAAATAAGTCAGCCCTGCCGTTTGTTTCTGGAATGAGGACGCTTAATCCCTTTCAATTGGAGGCTCCGATAGTTGCAGGGAAACCATTCTTTGACTATGCCAGTCATTATTTCAGTATTCTGAAAGACATTCAAAACAATGATAAATATGTGGGCTACTTTGTCAATGGAAATGTAATTGTACAGACTCTCGATTTACGCAAATACCGGAACGGCACGGGGAATAGGATTACAAGAAAACTGTTTGATTTGGCGGCACTACTCTATGTCGATAGATTTTGTCCAGGGAAACCTACAAACAAAGACCTTGACCTTTTTGAACAGTTTTTGGTAATGGATTTTGTTTGGGCATACTCGTTGCGCGCACAATATTCCAATTTAGGATGGTGGTCAGCTCAAAACTATATTATGGGTAACCCGGATATGGTCAACTCATTCAATCTGTACAAACGCATTGCCGAAGCAAGTACCCCAGAAGTACTATTGAGCGATCTAGCAGACCGAATCAAACCATTATCGAGAGATGTTGTCAAAGCGAACACAGAAGGAATTGACAATAAAGAAGATGGCATATACACCAACTATCTCCATTATTTTGTAGAAAACAGTTTTTTTGAAGTATCAAAATGAGCAGAAGTAATCCACAAATCCAAGAATTATCGATTGGCAATATTTTCAATAGTACAGAAAGTGTCATATACGAAATACCCATCTATCAGCGCAACTATGCATGGGAGAAAGACGAAATAGAAGCACTTGTTCATGATATTTGGGACGCATGCGAAATAAACAAAGACACCTACTTCATAGGAACGCTTGTCTCTTTCGATAAAGGCGACCATAAGTATGAGGTGATAGATGGGCAACAACGCTTGACCACACTATATCTTATCTTGAAAGCGTTGAATGCTAAGATAAGTAATAAATTGACATACCGTGCTCGGGAATGTTCAAACAGGACTATTGACAAGATTCCAGACTTCGATTACGATGAAAAAGATTTTGGAATAGAGAGGGGGTATAATGATGTCTGTCGGGCAATAGAGGAAATTGTAGGAGAAGAACGGAAAGAACAGTTTATCAACTACCTTTTGAATAGTGTACACATCATTCACTACAATGTACCACGAGATGTTGACCTCAATCATTATTTTGAGGTAATGAATTCCCGTGGAGAGCAATTGGAGAAACATGAGATTGTCAAGGCCAAACTTATCGCACTGCTTAATGACAATGAAAGGACGAAATTTACCAATATATGGCAAACATGTAGTGAAATGGATACTTACATTCAACTGAAGTACCCAGATGCGAAAAAGGTTTTTGGACAACATCTCAACGAGTTCATGTTCTATGGACAATCATTTGAAGATCTTCCTGAAATTGAGGAGGCGGGAATGAAACGATGCAAACTGATTGACTTCATCAATGCGGCGACTAAAGAGAAAGTGAACATAGAAGATGGCGGCAGGAACAAGATATTCCAACCCATTATCGATTTTCCAAACTTCTTGCTTATCATACTCAAAATAACGCGAATGGAAGAATCTGATTTCCAACCGACAGAATTTATCCTCGACGATAAGGAACTGATAAACGCTTTTGACAAAGCGAAGCCAGATAGTAATTTTGCAAAAAAGTTCTGTTTCAATCTTCTTCAAGCGAAATACCTGTTGGATAACTATGTTGTGCATCATTCAAACGAGGACGACACTACTGAAAGCAATCCTTGGCAATTGCAACATTGGCAGATAGAGGGGAAATCAAGTTATCCAAAGAACTTGTCTGAAGACGGCAAATTGCAGGAGAAGATGACGCAACTTCTGTCAATGTTTGAAGTTTCTTTCACGCCTCGCCAGCGTAAGAACTACCTTTTCTATTCTCTGTACCATTTGTTTAAGAATCGAGATTTGGCAGAATATGGTAAGTTCCTCAAAAAGTTAGCGAACAAATATTTCTTTGATATTTACATGAACAAAGAACTGCTAAACGAGATTAACACGCCTATCCCTGGTGCATTTGACCAAGTGGTCATCCAGGACAAAAACATTGATGTGACTGTCCGAAACACGAATCCTGACTTCAATCTCATATATGGCGATGGTACAGAGAAAACAAAAGGAATTCCTCTGTTTGTGTTCAATTATATAGATTTTTTGATCTGGGAAAAATACACGGATAACCTTTCTGGCGAGAAATTAAAGGAAGGCTCCGATGAACGCAATCGCTTCTTTCATGGATTAGGCTGTTCTGATTTTGGATTGAAGGTGTTCAATCAATTCTATTTCTCGCGTACTCGCCGATCTTTAGAGCATTACTATCCGCAGGCCAATGTTAGTGTTGGCATTGACGAGAATCAGATAAACTGTCTTGGCAACTTTGCAATGATTGGCAGCGACGCTAACAGTTCTGGCTCAAACTGGAGTCCGAAATCCAAACTTGATCACTATCTCGATTCATCTGGCAAGATAGTTCAAGTAGGTGTGGCCTCACTGAAATTTAGAATTATGATGCAAATCTGCAAAGACAATCTTGATGACAAGACGCGTAACAATGGGCAGGAATGGATATTCGATGACATAAAGAAGCATCAAGAAAAGATATTGGCTCTGTTGAGAAATGAGGTCGAGCATGTTCAAATGCCACTATAGAATGATGATCTAAGACAATTTTGGAGTGAAATTTAACCTAAACATCTGAATTTCAGTCGTTTATTCTATTGCGCAAATCGAACGCACGGTTTTGCCTTTCGAGCGAGCGTAGGCTATTTCGCGCTTGGTGCTGGTGCCGATGTAGCCGTTGGGGTTAATCACAAAAATTTCGTCGGCCATGTCTATTTTTGCCAAGTGCATTTGGTCGAGCATCTCTTTTACGCCGTCGTCCCACACTTCGTTGTCGCCGCTGTGACCGAAAAGCCCCACCGAAATAACAATGTTCCCTTCGAGTGTGAGGCGTTTTTGCGCCGCCAGAAACTCGTCCTTGAACCGCGTGCTGCCGCAAAGGGTGATTACTTTGAAATGGTTGATCATCTTGACGAATCGTTTATTTTCCGATACAAAAATGTGCGAAAATGTTGCCGAGCACTTCGTCGGTGGTAATTTGCCCCGTGATTTCGCCTAAATAATTGAGGCATTCGCGCAAATCTTGCGCCAGCAAATCGCCCGAAAGACCGCTCGCCAAGCCGCTTTGCACACGCACAATGGCTTCGTGGGCGTTGCGCAGGGCTTCGTAGTGCCGCAAATTGGTAACAATCACATCGCCGTGGGCGGTTTCGGGCAACTGCGCCGCCGCATACAACGCCGCCTGCAACGCATCGATGTTGGTGCGCTCTTTGGCCGAAATGAAGAGCGTCTTTTTCGCTTCGCCAAAAGTGCGCTTCAGCGTGTCAATCTGCGTTTCGGTCAGCAGGTCGAGTTTGTTGAAAATAACAATAAGTTGCTTATTATCAGTGCGTTCCGAAATCTGTTGCTTGAGCCACGACAGGTTCGACTTGTCCTGCGAATAGTCGATGAGCCACAGCACAATGTTGGCGCGCTCGATGGTGCGTAGCGACCGCTCGATGCCCACATTTTCGATGGTGTCGGTCGTTTGGCGCAGCCCCGCCGTGTCGATAAACCGAAACAGCACGCCACGCAGTGTAACGGTGTCTTCGATGGTGTCGCGCGTGGTGCCGTGAATGTCCGAGACGATGGCCTTCTCCTCGCCAACAAGCGCATTGAGCAGTGTCGATTTGCCTGCGTTTGTCTCGCCAACAATGGCGACGGGAATGCCGTTTTTGATGGCGTTTCCTGTTGAAAATGAGTCTGTTAGTCGGCGCAATTTCTGCTCTATCTCGTTGCACAAAGTGTGCAGTTGCGTGCGGTCGGCAAACTCTAACTCTTCGTGGTCGGCAAAGTCGAGTTCCAGTTCGACCAACGATGTGAATGTTAGCAGTCGTTCGCGCAGTCGCGCCAACTCGTCGGAGAAGCCGCCGCGCATCTGTTGCAGCGCCAAATTGTGCGCCGCTCGGCTCTGTGCCGCTATCAGGTCGGCCACGGCTTCGGCTTGACTCAAATCCATCTTACCGTTCACAAAGGCGCGCCGCGTAAATTCGCCCGGTTGCGCCATTGTGCAGCCGCTCTGTATCAGCAACTTAACCAATTCTTGTTGCACAAAAGTCGATCCGTGGCAGGCAATTTCGACCACATCTTCGCCTGTGAACGAGTGTGGCGCACAAAATTTTGTGAGCAAAACCTCGTCGAGCAGCGTGCCGTCGGCGTTTACGATGTGGCCAAAACGGACGCTATTGGCAGGCATTGTAGCCACAGAAACGCCTTGTGCCAACGGGCGAAACACACAGTCGCAAATGCCGAAAGCCTGTTCGCCCGACACTCGCACCACGGCAATGCCGCCAACGCCCGTGGCAGTCGATATTGCGCAGATAGTCGATGTCATTGATTGAGTGTGAAAGTTTGAAAGTGTATAAAGTGAAAAGTAGGGACGCACCGAGTGCGTCCGTTTCTCGCGCTTTGCGCTGTTTCTATGTTTTTAACAGTTTAATTTGAAATTCTGAAATTTGAAATTTTGTAATTGCGGCTCTGCCGCATAATTCCTCACTCCTCACTCCTAATTGAAAAAGACCGCCCCACAACCGACGCTGCGAAACGGTCTTTTTTTTGCGGAATGGCGGCGCGCTCAAATGCGTTCCAGCACCTTTTCAACCAAGCCCTCGACGGAGCCTTTGTAGTCGGTGTTCATGTTTTTGGCAACGCGCCCGGCGATGATGGCGCACACGGTCATGGCCTTGTGTCCCAGCAGTTTACCGAGACCAGCCACCATCGAGCCTTCCATCTCGAAGTTGGTGATGACATCGCCTTCGTATTCGAACGACTGAATTTTTTTGTTCAGATCCATGTCGGCAGGTTCGGCGCGCACATAGCGACCTTGCGGCCCGTAGAAGCCTGGCGCAGCGATGGTAATGCCTTTCACCATATCGAAACCGATGCGCTCCACCAACTCCTCGTCGGCTTTCACGCAGTAGGGTTGCGCCAAACGCGTGTTCCAATCGACATGCTTGCAAAAGGCCTTTTCCATCTCTAAATTTATCAGTCCTTCGGGCAGTTTGTAGTAGTTCAACACGCCGTCGAAGCCCATCGAATACTTGGAAACGACATAGGTGCCAACGGGCGAAATCTCTTGCAGTCCGCCCGATGTGCCGATGCGCACCAGCGTGAGTGTGGTATGTTCGGGTTTCACGGTGCGCGTGGCAAAATCGATGTTTACCAGTGCGTCCAACTCGGTCAGCACAATGTCGATGTTGTCGGGGCCGATGCCGTGCGACACACACGAAAGGCGTTTGCCCTTGTACATACCCGTGATGGTGTGAAATTCGCGGCTCGACACTTCGCACTCGATGCTGTCGAAGTGGCTGGCAATCATCGTTACACGGTTCGGATCGCCGCAGAGAATGATGGTTGTGGCAATCTGTTCGGGCTTCACATGCAGGTGAAAAATGCTGCCGTCGCCGTTGATAATCAGTTCTGAAGGTGGGATTACTCTCATGGTTGTAAAAGATTTATTGGTT
>CAVBBP010000053.1:0-15923 GCA_963593685.1 Segatella copri
TCGTCGCGCCCCACCATAAACACACGGCACACAGCGTCGATGGTTTTGTCAATAATGTTTGCTTCCATTTTAGATTTCAGGGTTTAATAATTTCAGAATTTCAAATTGTCTTGGTCATAGTCAAAAGTCATAGTCTTTGGGCTATCCTTTCTTGAAATTGCGCTCGGCTTCATCGAAAAACGAGTGGCACATTGCCTTAAACTCTTTGGGCGAAAGGCTGTCGGCAGCCATACGCTCGCACTTGCCGTTGTAGTGCAAGTAGATGCGGTTCGTGCCGAAATCGACGACAATGCGGCAGTGGTCTGCCACCGTGCTGGTGAGGTACGCCGTGCGGCGCACCGTGTCGAATGTGATTGTGTAGTTTTCCATAATTCTTTTTTTTAGGATTTATTTCGATTTACTATTTTTTATGCTATTTAATAGGGTGTATTTCTACCTATCCTATTTCGACCCCGCCATTTTGCAGTGCGAACCTGCGAATTTTGCGCTTTTGCGCCGAACCATCATCGCCATCGAGTGCAAGGCGAATGGTCGGCTGGCTCGCCCCAAGCGTTAGCGTTATCTTTTTTCGGAGACCATGTTCGGTCAAAATTTTTGTTGCCATCGTCTTTTCTGTGTCGTTTTTTTTTGTAGATTTGTCGTGTTTTTCATTATTGAAAAGTGTACAATTTAATCCGTCGTTTTTTCGCTACACTTTTTGCGGCATTTTGTTGAGGTCAGCAAAACGATAATGGTTCAGGATTCTGACTTCAACAAGTGAGTGATTTTGCAGCGGAAAATCGTTTTGGAGTTACGATTGGCGTGACAAATGGCGTGACATTTTTACAAAAAAAACGCTTGAAAAAATGCCCTTAATTGGTACAAAAAAAGGCGATAAAAACCCATTGTGGGCTGTTTTTGGCAGTGTAAAAATGGCGTTGTTGTACCAACTTTTCGACGAATACGCCCCTTTGTGGGTGTATTTTTGTATAATAAAACAGACCAAATTGCTACAAATCAATAAGTTACAACTTTTTACACTCTACTAAAGTGAAAAAATGAGAATTTGAACCGAAATGAAAGGTGCAGAAATGGTCGGTAGTGGGCATAAACAGAGGGCGCATGCCCATTGGGAATGCGCAAAATAAAGGGGAACAACGCTATTGTTTAATCAATAGTTCGATGGTGCGTTGCTGCGCCAAAATAGTGGTCTGTTGCGCACGGATAACTTGCTCTTTCGCATTAAGCAATGCACGCGCATCACAAGTTGGCGTTGGGGCATTCTGTGACTCATCTTGATGTTCGCTTGAACCAATATGCCCAATGTTTACACCATTATTGATGTTAGTTTCAGACATTTGTGCATCGTTCCCGATGACCATCGGCTCCGTATCTCGCAACAACCATTCGGCCGAAACAGTCGGAAACTCTTTGCAAAATCTTTCGAGAATTTTGCTCCCAATCTCCGACCGCATACTGTCGCCAACAAAATTTGACTTCGAGATGTTCAGTCGGTGAGCCATTTCGGACTTGTTCAGTCCATAAAACTGCCCAAAGTTCAGTAATTTTTCCTTGATATTTGCCATAAAATTCAAAATTTTGTGTCTTTTTCGCGTAAAAGTTCATTTTTTTGTCAAAAAAGTTTGGTGATTCAAAATTATTCTGTACCTTTGTGGCGTATTTCAATAATGAAAAAGTGTAGCGAAAAAACGACGGATTTTTCGCTACACTTTTTTTGTGCCAAAATGGCTTCAATAGGGCGTTTTTAAGAGTATTTCGCCCCCATTAAATCGAACACACTCTAATAGGTAAATTGAGAAGTAAGTCTATTCAAAAAGCGGATAGACAAACTGAAATCACCAATGCAAATAAATGAAAAAAACACTCGTATTGAGTGGCTCAAATTAAAGCAAAATTAAAGCAAAATGCACCTTTCAATTTATTCAAACAACATCACAACAAATTAAATATAAGGCACTTACATAATCCTACACTTGTACATTTCTTTTTAGTGGGGGTAAAAATGTCAAGTTTGGCTTATAACGCTATTTCAGTATGTCTGCATCGTCTTACCGATGTGCGGTTATGCCATAGGCAAATAAGTTTTTGGTTGTTATTTTGCCACAAAGGTAGCGCATCTTTTCGAAATATGCAAGCGCCCTTTTGTCAATTAAGAATTTTGAGTTAGGCGGTTTCCACCACTATTCTGCATCGCAACAACAGTAGAGCCGCCACAATGTGGCGGCTCTAATTATGATTTATTCGTTCTAACAATTCAGGGGAATTTATAGAAGTCTCCTTGACTATGCGACGGCACTACTTGTCGAAGGCAGCGAGGTTTTTGGGGTTGTAGAGGTCCTTGCCTTCGGGCGTGTAGGCGTAGTCGATGCGGTCTTGGAAATACTGTTCCACTTTGCCGCGCACAATTTTCATCGTGGAATTGACCAAGTGGTTCTGCTCGGTGAACGCCTCGGGCAGGATAGCCAAAGCCGCTGGCAGCCACATCTCTGGGAACTCGCCATAGTGTTTGCCGCCCTTGCGGTATTCATTCACTTCGCGCTGTATCTTCTTGAGCATCAGTTTCTTACCTTCCAACGAATCGGGGTCGACACCCTTGTATTGTGCATACTCGCGCAACACATCTTTCGCTGGCACAATAAGCGCCATCGTGTAAGGATTCTGATTGTTGTGCAATACGACTTGCTCCACATATTTGCTGCCGTCGGTCAAACCGTCCTCGAAACCTTCGGGGCTGTATTTTTCGCCATCGGCATTGATAAGCAGCGATTTGAAACGACCAACAACCCACAGATAGCCCGGGTGTTTTTTCGTAACATAGCCCATATCGCCCGTATGCAGCCAGCCATCGACAATGGTTTTCGCCGTCGATTCGGGATTTTTCCAATAGCCAGCCATCACATTTTCGCCCTTGATGACAATCTCGCCACGCTGTCCGTCGGGAACGATATTGCCCTCGTCGTCGCAAATTTTCAAATCCAAATCTGCCACGATACGACCGCTCGAACCGAAAATGGCGTGTCCAGTCGAGTTGGCGCAGATAATCGGCGTGGCCTCGCTCAAGCCGTAGCCTTGGAACATCGGCATGCCGACGGCACAGAAATAGCGTTGCAACTCGATGTCGAGCAGTGCGCCGCCGCCCACAAAGAACTTCATACGCCCGCCAAAGCCCTGACGAACGCCAGCGAATATGAGTTTGTCGAACAGTTTGACCAGCGGTGCGCGCCATGCTTGGCAGCCACCGCGGTTCCAGTACTCTTTGTTGTATTTGATGGCGTTTTTGAGCGCAAATTTATAGAGTTTTTCGACGAATTTTCCTTTGGCTTTGATTCCTGCCTCGATACTTTTGCGGAAATTACGCGCCAATGCGGGCACGGAAAGCATTACCATCGGGCGTATCTCCTTGATAGACAGCGGTATATTTTTCAGCGTCGCCAACGCCGTTTTGCCCACAGGCACGGTAGCGATACTGCCGCAGTACGACATCATCGTGTAGAAGCCCGCTACATGCGCAAAACAGTGGTCGAGCGGCAAAATGATGAGCATAACATCGTCTTTGTCGACACCAATAATTGAGCGCGCCTGCTCCACATTGGCGGTGTAGTTGCGGTGGGTCAGCAGAATGCCTTTGGGGTCGGCTGTGGTGCCCGAAGTGTAACTGATATTGGCGTAGTCGTCGGGACCGACCGATTTGTAACGCGCCACAAACTTCTCTGGCTCGGCGGCCAATAGGGCTCTACCCTTCTCCATCACCTCGGCGATACCGATTTCGCGCTCCTCGTACTTTTCCAGTGGGTCGAAAACAATGACATACTTCACATTCGGACATTCGGGCAGAATTTTACGAATTTTGTGCAGTTGCTGCTCGGAGGTGAGAATATACTGTGCATCAGAGTGTTGAATGCGGAACAGCAGGTCGCTCGACTCTTCCAATTTGATGCTGAGCGGCACATTCACACCGCCAGCGTAGAGAATGCCGAGTTCGCCCGTTACCCACAGGTTGCGCCCCTGCGAAAGCAATGCGCAGCGTTCGCCCTTTTGCAACCCCAATGCCATCAGGCCAGCCGCAATAATGTGTGTCTGCTCACGCGTCTGCCGATAGGTAGTTTCTGTCCAAGCATCGTCCACTTTCTCGCGCAGAAACACATGATCGGCATACTCTGCCGTATATTTCTCGACAAAATCAATAATAGTCAATCGTTCTTTCATATTGTTTTTCAGATTTTTTTTATTACAAAACAGCGCCGCAAAGGTACGAAAATAGTGTGAAAGTAGGAAAGTGTATAAAGTGTATAAAGTGGAAAGTGTATAAAGTTGATTGGTTGATTGGTTGATCAGTTGATGAGTTTAACGCATGACAGATGGTCTGCGAGGTTTAATTTCTAGTTGTTGTGGATTTGGTTATTTGGTTATTTGGAGAGTTGATAAACCTGTTAATTTGAAATTTTGAAATTTGAAATTTGAAATTTTCAAAGTAGTCCCAGTTCGAGTTTGGCTTCGTCGGTCATGCGGTCTTGTGTCCATTCGGGTTCGAAGACGATGTTCACTTTGGCCGATTTCACGCCAGCGATGCCTTCCACTTTTTGTTTCACATCTTCGGCTATGAAGTCGGCGGCGGGGCAGTTGGGTGCGGTGAGTGTCATGTCGATTTCCACATTGCCGTCGTTGTTTTCCACGCGGTAGATAAGCCCCAAATCGTAGATATTGACGGGGATTTCGGGGTCGAACACGGTCTTCAGTGCCTCGACTATTTTCTCTTCTATCGACAGAAATTCGTTTTCCATACGAGCGAATGTTTCTGATTTCAAATTAGGTTGATCAGTTGATTGGTTGATTAGTTGATTGGTCGTTGAAAAGTTGATGAGTTGATAAGTTTAACGCGTTGGTGAAGGTTTCAGATTCCTAATTTCTGGTTTCTAATTTCTGGTTGTAGCCCCCTTTCCCGTTTCCCCCGATAGGGGGAAAGCCTTTTGTCTTGCGACTTGCGTCTTGCTACTTGCGACTAAAAATTTGAAATTCTGAAATTGCGGCTCTGCCGCCTCACTACTCACTACTCACTTCTCACTGCTCACTTTCTTTGGCTTCGTTCCAGATGGCGTCCATTTCGGCGAGGGACATTTGTTGCAGGTTGCGTCCCTGTTTTATGGTTTTTTCTTCGAGATAGTTGAAGCGGCGGATAAATTTTTTGTTGGTGCGTTCGAGCGCATTTTCGGGGTTGATGCCGTAGAGTCGCGCAGCATTGACGAGGCTGAAAAACAGGTCGCCAAACTCGGCCTCCATGCGGTCGGCATCTTTGTGGTCGATTTCGGCTTGAAACTCGGCCATCTCCTCTTTCACTTTGTCCCAAACTTGCGTGCGTTCCTCCCAATCGAAGCCGATATTGCGCGCTTTGTCCTGTATGCGATTGGCTTTGATGAGCGCGGGCAGAGCCGCCGGAATGCCGCTCAACACCGATTTATTGCCATCTTTCTCTTTCAGTTTCACCGCCTCCCAAAGTTGTTTGATTTCGTCGGGCGTTTCGGCGTGTACATTGCCGTAGATGTGTGGGTGGCGGAAAATGAGTTTGTCGGTGATGGCATCGCACACATCTTTGATGTCGAAATCGCCTGTTTCGCTGCCAATTTGTGCGTAGAAAACGATGTGCAGCAACACATCGCCCAACTCTTTTTTGATGTTTTTCAAGTCGTGATTAGCGATGGCTTCGGTGAGTTCGTACACCTCTTCGATGGTGTTGCAGCGCAGCGAATCGAAAGTCTGTTTTTTGTCCCACGGACATTTTTGGCGCAGTTCGGCCATCACATCGAGCAGCCGCGCAAAAGCATCGAGTTTTTCCTGTTTAGTGTGCATTTTTGTTTAGTATGAAAGTATGAAAGTGTGAAAGTGCGTGCGTTTTTCGTTGAATTGTGGATTTGTTGATGTGGTTATTTGGTTATTTGAGGGGTTGATAACCCTATTTAATTTGAAATTTGAAATCTGAAATCTGAAATCTGTCATTGCGGCTCTGCCGCTTCATTCCTCACTCCTAATTCCTAACTCCTCACTTTTCTTGCTACTTGCTACTCTCACTTGACTTCTATCTGCCGAAAATCGCCTGTGTAGTTGCCTGTGATGGTGGTTTTCAGTTGGTCGGTGCAGTCGAAGTTGAAGGTGTATATGCCGTTGTTGGTATGTTTCACGGCGATGGTGCCGCTCAACACATTTGCTTTGGCTTGTGCCGATGTGCTTTGGTAGGTGTTGCGGTAGGTACCCCAACTGCCGTTGCCGCTTTTGTGGCCGTAGAGTGCGGTGTTTGCTCTGTTTTCGGTACTGATAGGGTAGTCGCCGTCGGGTGGTGCGTCGGGGGTGGCGGCGTGCAGACCAACGACAAAAACTGTGCCCTGTTTGATAGCACCAGCGTCGGAGTAGCGCAGGTTGCACGAGTAGAAATAGAATTCGTAGTAGTTGATTTCGGCGGCAAAAATCGGCCCCCACAGCAGCAGGTCGCCGCGCTGCAGCGACACCACCGAGTCGCCCACAAGCAGTGTGCCGATGGGCGTGCCATCGATGTCGTAGAAATGCGTGTAAGTGCCTTCGTAATTGCCTTTCAGTCGGTCGGTTTTGAGGGTGTAGCGCTGCCCATGTTCTGACGCTTCGACCGTCAGTGTGCCTTGCCCAATGGCGGCGGTGGTGGTATCGGTTTTGTCGTCGGAAATGACGGTGATGCGCGATTCGGCGCAGATGTCGTAGGTGTCGGGGCGCAGTTGTGCGGTGTCGCACGCCACGGTGATGATGACCAGCGCACCTGTGCCCGACATGCGGCCGTCGGTGTAGGTCATTTTTGGCGTGCAGAGTGCCAAATCGATGCGCTGCTCGCCCGATGTGGTGTCGATGTAGGTGTGTTGCCGCGCCGTTTTCAGCGTGTAGGTGGTGCTGTCGAATTGCAGCGAGCCGTTATTGACAAAAGTCGCTTTCGTTTTTTTGCAAGCGAAGAGGCTGATTGTCAGCAATATCGCAGCGAAAATATGGAGCGTGTGTCGTGCCATTTCATCGAGTTTTTAGAATTTTGATAGGCGCACAACCCTGCACGCGCAAAATGTAGATGCCGCCGCCATCGAGCGGAACGGAGAGCGTTTTTTTAGCGTTTTTTTTTCGTGCAAACACATTTCGCCCGAGCGCATCGTAGAGCGCAATGTCGGCGTTGGCGGGCAGTTGGTCGATGGTGAGCAAGCCGCCGTCAATCGTCCAAAAAATGTTGCTAGCGGTGGCGGTGCGTATGCTGGTTTTGCCTGTGGTTACTTCGAAAGGTCCGAAAACGGTCGGAATGGCGCCGCCAGTCGGCTGTATGGTGTAGAGGTATTGCTCGCCCAACATCAGCCCTTCGATGCGGCACGACTGCCCAACGACCGTGGTGTCGCAAACCGCCACTTTCGACAGAATTTCTTCGTACGAATCGATGATGACATCGTTGATGGTGGTGCGGTTGCTCTTGTCCACCGCAATGCGCACCGAAGCGTCGCCAATGCTGTTTGGCAGCGTTGTGGCGAACCAAAGCGTGTCGGTAGTAACGGTAAAACGCCCCATTTCCACGGTGTCGGTTGCGCCATCGAGCCAGATAGAGAAAGCGGGATCGTTGTCTTTGATGTTGGTTTGGAACGCCCGCACTTGCACGCGCACGCTGTCACCGAGCGATAGTTGTGGCGTGGCGATGTAGCCGCCATTGCTCGCCGAACCGAGTTTGACGATGCCGCCATTTTGTGTGGACCAACTGAAGCCTGTTTTGCTTTTTGTCCAATCGGCAGGAAAACTCGTGCCGAAGCCTTCGTTAATTTTGTTTTCCCAACCTTTTTCTCCTAAGTTTCGCGGTTGATACATAAAAATGTGGTAGCCAGTGGCATCGGTCGATGGTCGCCAGCGCACCTCAACCCACTCGTCGTCGATGTTGGGCGCAAGCACTTGAAACACATCGCGCGCTTCGGCCATCAGTGTGATGGTAACAGGTGCGTCGAGTTCGTCGCTGCTCAAAACAAGGCTCACGGTATCGCGCGCTGGCAGCGACGAGGTGTAGGTCAGCGTTTGTGCCTTGCCTTTGCTCAAGTCGCTCACCGACAGTTGCTCCGATGGCAATGTGAATGTGCCTACATGGTTGCCTTCGATTTCCCAATCGACAGGATTTTGGAGGTCTTTTGCGCGGAACTGCATGCGGAGCGACTGCGTAGCACCCACGGTGTCGCCTTTGAATGCGTATTGCTCGCCATGGCGCGGTGTAACGAAAAACGCTTTTCCTGTAAGTTCCTGCAAATCAAACGGTTCGTCCTTTTTGTCGCCCCAAATATAGTCGGCAAAGTCGGGACAGTCGATAAACGGATTGCGGTTGCCTTGTATTTTGCTGATGGTTTCGTTGCGGTTGAGTTCTTTTTCGCTCACAGGGTCGGCTTTGTGCCACGCAAGCAGCAAATCGACGGCAAAATCGGTAAAAATCGGGTAGGTGTCGGCGCTATTCCAATTAAGAAAGCGTGCTGGCGTACTCGACCATGTGGGTTTGCCATTCAAACCAGTGCAAATTTGTTCGTAGCAGGTAACCACATACATATAGGTGCGTGCAAAATCGCCTTTGTACTCGTCGGCGGGTTCCCACACGCGCGAACCGTTTTTGTCGTAGCCCGATTTTACTACGCCATTGTTGAAAAGCACTGTGGTGTCGGTGTTTACCACGCTCATTATCCAGTTGCTTTTTGCACTTTGATTGGCAGTGGCATCGGCTGGATTCAGGTTGAAAAGGTCGCTATAACACCCGTAGGCATCGTTTTTTACGCCCGACGACCACCAACTTTTTGGGAAAGCGTGTTCTCTGTCCATACCTGTTACCGTCGAGCCGTCGTCGGGAAATTCGTAGATGTTGTTCGAGTACATGTCCCACACTTTGCCGTCGGTGCGGCGGTCGGTTTGCGGAAAATAGAGCCACAGGTTGTCGTAGCCCACCACCGTTGGATTTTTGATAATTTCGAAGAGCGCAGTTTTCAGTTCGCCCTTGTTCAGTCCGCTGGTGCTGGCGTAGTAGGTCTGCAGGTCGGTCTGCGCAAGGCAAACCACCGCAATCATCAGCAAGGCAAGAGTTATCTCAATCCGTTTCATAATGTTTTTGGGGTTGGGTTCGGATTTTTTTACTGCAACAACTCTTCCAATTTTTCCGCCAACGACTGGTCGTTCAGTTTTTTCGCCACAATAGTGCCATCGGGCGCAAGCAACATCAGGTGCGGAATGGCATCAATGCCGTAGATTTGCGCTGCCTCCGAGTGCCAGCCTTTCAAGTCCGACATGTGGTGCCACGGCAGTTCGAGGTCGGCCACGCACTTTGTCCACGCCGCTTTGTCGCTATCGAACGACACGCCGACAATGTCGATTTTCGCGGTGTATTTTTTGTAGATGGCCTTCAGTTCGGGCATCGACTGGCGGCACGGACGGCACCAACTCGCCCAAAAATCGACGACCAAATAGCGGCCATTGCCCACAAATTGGGAGAGGCGCACCTCGTTGCCATTCAGGTCGTGCATCGCAAAATCGACAAACGGTTTGCCCACAGCCACTTTTTTGGTCTGTTCAATCCGTTCAACTATCGGTGCAACGCCTGGTTGGCAGAGGAAATTCTCGCCCGCCTTGCTCACAATGGCAATCTGCTGCTCGTCGCTCAACGAGCGGTAGTTTTGCACAAAAGCGTAAGCGCCCGCCGCATTGTCGGTGTTGGCCTCGACAAAGGCAACCGACAGCCGCCGCGCCTCGGCATCGAGGCTGTCGTAGCACACCTCAATGGCGTGTTGCAGTTCGGTGTCCGATTCGTCGGCTTTCATATACGCCACAAACAGCGAGTCCATCTGCGGCGCAAACTGCTGCTCGATGTCGATGTATTGCTGCAAAATCTCGTTCAGCGGCGTGCCACCAATGGTCGTGTTGCGGCCGTCGTACGATACGCTAATTTTGCCTTTTTCGACGATTACAGGCGCAACAATCTCGCGGTTGTCCTCTTTTTTCAGCAGCAACAAGCGGTAAGCCACAGTGTCCTGACTGTTTTTCAGCACAAATGCGCCCTTGTCGATGCGTGCGCTGTCGTCCATCAGCAGGTCGCGCCCATCGTAGTGCGCCAGATAGGCCATTCCGCCGTCCCAGTCGGTCGGCACGGTGGCGTTCAATGTGTATTTGTTGGCTTTTTGGCAGCCAACTGCGCCCGCGCAAATCACGCACAACGCAAAGATTTTCAAGTGTTTCATAATTGTAAATTCAAATTTCAGATTAGGTTGATGAGTTGATCAGTTGATTGGTTGATCGGTCGTTGACGAGTTGATAAGTTGAAAAGTTTAACGCATTGGTGTTGGTTTCAGATTTCTGGTTTCTAGTTTCAACAATCTTCAAATTTTCAAATAATTAGACGGTTATTTTCTTTCTTTTTGTACTTTTTTCAAGTCGGTAATGAGTTTGTCGAATAGTTTTACTTTGCCGCTGGTTTCAATTTTTCGGTCGGTAAGTACATAACTGCCATCGAGGTCAGTTTCAACTATTGCTCTAGCCTTTTTACAGGGTTTGATAGTGTTGAGCGTGCCATCTTCGTCGGGCGTTACAAAAAACACTTTGATGTGGCGTTTGTGCTTGTCTTCTTGCAGTTTGAATTTCCAATAACCCGTCTGTGCTATGCGTTCGCGTAGAGTAACTTTTACCGAAAGTAACGCCACAATATCACCATTTTTCGGGTTGTAAACTATGATATCGACATCGGGCAAATGGCAACCAAATTCGGCATAGTCAATCAGCAGATTTTTCTTGACCGTCCAAAGAATATCGGGCAATTTGGGACTTACGGTACGCTCCAAAATGTTGCCGTTCACCACTTCCAAACCTATTTCGTGTATGCCATCGACAATGATATGTTCGATGAGTTTTTCTAGATTTTTTCCCTTGAACGAACGCCACGACTGCTCATGGTCGACACCCTTAAAATCTTTTTTATGCTGCTTCTTGGCATCGCTCAAAATTTCCGAAATATGTTTGAAAGTGTCTTTCCCATACACTTTTTTCTTTCTCTCGTAAAGTTTTTCTAAATCTTCGTAGGTCATAGTTTTTCCATTATGATGATGTATTCGGTAGGGTAGGCCATTTTTATGTTTTTGTCCGATATTTTGCCAAAGCGCCCTGTTTCGGGGTTGCGTGTCGATGGCAGCATTTTCGATGGGATTTCGCGCTTGATTATTTTGTGTGTTGTAAATCCGATATTTTCAAATTGTTCTTGAAAAACTTCGGCATTTTTTATATTAACTCCCTGAAATTCAGTGTTCCCAATGACTATACACGCCTTGCCGCCCTGTTTCAAAACACGCTTCATTTCTTGGAAAGTTTCGAGCATATCGGCGTAGTAGTTGCAAACTTCATCGCGCTTTTTGTTTTTTAGTTGCCCAACTATTTCATCAGCGATTTTGCTTTTTAGGTCGATTTTTTCGCGTTTTTTGTACGAACTGCCAATAAATTTTTGGCGAAATTCTGGGAGATTTTTCATAAATCCCAGCCAGAGCGACGGCAACTGGTGTAAATCGGCATATTCGTACGAGGTTACATACGGCGGCGAGGTTACAACAAGGCTTGCTTTTTCATCGTCGCATGGTAAATGCCGCGAATCGGAACATTGCACGGTGCGAAACTGGTCGATATTTTCCCTAACTTCAGATTTTAGCGTGTTGCCAAATTCGTAGTGATGCTTAATCATTTTGCGCGATTGCACCAAGAAAAGGGCAATTGGATCGTAGTTTTTTTTCTTGAAATCGCGCGTTGGTTTTACACTTTTCTGCAACCAAATAGAGGCGGTTTTTAGAATTTGTGCAAATGCCACCAAAAAGAAATTACGCACATCGCAATCGCTAATTTCTAAAATTCTATCGAGCAAAATCGCCAATTTCTCTTTCTGCTCGGGAAGAAACCAATAGTCAATGCGTTCGTTCTGCACAATGTTTTTCAGCGATTTTTTGCGGTATTCGTCAATTTTTTCGCTCGTGCGAATTTTCAAATCGTTTTTGATTTTCTCGAATTCATTGCCGAGTGTGAGATTTTCTATCGGAGTGGTTTTCACTTTCGACAGCAAGTTTGCAATCTCGTTTATGTCGGTACCGATACCAATTCTGCCGTTTACAATCGCTTCAACAATAGTTGTTCCGCTGCCCATGAATGGGTCGATTACGATGTCGCCCTCTTGGCTATATTCGCAGATAAGGCGGCTGGCAAGTTGCGGAATGAATTTGGCAGGATAGGTGTAGTAACCATGCGTAATATAGGCAGTGTCCTTTATCGTCTTGTCCGAAAAAGACCATGAATAATCAATCTCTATTTTCGAAAAATCACTCAACATTTTGCTTTATTGCCGTTTCAGATTGCGCTTCGCGCGGTTCAAATTTCTAATTTCTGGTTCCTAGTTTTTCAAAATTGCTGTCGCAATTTTTGTTTCTAAGTTTCTAAGTTTTTGTTGAACTGTTGATTTGCAGATTTAGTTATTTGGTTAATCCATTTAATTTGAAATTTGAAATTTGAAATTTGTCATTGCGGCTTCGCCGCATCACTCCTCACTCCTAATTCCTCACTCCTCACTCAAAAACCACTCCTCACTTCTAACTACTCACTACTCACTAATTAGAGTTTCCACTCAAAGCCGTCTTTGGTGTCTTTGATGGTAAAGCCGAGTGCGGACAGTTCGTTGCGGATGCGGTCGGCGGTGGCCCAGTCCTTGTTTTGCTTGGCTTGCAGACGCAGGTCGAGCAGCAGATCGACGGCTTTGCGGTAGGCCTCGTCGTTGTGGTCGGTCGCCTCGGTTTGCAGCCCGAGAATCTCCTCCATAAACAGATGGAAAACGCTCTTCAACTCGTCCAAATCCTCCGCACTGATGCTGGCTTTGCCGTCGTGTACGCTGTTAATGGCTTTGGCGGCATCGAACAGGTGCGAAATCACGATGGGCGTGTTCAGGTCGTCGCACATAGCCTCTTCGCAGTGAGCGCGCAAACCCTTTACATCGACAGTCGAGGTGGCGCTGGCAGTCAGTTTTTGCAGACGACCGTAAGCCTCGGTTAGTCGCGCCAAACCGCGTTCGGAAGCCACCAACGCATCGTTGCTGAAATCGAGCGTGCTGCGGTAGTGCGCCTGAAGAATGAAAAATCTGATGGTCATCGGGGCAAATGGCTGTGACAGCAGTTCATGCGAACCAGTGAAAAACTCGTCGAGCGTGATAAAATTGCCGAGGCTCTTGCCCATCTTCTGCCCATTGATGGTTATCATGTTGTTGTGCATCCAGTAGTGCACCGTTTCGTGTCCGAGTGCCGCCACGCTCTGCGCAATCTCGCATTCGTGGTGCGGAAACATCAAATCCATGCCGCCGCCGTGAATGTCGAACTCCTCGCCGAGATATTTCGTACCCATGGCCGAGCACTCCAAATGCCAGCCGGGAAAGCCCTCGCTCCACGGACTTGGCCAGTGCATGATATGTTCGGGCGATGCCTTTTTCCACAGCGCAAAATCCACACTGCGGCGTTTCTCCTCTTGTCCGTCGAGTTCGCGCGTGGTCGAGAGTTGCTCGTCGATATTGCGCCCCGAAAGTCGGCCGTAGTGGTATTTTTGGTTGTATTTTTCCACATCGAAATAGACCGACCCATTGCTCTCGTAGGCGTAGCCCGCCGCCACTATCTTTTTCACAAATTCTATCTGCTCGATGATATGCCCCGACGCGTGTGGCTCGATGCTGGGCGGCAACACATTCAGTCGCTCCATCGCCTTGTGGTAGCGCAGAGTGTAGTGTTCGGCCACCTCCATCGGCTCCAACTTTTCGAGGCGCGCTTTTTTGGCAATTTTGTCCTCGCCGTCATCGGCATCGTGTTCCAGATGTCCCACATCGGTAATGTTGCGCACATAGCGCACTTTGTAGCCGAGGTGCGTGAGGTAGCGAAACAGCACATCGAAGGTAATCGCAGGCCGCGCATGCCCCAAATGTGCGTCGCCATAGACCGTCGGGCCGCACACATAAAGCCCTACATGCGGCGCGTGCAGCGGACGAAACGCCTCTTTTTGCCGCGATAATGTGTTGTAAATCAATAAGTTATTCTCTTCCATCGCTGTCTATTGTTTATTTATCGATGCTCCATTCCTTGCGGAGATATTCAACCTACAAAGGTAGGAAAAAAGTTTGAAAGTTTATAAAGTCTATAAAGTGGAAAGTGTGTAAAGTTGAAAGTAAGTGAGAAGTTAGCAGTTAGAAGTTAGCAGTGAATTTAATTACCTAATTATCTAATTTCCAATTTTTTAATTATTTGAAGATTTGAAAATTTGAAAATTGGGTTTGCCGCACAGACCTTTATTGATGCGTTAAACTCATCAACTTATCAACCAATCAACTCATCAACCTAATTTGAAACCCTGAAATTCTGAAACTCTTAAATTCTGAAACTCTTAAACTCTGAAATTCGCGCGCGCGATACACCCCCAAAAACCTACTAGAATAAAAAAAATGTTAAAATGTTTGTAAGTTTCAATAATTGTGTGTAAATTAGCCCCGAATAAATTTGGCTGTTTGGAGAAACGGCAGAACGGTAGCAGTTTCGGTGCGCTGCGTAAGCCGAAAACGCCATGAATAGGCGGTTTGCGTAGTAACCACATCACAACTCAACGCTGGCGTGCGCTGTGTGTGCGCAATCAGTTTTGCACGCCTACACCCAAAAAAACGACGATTTTTTCGACAAAATGCACCCAAAATGCCACAAACGACAACATTTTATCGACGAACGACAACAAAAAGTCTTGCGACTTTTTGATTTCAAAATTTCAAATTTCAGAATTTTAGTCGCAAGATATGAGTAGCAAGTAGCAAGACGAGTTTGAAAGTGTAAAAGTATAAAAGTGCGAAAGTAGGGACGTGGCGCGCCGCGTCCCATCAGGCAAACGACAACGCACGACAACAGAAATGATGCAGCACCGAAAAATAATGCGAATAAAAGATTTCAAATATGCCGATGGAGAATATTTTGTAACCATCTGTACACAAAATCGCAAACATTTTTTCGGAGAGATAAAAAATGGCGAGATACAACTCACCGAAATTGGGAAATATCTCGAAATACAAATCGAAAATATAAACGAACACTATCCGTATGCCGAAATCCCGTTGTATGCAATCATGCCGAACCATTTGCATTTGATTGTTTTTATCGACGGAGAGGCGACGCCCACCGACCGCAGGGACGCGGCACACCACGTCCCTACAAATGTAAGGGAAAATATGCAGCAGACTGCGAACAAGCAGGGTTGGCTCTCGGTGGCGATAGGTGGAATGAAAGCGGCGGTAACGCGATTTGCACGACAAAACAATATCGATTTTGCATGGCAACCGCGATTTTACGAACGCATTATTCGCAATCATGTTGAGTTGAACCATTTGGCTGATTACATCGAACAGAACCCTTATAATTGGGGCGATGATGAATACAATGAATAGTTGATAATTGAATTAATAGCGGTAACCACTGCCAACCATAATGCCACGAGACCTGTAGGGATGTGGCGCGCCGCGTCCCTACTGTCGGTATTGGAGAATATTGCGGCAAAAATTTGCAGAGAGCCGTGGAAGCCCTAACCTGAAAATTGAAACCTGAAACGCGCTTTGCGCAACCCTGAAATTCTGAAATTTGAAATTTGAAATGAATAATAGCGGTAACCACTGCCAACCATAATGCCACGAGACCTATAGGGACGTGGCGCGCCGCGTCCCTACAGTCGGTGTTGGAGAATATTGCGGCAAAAATTTGCAGAGAGCCGTGGAAGCCCTAACCTGAAAATTGAAACCTGAAACGCGCTTTGCGCAACCCTGAAATTCTGAAATTTGAAATTTGAAATGAATAATAGCGGTAACCACTGCCAACCATAATGCCACGAGACCT
>CAVBBP010000054.1:0-15766 GCA_963593685.1 Segatella copri
TGCGAAGCACGAGAAACTTAGAAACAAAAATTGCGGCAGCAATTTTGAGAAACAATTAGAAACTAGAAACCAGAAATTTAGAAACCAACACCAACGCATTAAACTCATCAACTTATCAACTTATCAACTCATCAACTAAATAAAAAACACCGCCATGTACGACAAATTTCAAAAACATCTGCAAGCCGAATTGAGCAATATCGAAGCGGCTGGGCTCTACAAAAACGAGCGACTTATCTGCTCGCCACAAAGCGCAGAAATACGCGTGAACGAGCAAACAGTGTTGAATTTTTGCGCCAACAACTATCTCGGGTTGGCCGACAATCCCGAACTGATTGCCGCCGCCAAACGCGCCATGGACGAGCGCGGCTACGGCATGTCGTCGGTGCGGTTTATCTGCGGCACACAAGACCTGCACAAGCAGTTGGAGGCGGCCATCGCGCGCTTTTTTGGCACCGAAGACACCATTCTCTATGCCGCCTGTTTCGATGCCAATGGCGGTGTGTTCGAGCCGCTGCTCACCGACGAAGATGCCATCATCTCCGACACACTCAACCACGCCTCTATCATCGATGGCGTGCGGCTCTGCAAGGCGCAACGCTTGCGCTACGCCAATGCCGACATGGCCGACCTCGAAACGCAACTGCAAGTGGCGCAGCAGTGCCGTTTCCGCCTCATCGTTACCGATGGCGTATTCTCGATGGACGGCAATGTCTGCCCACTCGACAAAATCTACGCGCTCGCCCAAAAATACGACGCCATGGTAATGGTCGATGAGAGCCATTCGGCAGGCGTGGTCGGTCGCACTGGGCGCGGTGTAACCGAACTTTTCGACCTGCGCGGCAAAGTGGAAATCATCACAGGCACGCTCGGCAAAGCCTTTGGCGGTGCTGTTGGCGGATTCACCACGGGTCGAAAAGAAATTATCGATATGTTGCGCCAACGCTCGCGCCCGTATCTCTTTTCCAATTCGCTGCCGCCGATGATTGTTGCTGCTGGCATCAAAATGTTCGAACTGATGGACTCGACCAACGAACGGCAAGAGCGGCTGCACGCCAACACCGACTATTTCCGCGACCAAATGCTGGCCGCCGGCTTCGACATCAAGCCCACACAGTCGGCCATCTGCGCCGTGATGCTCTACGACGCGCGCCTGTCGCAGCAGTTTGCCGCACGCTTGCAGGACGAAGGCATCTATGTTACAGGCTTCTACTATCCCGTCGTGCCAAAAGGGCAAGCACGCATCCGTGTACAGATTTCGGCAGCACACACACGCGCCCACCTCGACAAATGCATCACCGCCTTCATCAAAATAGGCAAAGAGTTGAAAGTGATAGTGAGAAGTGAGAAGTGATGCGGCGGAGCCGCAATTTCAAAATTTCAAATTTCAAATTTCAGAATTTCAAATTGTCGGATTAACCAAATAACCAAATCCGCAAATCACCAAATAAACAGTTCAACGCTTCAACAAAACCTAGAAACAGCGCACAGCGCGAGAAACGGACGCACGCGGTGCGTCCCAACTTTCAAACTTTCAAACCTTCAAACTTTCACACTGAAAAAAATGAACATCGAGATAGAACGAAAATTTTTGGTTGTTTCCGATGGCTACAAGGCGCACGCCGAGGGCAAACGCATTGTGCAGGGCTACATCTGCAACGAAAAGGAGCGCGTTGTGCGGGTGCGCATCTACGGCGATAGGGCGTTTATCACCATAAAAGATGCCACCGTGGGATTCGCGCGGCACGAATTTGAGTACGAAATTCCGCTCACCGACGCATGCACACTGCTCCACTCCGTTTGCCGCCAGCCGATTATCGACAAGACACGCTACCGCTACGATTACAGCGGATTTTGTTGGGAAATCGACGAGTTTCACGGCGAAAACGAAGGGCTTGTCGTTGCCGAACTGGAACTGCCAAGCGTTGATACTGCGTTCGAAAAGCCCGATTTTGTCGGCGACGAGGTTACCGACGACCCGCGCTACTACAATGCCAACTTGATTACAAATCCGTTCAAAAATTGGTCGAAATGAAGATACAGAAATGTGCAAAAATTGCGCTGCTGGCCGCCTTGTGCTGTGCTTGCGCGCGCACGCCCAAGTTCACCGTCGAAGGCACGGTGGCCGATGCCGCTGGCGAAACACTCTACCTCGAGCAAGTTACCGACACGGCGGTCGTTACGCTCGACTCGCTGCGTCTGCCCAGCGATGGTCGCTATGCGTTCAGCCAACCGCAGCCGAAGTTTGCCGAGTTTTACCGCTTACGCCTTGGTAATCAGAACATTTTGTTTGCTATTGATTCGTGCGAAGATGTGTTGATAAATAGTCAGAAAGCACTATTCGCAACAAATTACACGGTTGAGAATTCCGAAAATTCAGCAAAGATACAACAACTGCGCAACTCTGGTTTTGCGTTGCAGCGGGCGGTCAATAGTGCATTGGAAGCGAACCAATGGGACAATGCCGCCGTGGTCGAAATGATTGACGCACACAAACAGGAGGCGCAAAAAATTATCTTGGCAAACGCCAGTTCGACAGCCGCTTATTACGCTGTAAATCAGCAAGTAAACGGCATTTATCTCTTTCTGCCCTACAACAGGAACGACCGCAGTTACTGGTCGGCAGTGGCAACGGCCTACAAGGTGTTTCAGCCCGAAAATCCGCGCACAAAACGCCTCGAAGCGACAGTGTTGGCGGCACTCAGCGCACAGCGGCAGCGCGAGTTGGAGGCCGAATCGGTGGGCGCAATCGAGATTGAACTGCCCAACCGCCGCAACGATATGGTAAAACTGTCATCGCTCAAAGGCAAGGTGGTTTTAATCGACTTTTCAGCGTTCGGCATCGAAAAATCGGCCATTCACACGCTCTATCTGCGCGAACTCTACAACGCCTACCACGCCGACGGATTCGAGATTTTTCAGATTGCGCTCGACAGCGACAAACTCTTTTGGCTCGAGCAGACGCGCGACCTGCCGTGGGTTTGCGTGCGCGACCAAAACGCCCCCAACTGCAAATATCTGCTCACCTACAATGTGCAAGCCGTGCCAGCGTGGTTTCTTGTCGATAGAAATGGCGACATCGTGGCAGGGCAAGATTTAGATGCCAACAATCTGCCAAAATCGATTGAACGGCTGTTGAAGGGAGTTCTGTAAATTATTACGAGAAAAGTTAGAAGTTAGAAGTGAGAAGTTAGAAGTGAGAAGTGGCACGGCAGAGCCGCAATTTCAAAATTGACAAATTGACGGATTTACAAATTTATTCGATTCAACAGTTCAACGATTTTGAAACTCTGAAACTTTGAAACCTGAAACCGCGCGCAGCGCAACTAGAAACTAGAAACCAGAAACTAGAAATAAAAAGGAATTTATAAACATTTCCCTGAAAAAAAAATAATCGGCAGTGATAACATCGGACGAGATAAAAGCCGAAGCGCGGCGCATTGGGTTCAATGCGTGCGGCATTGCCCAAGCCGATGCTCTGCCCGACGATGCGGAGCGACTGCGCCATTGGCTTGCACTCGGCTACAACGGCAATATGGGCTACATGGCCAACCACTTCGACAAGCGCACCGATGTGCGGCTACTGGTCGAAGGCGCGCGGTCGGTCATCGTGGTGCTGCTCAACTACTACCCTACGCGGCTTCTGCCAAACAGTGCGCCACAAATTGCCAAATACGCCTACGGCAACGACTATCACCACATCATAAAGGAGAAATTGCGGCAACTGCAACAGTTTATCGACAGTCGCACCGAGCAAAGTTGCCAAGTCTGCTGCGACAGCGCGCCCCTGCTCGAACGCCGCTGGGCAGAGCGTGCTGGGCTCGGCTGGATTGGCAAAAATGGGCTGCTCATCAATCCCACGCTCGGTTCTTACACGATGATTGGCGAAATTGTCAGCACGCTGCCGCTCGACTACGACACGCCGCAAGCCAACCACTGCGGCCGCTGCACCAAATGTATCGACGCTTGTCCCACGCACGCACTCACCGCCGACCGCACACTCGACTCGCGCCGCTGCATCGCCTATCTCACCATCGAAAATCGCGCCGAACTGACCGACGAGCAGACCGCACAATGTGGCAACCGACTGTTTGGATGCGATGTCTGCCTCGATGCCTGTCCGTGGAATCGCCGAGCGCAAGCCAACCACACGCCCGAACTGCAACCCTCGGACGCACTTTTTGCCACAGATTTCACAAAAATAACCAACGGCGACTTCAAACGCCTGTTCAAACATTCGCCCCTGCAACGCGCTGGTTACAAGAAAATTAAGCAGATGGCCGAAAAAATTGCTGGACAACAGCGTTGAACCACGCTATTTGACCTATACGCCGCTAATTGCACCCTTATTCTCCGCAAATTTGCGGCGAATAACGTTCTTTTTCTCCGCAAAAGTTGTAAATCTGAACTTTTCGTTGTACCTTTGCTGCTGATATTTTAGATAACTCGCAGCAGTATGAACGCAATCTATCTATGGCAGCACGAAAACTGGACGGCATTTTCATGGGACAGTAGTAGTCTTTTGGACTTGCTCGGCAAGGTGCATTACCTGCAAGGGCAACTGCTGGGGCGTATGAGTATGCTCGGTATGGAGGGCGTGCAGCGTCAGATGGATTCCCTGACAGAGGAGATTATCGGCTCTTCTCGAATAGAGGGTGTTGACCTCAATCGGGATAGTGTTCGCTCGTCTATTGCTCATCACCTTGGGGTGGATTTGCAGATAGACCATACGCCTGACCACTACACGGAGGGCGTTGTATCCGTTATGTTGCAAGCCACACAGAACTACCGTCAACCTCTTACGGCGGAACAACTCTTTGGCTGGCACGCAGCGTTGTTCCCCACAGGCTACAGCAATGGTTACAAACTTACTATCGGCTCGTGGCGTATCGGCGATGACCCTATGCAGGTCGTGTCGGGGGCAATGGGGCATCAGAAGATACACTACCAAGCCCCTCCGAGCAGCGATGTGCCGCAGATGATGACGGCATTCCTGCAGTGGATAAACACGGACGACGGCACCGATGCCATTATCCGTGCGGCATTAGCGCACTTGTGGTTTGTTACGATTCACCCTTTTGATGACGGCAATGGGCGTATCACACGCACAATCACGGAGATGATGTTGGCGCGAGCAGACCAATCCCCGCAGCGATACTATAGTCTGTCCGCCGAGATATTCCGTCGCCGAAAAGAGTACTACGAAGAGTTGGAGCGTGCGCAACACGGCAATAGCGATGTTACGGAGTGGATTCGTTGGTTTCTCACCGCCCTGAATGCATCTTTGGAGGAGGCTATCAACACCACTGACCGTACCATACGGAAAACTGCCTTCTGGCAACGCCTTGCGGATACGCCATTGAGCGAGCGCCAACGCAAGGTGCTGAACAGGTTGTGGGACGACTTCACGGGCAAACTCAATACACAGAAGTGGGCAAAAATAAACCATTGCTCGCAAGATACCGCTTTGCGCGACATTCAGGACTTGATAGCCAAAGGCATACTCCGCAAGACCGACGAAGGCGGGCGAAGCACCAACTACGAACTCGTGCCATAAGAACAAAGCCAAACCCAAACACCGCCACCGAATTCTTAATTCTAAATTCATAATTTTACATTGGCATTAACCCCACCCGAAAAACTGTCGTTTTTCTCGTCCCCTTACAAAGGGGACAGGTTCGCGCACAAGTTGGTTCTGTCCTCTCCCCTTTTCAAGGGGAGCACCTGCGGAGCAGGGGTAGGGTTGGAAAATAATTCAATAACTCAATGATTCGATAATTGACAATGTAGGGACGCACCGAGTGCGTCCGAAATAATCAAATAACAATCGTAGAGCCGCCACAGTGTGATGGCTCTACATACATCCGAAAATCTATTTTTCTCCTCCTTTTCTAAAAAAAAGTGTAGCAAATAAACCAAGGTTTTTTCGCTACACATTTTTTGCATCGAAATACATTGCAAAAGTACAGAATAATTTCAAACCGCCAAACTTTTTTGCACAGAAAATGAATTGGTTGCGTTAAAAAGTGCAAAATAGGTCAGCATTTTTCGTCATGTTCAGAAAGTGTAGCAATTAAATGTTGGTTTAATTACGACAACCAAACCGCACTTTTTGTTGTATCAACCAAAGAAAAATACAAATCAATACATTTTTATAACTGTTTAAAAACCAATTTCTTATGAAACGCATTTACACTTTTCTGTTGGTTGCAATGGCCACAACGCTGTGTGCTACTGCACAGAGTACTGGAATTACTCACGAGTATGTGGATCTTGGCTTGCCAAGCGGCGTGCGTTGGGCAACCTGCAATGTAGGCGCAACCAGCCCCGAAGAGTATGGCGACTATTACGCTTGGGGCGAAACCACCACAAAAAGCGACTACTCGTGGGAAACATACAAATATGCCAATGGTGATTATGATGCTCTTACCAAGTATTGCTCCATTTCTAGTTATGGCAACGATGGTTTTACCGACGCATTAACTACGCTCGAAGCCTCTGACGATGCCGCCACTGCCAACTGGGGCGGCGCGTGGCGTATGCCCACCGATGCAGAATGGACAGAACTGCGCGAAAACTGCGACTGGGTTTGGACCTACGACTATGATGGCACAGGTGTTGCTGGCCATGTTGTTGTGAGTAAAACCAACGGCAACTCTATTTTTCTCCCTGCAGCGGGCTATCGCAGCTTCGACTACATAGGCAACGCAGGCCTCTACGGCAACTACTGGTCGAGTTCGCTCGACGCGGACAGCCCGAGCGGCGCGTGGCGCGCGAGCTTCTACTCGGACGATGTGCTCGGGGGCTACGACAGCCGCTGGTATGGGCAGTCCGTTCGCCCTGTGCAAGATATTAGTTCTCCTGTTACCGCCCTACAGCCAGCAGAAAGCATAGCCCTCTACACCGAAAGCGGCCGTGTAATTTGTGCGCAAGAGTTCCAAATTTTCACGCTCACTGGCCAGAATGTTACCGAAATGAACGGCTCGCTCTGTGGCGTTTATATTGTGAAAGTCGGAGAGAAAGCGCAAAAAGTGGTAGTGAACTAATTGACAATTGACAATGTAGAGCCGTCACAATGTGGCGGCTCTGCTGTTTTACGGATTTTTCCACACAAATAACCAAATCCACAAATCAACAAAAAAGGACGCACTCGGTGCGTCCCTACTTTCAACTTTACACACTTTCACACTTTATAAACTTTCAAACTATTTTCGTACCTTTGCACGGAATTTTTTCACGGATTTTCTATGAAAATTGTCATTATAGGCGGCGGAATTGCTGGTCTTTCGGCGGGCATTTACGCGCAAAAAAACGGTTTCGAGAGCGAAATTCACGAGAAGCACACCATCGTGGGCGGACAGTGTACGGGCTGGGTACGGAAAGGCTACAAACTCGACAACTGCGTGCATTGGCTCACGGGTACCAATCCCGAAAAAGATATCTACAAAGTGTGGCAAGAGGTGGGCGTGCTTGGCGATGATGTCGAAATCATACAGCACGACTCGTTTATGCGCGTCGAACTGGACGGCACCGCCATCGAACTGTGGCACAACCTCGACCGCCTGCACAGCGACCTGCTGGCACTCTCGCCCGACGACCGCGACGAAATCGAAAAATTTGTCAAAATAGTCGATGCCTACCGTGCAGTGATGATGCCTGCGCTGAAACCGCTGGAACAGCACAATCTTTGCGACTGGTTTCGCCTGATAAAAGGCATGCGTCGCCTCGGTCGCATACACCGCAAATTCTCGAAAGTCTCGATTGATAGTTATGCCGCGCGGTTCAAACATCCGCTCATTCGCAAACTCATCACCACCTACATGCCGAAATCGTACAATATGTCGTCGCTGTTTTATGTGTTCGGCACATTTGTCAGCGGCAACGGCGCACTGCCACGCGGCGGTTCGTTTGGCATGATAGACCACATGCGACAAAAATACGAATCGCTTGGCGGCAAAATTTTTACCAATCACGAAGCGGTGAAAATCGACATCTCGCTGGGGCGCGCGCACGATGTGCTGTTCAAAAACGGAGATGTGGCGACGGGCGACTACTTTATCTGCGCTTGCGACACCAACATCACCTTCAGCCGACTGATTGGCCACGGATTGATGGACAAATTTTTCATTCGCCACTACCACCAACGCAAAGAACACCCGCTCTACAGCAGTCTCAACTGCTTTTTCGGGGTCGATGGAGCGAACGGAATGCCCAGCACAACCGTTACTTTCGACTGCGAACCTTATATGGTGAACGGCATTGCGCAAACAGGCGTTTTGGTCAAAAATTTCGACTACGAGCCGTCGTTTGCGCCCGAAGGCAAAAGTCTGTTGCAGACGCTACTCATTCAGTACGAAAACGATTTCGACTACTGGGAAAATCTCTACAACACCGACCGCGCCGCCTACAAAGCCGAAAAAATGCGCATTGCCAACGACATCAAGCAGCGCATCGAACAGCGTTTCCCCGAAATGGCGGGGCACATCACCATTCTCGATGTCGTTACACCGATGACTTACTACCGTTTTTGCGGCGCATACAAAGGCGCATACATGAGTTTCATACTCACGCCATTTGCCGCCAAACAGACGAGCCGCGGCACATTTCCACACATACGCAATCTGTTTTTGGCTGGGCAGTGGCTGCAACCGCCCGGCGGCCTCCCAAACGCCGTCGTAACAGGCCGTTTCGCCATTCAACGCATCTGCAAACGAGCGCACATTAAGTTCAAACAGTGATTAGTTAGAAGTTAGCAGTGAGCAGTGAGTTGTGTTTTTGAATGAGGAGTGAGGAATTAGGAGTGAGGAGTGAGGAATTTTTTAGTGTGAAAGTAGGGACGCACCGCATGCGTCCAAAAGGTTAGAGGTTAGAGGTTATCGTTTATAGACTTTGACTAAAACTAAAACGAAGACTGGGGCGGTGAGGCTGTCGAACCGCAAATTTTCAAATCTTCAAATTTTCAAATAGAAAACCAGAAACTAGAAATAATTTCCCTACTTTACACACTTTATACACTTTTCACTTTATAGACTTTATACACTTTATACACTTTACACACTTTACACATTTTCTCACTTATTATTGTACTGATTCATGGCGGTTTGTATGCCAACCAGACAGAATGTGCGAATCATCTCCACGGCTTGTTCAAAGCGTGGCGCAAGCGTTTGGCGTTCATCGGCGGAGAAGCGTCCCAGCACATAATCGACCTGCATGCCGCGCGGAAAATCGTTGCCGATGCCGAAGCGCAGCCGCGCATAAGCCTGTGTACCAAGCAGTTCCTGAATGTTTTTCAGTCCGTTGTGGCCGCCATCGCTGCCGCTCGGCTTCAGCCGCAGTGCACCCACAGGCAGCGACAGGTCATCGACCACCACCAGCAGATTTTCTATCGGAATTTTCTCTTGTTGCAACCAATAGCGCACCGCCTGTCCGCTCAGATTCATATAGGTCGAAGGCTTGAGCAGCACCAACTGGCGACCACGCAACCGACATTCGGCCACATCGCCGTAGCGGCGCGTTTCAAAAACAGCATTGGACGCTTCGGCAAAAGCGTCCAATGTGTCGAAACCGATGTTGTGGCGGGTGTGTTCGTATTCCGAACCGATGTTGCCCAAGCCAACAATCAGGTATTTCATCGTTCAGTCGTTTACGCTTTCTCGGCGGCGGCAGCAGCGGCGGCCGAACCCATGGCGGCACGCGTCAGTTTTACGCTGCACACAACGCTCTGCAAGCCATTGAGCAGTTCGAGATTGTCGAAATGCAGGTCTTTCACCTGTATGGTTTTGCCAAGTTCGAGGTTGTCGATGTTGATAATGAGTTTTTCTGGAACATTGGCGGCAAGGGCTTTCACACGCAGTTTGCGCATTTCGAGCGAGAGTTTACCACCAGCACGCACGCCAGCAGCGTGACCTTCGAGTTTGACGGGTACTTCCATCACCACAGGTTTGCCATCGACCACTTGCAGGAAATCGATGTGAAGCACGCGCTCCGACACTGGGTGGAACTGAATCTCTTTCATCACAGCGTTCACTTTTTCGCCGTTCACATCGAGTTCTACCAAGAAAATTTCGGGCGTGTAGATTAGTTTGCGTACAGCCGATTCGGTTACCGAAAAGTGTACATTTTTGCCAGCACCATAGAGTTCGCATGGAATCAATCCTTGCGTGCGGAGTGCTTTGGTAGCCTTGCGGCCGAGGTCGGTGCGCGTTGCACCATTCAACACAAATGTTTTCATTGCTAATTTTTTTAATGTGTTACTCAAAATTCAAGCATTTTGGGGCTTGATTTCCCATCACACGGATGCTCCGTGAAAAGCGGCGCAAAGGTACAACTTTATTTTGAAATAAGCAAGCGTTTTTTAGTTTCAAATTTCAGAGTTTCAGGTTTCAAGTTAAACTGTTAAAAACATAGAAACAGCGCGAAGCGCGAGAATTTTTGCGATAAGCGAGCGCAGAGTCAAACTCGTTTGAACTATGCCGAGCGGAGCAAAAATCTTGCGTAGCAGAAACTTAGAAACAAAATTGCGTCAGCAATTTTGAGAAACTAGAAACCAGAAATTAGAAATTCCCCATGCCTATTCAGTGCCATTATTTCTTTTCTCTCATCGCTTGCTCGCTTTTGGGTTGTTGCCACTTTGCATTTTTTTTCGTAACTTTGCACACCAATTAGCAGATAATTCGCTACATGAAACGGATACGCAACTTTTGCATTATTGCGCACATCGACCACGGCAAAAGCACGCTGGCCGACCGCCTGCTCGAATATACTAAAACGGTGGCAGCCAAGGACTTACAAGCGCAGGTGCTGGACGATATGGACCTCGAGCGTGAGCGCGGCATCACTATCAAAAGCCACGCCATACAGATGAAATATACCCACAACGGCGAAGAGTACACGCTGAATTTGATTGATACGCCGGGGCATGTCGATTTTTCGTACGAGGTGAGCCGCTCCATAGCCGCTTGCGAGGGCGCACTGCTGGTGGTGGACGCATCGCAAGGCGTGCAAGCGCAGACTATCAGCAACCTCTACATGGCCATCGAGCATAATCTCGAGATAATTCCCGTGATGAACAAATGCGACATGGAGAGCGCAATGCCCGACACGGTGGAGGACGAAATTGTGGACTTGCTCGGCTGCAAACGCGAGGAGATAATTCGTGCCAGCGGCAAAACAGGCTTGGGCGTAGAGGCGATTCTCGATGCAATAGTGGAGCGCATTCCTGCGCCGCAAGGCGACCCCGACGCACCGCTGCAATGCCTTATTTTCGATTCGGTATTCAACAGTTTTCGCGGCATTATCGCCTATTTCAAAGTGGTGAACGGCACGCTACGCACAGGCGACGATGTAAAATTTTTCAACACGGGTCGCCAATACGATGCCGACGAAATTGGTGTGCTGAAATTGGAAATGCAGCCCTGTCGCGAACTGACGGCGGGCAACGTGGGCTACATCATCAGCGGCATCAAAACATCGAGCGAAGTGAAGGTGGGCGACACCATCACGCATGTGAGCAGGCCTTGCGCCGAAGCCATTGCGGGATTCGAAGAGGTAAAACCGATGGTTTTTGCGGGCGTCTATCCGATCGAAACGGAAGATTACGAAAACCTGCGCTCGAGCCTCGAAAAGTTGCAACTGAACGACGCTTCGCTCACCTTTACGCCCGAAAGTTCGGTGGCGCTTGGTTTTGGCTTTCGCTGCGGATTTTTGGGACTGCTCCACATGGAGATTGTGCAGGAGCGGCTCGACCGCGAGTTCGATATGGATGTGATAACCACCGTGCCGAATGTTTCCTATTTGGTTTACGACAAGCACGGCAAAAAGATTGAGGTGCATAATCCAGCAGGAATGCCCGATGTGGCGGTCATCGACCACATCGAAGAACCGTACATTCGCGCCTCTATCATCACCGCCACCAACTACATCGGGCCGATAATGACGCTCTGTCTTGGCAAACGCGGCGAATTGGTGAAACAGGAATTCATCTCGGGCAACCGCGTCGAGATTCAGTTCGACCTGCCGTTGGGCGAAATTGTGATAGACTTTTACGACAAACTGAAGTCGATTTCGAAAGGTTACGCCTCGTTCGACTACCACGCCAACGGTTTCCGTCCGTCGAAATTGGTGAAACTCGATATTCTGCTCAACGGCGAGCAGGTCGATGCGCTTTCGACGCTCACGCATCAGGACAATGCGGTCGATTTTGGGCGGCGTATGTGCGAAAAACTGAAAGATTTGCTGCCGCGCCAGCAGTTCGATATCGCCATTCAGGCGGCCATCGGTGCAAAAATCATCGCGCGCGAAACCGTGAAACAGGTGCGCAAAGATGTTACCGCCAAATGTTACGGCGGCGATGTGTCGCGCAAACGCAAACTGCTCGAAAAACAGAAACGCGGCAAAAAACGCATGAAACAGATTGGCAATGTGGAAGTGCCACAAAAGGCGTTTCTCGCAGTGCTGAAGTTGGATTAAAAATCATTTGAAAATTTGAAAATTTGAAAATTGAGGTTTCAACGACCAACCGCAGTTGGCTGCTATTACCGAGATATTATTCATTGTTAATTTTTTATTATTAATTGCAAAATGAAGAGATTGCTTGCGCCATCGCTTTTGTCGGCTAATTTTGGCAATTTGGAGCGCGACATCGACCTTATCAACCGCAGCGAGGCCGACTGGCTGCACATCGATGTGATGGACGGCGTGTTTGTGCCAAACATTTCGTTCGGATTTCCTGTGCTGAAATTTGTGAAAGAACTCAGCCAAAAGCCGCTCGATGTGCATCTGATGATTGTGGAACCCGATAAATTTGTGAACGAGGTGAAAGCCACTGGTGCCATGACTATGAATGTGCATTACGAAGCCTGCACGCACCTGCACCGCACTGTGCAACGCATACACGCTGCCGACATGCAGGCCGCCGTTACGCTCAATCCGCACACGCCTGTGGAACTGCTCGAAGACATTATCGACGATGTGGAGATGGTGCTGCTAATGTCGGTAAATCCAGGATTTGGCGGACAAAAATTCATCGAAAACACCTACGCCAAGATAGCGCGGCTTCGTGCTATGATCGAACGCCACCACGCACACGCTCTCATTCAGGTCGATGGCGGCGTGAACCTCGACAATGCGCACAAACTCTACGCCGCTGGTGCCGACTGTTTGGTGGCTGGCAACGCCGTGTTTGGTGCCGCCGATATGGTCGAAACCATCGCCAAACTGAAAGAGTAATAAGGTTTCTGGTTTCTCAAAATTGCTGTCGCAATTTTTGTTTCTATGTTTTTCGCGCTGCGCGCTGTTTCTGAATTTTGGTTGATGAGTTGATCGGTTGATTGGTCGTTAAAAAAGTTGAAAAGTTTAATAAGTTCAACCGCATTTTTCTATAAACGATAACCTATAAACTATAAACTTTCTTGCTACTAAAATGATTGAGATTCGAGAGGTAAAAAATAGACGCGATTTGCGCCGTTTTGTGCAGTTTGGCATCGACCTGTACGATGGCGAGCCGAACTACTGTCCGCCGCTGGTGTTCGACGAGATAAATTCGTTCGACGCCAAGAAAAATCCAGCGTTGGAACTGTGCGAGTTTGCGCTCTTTTTGGCCTACGATGCCGACAAAATCGTTGGGCGTGTAGCGGCAATAATCAACCACCGCGCCAACGAACGCTGGGGCTACAAGCACGCGCGCTTCGGCTGGATCGATTTTGTGGACAATCTCGAAGTGTCGCACGCACTGCTGCAAACGGTGTGCGACTGGGGCAAAGCCAAAGGCATGGAGGCAATCAACGGGCCTGTGGGCTTCACCGATTGGGACAAAGAGGGCTGCCTCATCGAAGGTTTCGAGTACGATTCGCCCATGGCAAGCCTGTTCAACTACCCTTACTACGAAAAACATTTCGAGGCTTTCGGGCTGAAAAAAGAGGCCGATTGGATAGAATTTCGCGTGTTCATTCCCAACGAAATTCCCAAAAAAATGGAGCGCGTGGCCAAACTCGCCATCGAACGCTACGGCGTGAAAGTGGAGAAATTCCACTCGGCACGCCAACTGATGCGGCGCTTCCCGAACTACGAATACATGGATGTGCTGAACGATGCCTACACGCCGCTCTACAACTACCAACCAATGAGCGAACGCCAAAAACGCTACTACGCCAAGATGTATTTTCCGCTGCTGAACTACGATTTTGTAACCATCATCACCAATGCACAGGGCGAAATTGTGGGCGTGGGCGTAGGAATGCCCGACATATCGCCAGCGCTGCGCCGCTGCCGTGGAAAACTCTTTCCGTTCGGCTGGTATCACATACTCAAAATGCTGAAAGCCAAGCAGATGGAGGTATTCGACCTACTGCTCATAGCGGTGCGCCCCGACTGGCAAAACCGTGGCATCAACGCCCTATTTTTCTACGACCAAGTACACTATTTCCACAAATATGGCATCAAATATGCCGAAACCACCTCGATACTCGAAACCAACCGCAAAAATCTGGCGAATTGGGAGTATTTCGACACGCTGCAACACAAACGCCGCCGCGCCTACATCAAACCGATAGAGTAAGGCATCGCTAAAACTCGTACCTTTGTCCATTGTTAGGAGACTTCTATAAATTCCCCGTTTTGTAATAAATTCGACTTTATTGGGGATTGGGGGATTGGGAGATTGAGGCATTGTTGAATGCGTCTAATTCTTAATTCAAAATTCATAATTAACCAATGGCTTTTCCCCCTTCGGGGGGAAACGGGAAAGGGGGCTACTACCCCTCAATAACGAAAGTAGGGACGCGGCGCGCCACGTCCCTACATATTTTGCACTGGGTTTCAGTTAGCCTTCTATAACCTATAAACTCTCACCATTAATCTCATAAATCTTGAACGAGACGGACTGCTCGCCCGTAGAGGCGAAAGTTGTTGAGGAAGTTCGTGATCGCGTAGTTCGAGTAGAAGAGCAGGAAGTACGCGTAGTACGAGTCGAGGGCCGTAGCAGACCAATAGTAGCCGTAGTCCTGCACAAGGTCCGCACCCGACCCGTCGCGGCCGCCCGAAGCAGGCAAGAAAACTGCGCCTGCGGCCTCAAGTTTTTGCCATTGGTCAAGCGTGAAAATTTGGTAGTCGGCATACGCTTGAACACTCCCAGCAATTGCAAAACCGCTCTTGAATGTTACATCTGTAGGGCTAGTCCAACTGTCGGGCAAGAGAATTAGGCCGTTAGCGTACTCTGTTTCACTCAATTTAATGCGTGCAACGCCTTTTAGGTCGCTTGAATTGGTGCGCCCATTGATAATATACTCCCACTCATCGTAAGTGAGTGTGCGGTAGGTGGTGCCGTCACCGATATTTTTGCCCCAATCCACAAAGTCGCCCGAGTAATCGGAATAGTCCGTAGAGGTGCTGATGCCCCACTTTGCCGACCCCGTGCTACCGCTCCAACCGAAAAGGTCTATTTTGTCGGCAAGGTCGCTACCACTCTTGGAGTAGCCGTAAGTGGCGTCATACGACTCTGTACCACCCGTTACATTGGCTGTGCCAAGCATATCGTATTGGTGCTCCGCAAACGCCCATGTAGCGGTGGATTGCGTGTACTGCAAGTTGCCGCGCGAGAAGGCAATTTGCTTGCCCTCAGCCACCGAAAATGCGCCCGCCAGCACATCGCTGGAGCCTTCGGGCTTGGTAAACGAAATGCTATCGACCTCGCTCACGGCATACTCTACCGCGCTGCCGTCGGTCTTATAGACATAAAAACTACTCTGCGCCGTGGCAAACATGCCCG
>CAVBBP010000055.1:0-15722 GCA_963593685.1 Segatella copri
GTCAGACAGATGCAGTTCAAAAACAAAAAGCGCACAAAAGTATTCAGAGATCCAATAATTATTAAAATTTTTACAAAACGGGGAATTTATAGAAGTCCCCTTAAAATAAAAGCAGTATTTTTGCGGTGTAATAAGAAAAGTGGATTTCTATAAATTATTACGAGAATAGTTAGTAGTTAGAAGTTAGAAGTGATGCGGCGAAGCCGCAATTTCAAATTTCAGATTTCAAATTGTAGGGACGCACCGAGTGCGTCCGAGAAGATAGAAGATAGAACATAGACCAAAGTCTTTTCTCCTTTGGGGAAAACGGGAAAAGAGGCCACAAACCAAGACCAATTTACAAATTTACAAATTGACGGATTTACAAATTTACAAATTTATAATCATTTGAAGATTTGAAGATTTCACAAACAATCTATTGAAATTCAACGAGTTGCGGTTTGTGCGTATTGGAAATTGACGAGATTTTGACGGATTTTGCTGTTTGGGAGTACAAAGTTGGTGTTTTTTTATATTGGTGGTTTTCGCCTTTGCGGATTATTCACGCTACAAAGTTACGCTTTTTTTTATTCCGTTCCAAAGCATCAACAACTGCTCACCGAAAAGGAAATAGGAAAAGCCTCTAACGCCTTTCGGGTGATGTAACCTGTAAGATAGGCGTATGCCTCTTCGCTGTCATCGTTGTAGATATTCATCGACCGTCATTCGGAACTCATCGAATGAGCGACAAACGACGACCTTGTTGCCGTAGGCTTGTAGGCGCGCAATCATTGTTTTTTGATGGTCGGACAGACGACCTGCTTTGCCATTTTTCATTTCGATGTAGAGCGCATTATAGCCGTTTCTACCGATTGGTATGCAGAGGTCAGGTATTCCGTGGCGCACGCCCTCGGCGACCAACTTACGAGCGGTGGTCTTTGTGGTATATGCGCCATTGGGAATAGCGTAGCACAGCACATTCGGGTACGCCAAGTGCAGCCACCGCAGACACTCCACCTGCAGTGCGTGTTCCGACGACGAGGCTTTGCCTTTGTTTGCCTTATTCCACAGCGTATGCAATTCGTCGATGGTCATTCTACGCTTTGTAATTGTCGATGCTCTGATTGCGATTGCCGTTTTGTCGAAACGAGATATGCAGCCACTGTGTCCCTGCGGCATTGGTTTCGTAGAGCAGTTGGTCATGGTCGAGTCCATCGAGTATCTTGTAGAGGCGGCGCAGGTTCGTTACACCTTTCACTTGCAGGTCGGCTGCCTCGCCACGCAGGTGTTGGCTGGTTGGTTTGCCACCGACGGCTTTGTTCAGTGTTGCACAGCGGTAGCCGCTCGACACATAGATAGGCGCGCCAAAAGCGATGCGCGCAGGTTCAAGTACTGCTTGGCACAATGCACGCAAATTTGCCACCACCTCTACTGGTGGCGTATTGTCGATTCTGCGCCGCTCGGCGGTCGATGAGCGTGTCAGCTCTTCGAGCGAAAAGTGTGGCGTGAGTTGCATTGTGTTACTCCTTTTCTTGCTCTTTGCGCCATTGCTCGTAGCGGCGAGCCGTGGTGGACGACAGTCCCAGTTCAGCCTGTGCTTCCTTTACACTCTTTGTTTTGCGCAATTCGGCAAAAGCGGCGTGCTTGGCGGCGACTTTACTGACTTTGGCTTGTTTCTCTTTTGTGGCACAGTTCCGTACCGCCTCTGCGTTGTAGGTTTGCAGTTCCTCGATGCTGCTTTTTAAGTCGACTTCCCTTTCGGCGGCTTCCTTTTCCTGTAAATCTTGCCTACGATTGAGTTCCGAAATGCACTTGTAGTTTGCATTTATGCGATCGGTGTGCTTGCAATACTCTTCGTGCAGAATGGCGAACTTTTCGGCAATGTACTTGAATTCTCGATTGTCGTTTCGTGCTTTTACGACAAAGGCTACAATGGCTATCGCCAGCGTAGTCGCTACGGTGATGATTGTTGCTAACATGGCTTTTTGTTTTTTTTTGTGGTTAGTATTGATTTTGGTTTGTTAACTCTGCGTAATGTAATAGCCTTTGGCAGTCAGTATGTTGGTCAGTTCCGTTTTGCGTGCCAGCAGTGTGGTGGCATCGGGCTTTGTCCCATCGTCGTTGTAACAGGCGTTGTAGGCGGCTTTGGCGATGTAGCAGTTCACGCTGCCCAATCCTGCCGCATTTCGGTCGTACGCTCCTTTCGCCACTGCCAATAGCGACGCGTAGCGCAACGCCGTTGCTCCACGCAAGTCGATGTACGAGATTGCGCCCATATTCTGCAACGCCACAATCGCACCAGCCTCCACCTCTTCCAAGGTGTGATTGCCTATAATGCTTTGTAGCGACGAGCAGCCGTAGAACATCTGATTCATATTTGTTACTTTCGCGGTATTCCACCCTGTGGTGTCGATTCGTTGCAACGCCGAGCAGCCGTAGAACATACTCGACATATCCGTTACCCTTGCGGTATTCCAGTTTGCAACATCTAATGCCGTCAGTTGGCTGCAGTTTGCGAATGTGCCTCCCATATTCACTACATTGCCCACATTCCATCGGCTGACATCGATTTTTTGCAACGACTGGCACTGCCCAAATGTGTAGTTCATTCTTGTAACATTGCCTACATTCCACTCCGATACATTCAACGCCGTTAGCGCAGCGCACCCATTGAACATTTGCGATATATCGGTGACATTGCCCATTCCCCACCCCGACGCATCTACCGAGGTTAGTGCTGTGCACCCATCGAAGAGCAGCGTCATGTTTGTAACTTTTGAGGTGTCCAAGTTTGTGGCTTCGATAGATGTCAGTTGCTCGCAATGATAGAGCATTGAGTGCCAATCGGTCTGTGTTTGCAAATAATCAACAACGCTTTGGGGCAGTTTCTCGAATGTCGAAAATCCGAATTTCACGCCGTCCGCTTCTATAATCATCGGCACGGCGACCTCTATTGTCGCTTTGCTTATGGCATCGGCGGCGGCGGGTGTTATTTCGTATGTACCGTTGGCGGTGTAGGTGGCGTTGATTTCTTCGACCGAAGAGGACACGCTGGCTGTAACCGACACGCCGCCCAATGTGTAGCCGTCATCGGGCGTTACCTTGTACTGCCCATTTTCGGTTACCTCCAGCGACTTGTACTGCGTTGGCTGGCGGTCGGTGAGCGCAACCTCGACTTGCAGTTCCTGCGTGGCATCGAACTGTACATTTATGGTGTCGATTAACTCTGCGGTCATGGCGTTATGCGTTTATGGAGGTGGCGCGTACGGTAGCGAACGCGTCATCGTATTTCATCTGCTGTTGCGAGGTGGTGTCGTACACCTCGAATATCGCATTGCCTGTTTTGAGGGCGGCGGTCTGTTCAGGTGTAAAATCGAACACGCAAGCGGCGGTGGTGGTGGTTACGCCATTCTGCGTTGTTTCTACCGCCTCGGCATCGGCAGTAGCGGTAGCGCGGTACTCTTCTTTTTTTGCGTTGTAATAGAGTACAGCGGTGTAGTTCGCCCCTGCTACCAGTCCGCTGCCATGCACGCGTATTTTGCAGTGTATGCCTTTGTTGATGATATTTTGCGTGTTTGCCATATCAATTTTCCTTTTCTTTTTTTTGCGTTTTGATAGTAGTTGTGGCTATCGGGCAGTCGATGCGTGTGCGATTTTTGCAGCCCGCGCGTGTACACGAGTAGTCTTTGATGGTCGCTTGCAGAACGAGCAGTTGGTTGGTTAGCGTGTGTTGCTGTTTATAGAGTTCGTCCACCTTATCCGAGAGCCGTCGGTTTTCCGATTTCACTTCTTGATACAACTCTTTCCACTGCGCAATTTCGTTGCTTTCGCTTTCCTGTTTCTTGATTTCAACCTCCACCTCTTTCATTGCTCTATTCTGCTTAAAATAGATTATGCTACCGCCTCCTACTGCTGCCAGCAGCGAGCAGATAGCCGTTACAATTACATTCAGCCACTCCATACCGCTACCTCCGCAAATAAAATTTGATGACTATCCGTGCTGCGATTGCCGAGAGCAGCAGCCAAAATCCACGCGTGCAGTTACGATAGAATGTTGGTACTACCTTTTGCACCAGTGTCTGCGTGGTGTGTGTGCTATCGCGAATGGTAGTTTCTGTGCGCAGTGCATTGAGCAAGCGTTGCAGACTATCGGCTTTGCAGTCGATGCGCAATGCCGTCTGTCCGCCAGCCGTGGCGTGCAGTTGCAGTTCGAGTGCAAGGCGTTTGCCCTGCGCCTCGGTGAGTTGTGCAATGAGTACATTCCCCGCGCTGTCGCAACGGAGCAACGCTGCCAGCGTAGCGGTGTCGGGCGCAATGGTGATGATAGTGTCGGTACGCACCACCTCGCGCACCACCTCGCGTGTGCTTTCTTGCACGGCTGGCGCAACACTACGACAGGCGGCAAAAAATAGAATAAAAAATATATAAAAAAGCGTGCAGCGTCTCATTTTTTTTGCTACTTATTTGCTCGATTCAAAAATTGTTACTACCTTTGTGGCAGGTATTGAGAGACTTCTCAATATCATTAGATGATGAGAGTCTTCTCATTTTCGATTGGTAGTGAGAGTATTCTCGCTATCTTTTTAATATGCCCAACGCCCAACCGTGAAGCGTGGAATAGCGTATTGTGGGTCACTCAATTTTTCTATATCATACCATCTTTTTATGGCAAATGGCAGTATTGGCGCATCAATTACATGAAGGCTACCGTCGGTCGCAGTGTATATGATGGATACTTTCAGTCCAAGTTTCACATTTTTGGATTTCATATACTCTTTTCTGAGTTTCCAATCAAATTTTTGAAAGAATGTATGATCACGAAAAGTAGTGCGATCATATCCTACTTGATAATTATACCTTCCATCGATATACTGTCCTTGGAAAAAGCAAATCCGAGTGTTGCCCTTGTTTCTATTTGTACACTCCAAATCCTCGCCGAGGTTTCGAGGTGCGCGGTATGTGCCAGGATAATCATAGTATTCTTCGGAATTTTTCATGCCTTTCACCCGAATAACGAAACGATGAGAAGTGTCAGAATTTCTTATACCTTCTAATTGTATTGTGCCATTGCAAACAACATTTACATCTGTCCATCTTCCTCGCCGAAAATGGGTATTTATTTCAGCATCATCATATGTATATCTTGTTGTCCCATTAGTGCTTCGCATCAGACTGAAATTGAAAGTCATTCGTCTGAAATGTCCGTAATAAAAAGGCATTTCAACATACAGTTGCCTCTCTTTGAATAGTAATTGAATTTTGTTCAGTTCTTTATGTATGTCTGCCAGTTCATCGAGGACGGCTATGTTGGTTTTGTTGGTCGCTATGTTGGTTGCATTCGTAGCGATAGCGGTTTTGTTGGTCGCTATGTTGGTTGCATTCGTAGCGATAGCGGTTTTGTTGGTCGCTATGTTGGCTTGGTTGGTATTGATAGCGTTTTTGATGATCATTATGCTGTTTTGGTTGGTATTGATGAGCGGCAGTAAGGTTTGCTGCCCATAGCGCAGAGCCTCTTCGGCGGTGCTTTGCGCGCTTTCAGCCGTAGCCCCAAAACTGACTTTTACATTGATGTCTGCCATAGTTATGTTTCCTGTTTGATTGGGGCGTAGAGTATTTGCACGCCCGTGGTTAGCGATTTGATGCACTTATAAACGCCTGTGCTGTTGTACACATAGATATCCAAAAGCAACGCTCCGCTCATCTGTTTTGTATCGTCGGAGAGCAGCCGCCCTGTGTAGGTCTTTTTGTCGCTACTCAAGGTGATTTTGCCATAGCCGTCGGTGGTTGCACTATTGAATTTGGCAATGAAACTCGTATGTGTATAAAAATAGACGACCACGCCTGCGAATGGCGACCAATCCTTTACTTGCGCCCCCGTCAGTTTCTCTATCTCCAACGAAAAGTCGATATTTTCGCCTTGGTATCGTATCATAGTCGTAGAAAAGTAGCAGGGGGAGGCGTGGTTTCTACCTCCCCTCGCTACAGGTTAGTTACTCTTTTGTTTGAGTGTTTTCGGCGCGTTCCCAGCAGCCCTCGAAATACTTGGCAAGCGGTTCGAGCGGTGCAATGTCGGGTTTGTTCTTCGATTTCCAAGTGGCAGTTACATTCCATACCACCGCCGAGGTGAGGTCTTGCTCTACTGGCGCAATGGCTTGAATGTTGGCTGGTTTGTCGGCAAAATGGAGCAGTGTTTCGGTGCGCCAAATGACTTTCCAGTGTGTGCTTTCGGCTGATTCGTAGAACGCCTTGTTGCCGCTGAACGATGGGTCTTTGAACGACAGGGTGTAGAGGTAGCCGAGCAGACGGTTTTCGGCATCGCCATAGCCGTCGCCAGTTTGCGCTGCACCGCCGTCGAATGTACCAGTCGTTTCGCTGATAAGGTGCAATTGACCCGCCTCGATGAGCCCCTCGAACAGAGTCTGCGCTTGGTCAGACGCTTCATTCTTGAGTGCATCGATGAGTTCGGTGAGATTGACAGAGCCGTCGACGAGCGCAACGCCGCGCACGCGACCGAGTTCACGACCGCAGGGGTCGCATACATGGATTAATTGTTCTCCAGAAACATCTCCACAAGTGATTCTTTGTAATGACATAGTGTTTTGGTTTTTAGTCGCACCATGGTTTGTAGGTGCTGGTTATACGATAATTGATTTTGAAAAGGTAGTATTCGGGCGATATGAAATAGGATACTCCCACATACTCCGAAGCGAATATCTGCAACGCCGCAAAGTCGCTCTGCGCGAGGCTACACTGCATTTGTTGTGCAATGGCTCGGCGCGCAGCACGCTCTGCTTCGAAAGACGATAGACTTGCTCTTTTGCCAAACACAATGAGCGACATATCCGCTGTAGCGAAATACCCTTTGCCGCTGCCATACGAGGCGGTGGTATCTTCTTGATAGGCGATACCATTGACTCGATGGTAGAGCGTTACATCGTGTTTGTCGGTTTCGCCCCACACGCTGATGCACTCCCCATTGGGCAACACCAAGGCTGGAAATGTAACCTCTTCGTCGCTGCGCATGCTGACCGACTCGGCGAGGGCGTATGCCTTGAGGTCGAGTTTTGGCAGAATGGCTGCAATGTCGTTGTTGATATTTTCGATTATTTCTTGCATACTTTGGTAATGAAATCGTCGGCAATTTGTTTGACAAGTGCGCGTTCCTCGGTGGTTGGCGCAAAAATGGGCTTTTTGTAGGTATCCTCGCACCAGCGGGCTTTCTGCATATTCTCCATAGTGTTGAATCCGATGCCGTAGCCGTTGGCGATTGGATAAACCTCGTAACTATCCTCCATTGCGCGCGTGAGCGACAAGATGACTTTGGTACTCGTACCCCGCTTGGCTTTGACACGCGTGCGCATATAGGCTGGCGTGTATGTACCGATAGGTGCACCACTGCTATCTTTGCCCTGCACATGTATGCGCTCGCGCATTACCGCCATAAGGCTGGCGGCTTGGAGGCGCGTCATCTTATCTTTTTGCAACTCGGTCAGCGTGAGAGCGACCGTGTTGAGGACGGAGGGTAGGTTGGTAGAGTAGGTCATAGTATCGGTGTGCCGTAGGTTACGAGTTGGTGCGATTCGGGGTGTTCCTCTTCGCCAAAGCATTCGGAGGCGTGGATATCGATGCCGTTGACCGCCGTGGTGAGTTCCTTGGCGAACTGGTCTTCGAAATAGGCACGCAACTCTTTGCTCTTTGTGCGGTCGATGGTAGCAGCGTTGATGCGCGACGAGGCGCGCCGTGTGAGCATGACCTCAGCCCCAAGGAGATACCACAACGCCGTTGCAAGTACCTCCTTGTTGCTCAGTATCAAACATTCACACAATCTTATATCTGTTACCTTATGGCATTTGTTTACCTCCGCAATGAAGAGGGTACGGAACTTGAGTATGGTTCTGTCCTCGATACGCGACCATGTGTCGGTTTCGTCTTCATCGGCGCGGCTGATGTCTTCGAGTATCGACAGGGAAATATCGGGCAGTGCGTCGATGTACAACCCACTTGGAGCTTCCACTGACCCACCACTGATAAGTCCGATATATCCTTTCAACGCCTCGAGCATGGTTTACGCCTGTTCTGCTGCGATGTAGTGGAACGAACCATTTACGCCGCGGAGCGCGTCCACATCGGTTTGGTCTTTGAGTGTGCCGCCCGATTTGAAAGCGTCGTTTGGCAGCGTGAACAGACCGTAGTGTTTCGACACGATAAGTGCCCAGCCGCGCGGTTGGATAACATCTCCATTTGCATCGTGGATTGGGCAATCCTCGTATTTCAACTGACAGTCGAAAACGAGCGATGTCAGTGCGCCGTCCAGTTCTACAGGCACTGGGAGCGTGAAGAATACGCTGCCGCCCCTTTCGCCCGCGTATGAACCGACATAGCGATTCCAATCGACAAAGCCGACCGTTCCTTTGGCGAATGCGCCGAAGTGGTCTTTACCCCAACCAGTGATGGTACGTGGGTCGTAGTATGCGTTCAATGGCAGTGCTGCGATACCCTCGCTATCTGTGCCTGTTTTCAGTTTGTGGAAGATGTCGTAGCGGGTAATGAGTCCATTGCCGCAGATGAGCAGTTTGTCGCTCACCTCGTTGACGAGCGCGTCTTCCATCAGTTTGACATAGCCAGTGCTGAAATCAGCCGATTTGCCGATGGTCAGCGTCTGTGCAGCGGTCGAGAGGTCGTAGGCAGCGTTTGCACCCCATTTGGTAGCCTGTGCGGCAATCAGGTTGCTGTCGATTTTGCCAATCAAGCCGATGAGTTTCGAGAGCAGCACCTCGTACAAGCCACGCATGAGCGGACTCTGTTGTGCATCGCCCAGTGCGAGTGTTTGGCTCGCCTCTTCCTCGTATTGGCGCATTTCATCGTCGGAGATGAATATACCAATTTTGGAGAAGAGCGGCTGCTCTATCTGGTGTTCTTTCCAATCTGCGCCGAGCGGTGTTTCGCAATCGTCGATGTCGGTAACATCAGATTCGAGACCACGCTGCAAGTAACGCAGTTTGATGGTACGCTTCAATCCTTTGCGCAGTTCCTCGATGTTGTTAATCTCGGTAGCCGCGTTGTTTTCCAACAGCAAGCGCAGGAAGCCTGTTGGCGTGAGTTTGAGTTGTGGGTCGTTTTGCTTTGCCACCAAGTTGAGGTTTTTGATGGCGGCTTGAGCAAACCCTGTGAGTGTGATAGGCATAATGCTTCTTTTTTTTGTTTGTTATTGTTCGAGGTCGGCAATAGCGGCTGCAGCGGCTGCATCGATACTGCCTGTGTCTACCGTTTTGCCATTCGACAGCGTGATAGACTGTGGTTGTTGAGGGGTGTATGGCGCACCACCTCCGTTGTTGGCTGGTTGTTCGATGGAAACCTCCAGCAGGTGTTTGTCGGCGAGGATACGATTGGCGAAATCGCTGAACGAGACGGGCTTGTATCCGCTATCGATAAAGTCGAGCGACGGGTTGTCGGTCTGCTTGAGGCGCAGCGTGCCGCCGTCGTTGATAAGCGTGGCGTGCTGGTCTTGCAGGGCTTTGTCGATAAGGACGCGAGCAATGGTGATATTGGTATCGCCGAGGTCTTGGTTGGCGTATCGCTTTCCGTTGAGTTCGAAATTGACCAACATATCGAGTTGCTGCTTGGCAGTGGCTTTCTTGTACTCGCTCAATTCATTGTCTTTTGCGGCAGTGATAGTAGCCAGTTGCTTTTGCAGGTCGGCGATGGTTTTGGTCAGTCGCGCATTCTCTTCGCCTTGGGTGGAGTGGTTGCTCTGCGCTCTCTTCTCGGTATCCGCAATACGAGCAGCGAGGACATTCTCGAGCAGGTCTATCTTCTTGTAGGTCGATGGCTCTGCTTGCATACTGTCGGCGATGCCGTATTTCTCGGCGAGGACGGCGAACTTATCGTCGGCTGCCTTGAGGATAATCGGCTTGAGATGGTTGAGCACCTCTCGGTTGTTTTTCGCTCCATCGAGCGACATAAGCCCAGTGTCGAGACGCTGTGCAAGTTCGTCGGCGACATCGTGTTGTGCGAGTTCGTGCGACGAGAGCAGGTCGATGAGGGCGGGTTCGTTTTGCACGCCAATTTTGGCTGCCAGTCTATTGAGTAAATCTCCGAGTGTCATAGTGTGTTTGTTTTATTCTTTGGTGGTGTCGGTAGTTTCAGCAGTGTCGGTAGTCTCAACCGTTTCGGTAGTGCTGGTCGCTTCAGTTGCTTTTTTGGCTTTGGCAATCTCTTTGCGCAGGTCGGCAATGGTTTGTTTGCTTTCGGCGACCTTTGTTTCGGTAGTTGCCAGTTTCTCGCGCAACTCGGCAATGGTCTGCTCTGCGGTGGCAAGAGTGTTGGTGAGGTCGGCGTTGGCTTTGGTCGCTTCCTCTACCTCGTTTTGCAGACGAGCGATTTCGATGGCTTGCTCTGCGCTATGGGCAATCTGCTCTGCCGTGGGACGCTCGTTGGGTTCTACAGCATACACCTCTTCGTCGGTGGGCGTTTCAATCTTCGCCCCCTGCGAGATGTAGAAGCCTTTGAGGCTCGCCAGCACGATGCGTGGCGTGCATTCTCCCCTTGGTGTTACTTTGATGAAATTTGACATAGTGGTAATTATTTTGTTATTACTCCGCAAAGTTACAAATAAAAATTTTCTTGTACAAATAAAATTTATTCTTTGTGCATTTTTTTTGCTAATTACTTGCACGGAAACACTTGCAAGTGTTGAAAAAATGTACTACCTTTGCAGAAACTTTCTGTATTTCAATATGTTAGGAGCATTTTTCGGTGATATTGTCGGTTCTGCGTATGAATTTAATCCGACGCAGAACTATCTGTTTCCATTGTTGACCAAGCAGAGCAGTTTCACGGACGATACCATTTGTACGGTCGCCATTGCAGACGCTTTTATGAATGGTATGCCTTATGAGGTATCTCTGCGTGAATGGTGCAAGCGTTATCCATGCCCAATGGGTAGTTATGGCGGTAGTTTCGCTCGTTGGTTACAAACCGAGAATGCACCTGCCTATTTCTCGTGGGGCAATGGCTCGGCAATGCGTGTGAGTGCACTTGGTTGGCTGTGCCAAACGGAGGCAGAGGTGCTTTCTGCAGCGACTTATTCCGCTGCCTGTACACATAATCACCCAGATGGTATAAGGGGCGCACAAGCCACGGCTTTGGCAGTATTCTTGGCTCGGCAGGGTATGGAAAAGGAGGACTTGCTGCAGCGGATTGAGCATACTTTCGGCTATACTATTGCTGCTGGTCGTTTGGACGACTACCGTGGTAAATTTGACGAGTCGTGCAATGGTACTGTGCCTGCAGCATTCCTGTGCATACGAGATAGTGAGGACTATGAGTCGGCTATCCGTCTTGCGGTGTCTCTTGCTGCCGATGCAGACACGCTCGGTGCGATTGTCGGTGGTATTGCAGAGGTTCTGTACGGAATGCCTGAAAAGTTTCAACAGGCGGTATTGGAAAGATTGCCGAGCGATATGTTAGAGGTATGTGAACAATTTACAGAAAGGGTAAGATAATGGCTACAAAATCGCAGTTCTTGGTTTTTACCAAGTATTACAAAGGTGAGGAGGCGTGTCCTGCAAAAATTCGTGCCAAAAAGAATGGTGCGTTTCTTTGGGCGTATGAGCGGGGTTGGGTCAACGATTCTCTCAATCACCGTTTGGACGGTGAGTACATAACGGAATATGTTGCCTATGTCGGTGACAAGATTCCTGCAGATGTGGGCTATCCTATCTCGTTATTGGCATACTTGTTCCATTGTGTTGCCAAGTGGTCGTACTCGCTCGAATCGTGCGCAGACGATTTCTATGATTTTCTCAAAGAATACTATTTGGATTAGGGTTGTTTGTAGAGTTGCCCGATGAGTTTGAGATAGATATTTTTACCCTGTTTCTTGACAACCTCGAAACGAGAGCCGCGTTGACCTATCCACTCACGCTCATCTTCTAATGTCTCTTTGGCTTTTCCATCCCATATACTGATTTTGCCATCATTATCTCCGCCGAAAGTATACTTGCCGTCATCGGTGAAATGTGATGCAGGTTCTACATAGAACCCCATAGAGCCTTTGGGTACATATATAATCAAGTTGATTTCCCTGTAGAAGCCATATTGTTTATGAACCGATGTAGATAGAAATGCTCCGTCTGTGAACTTGTCGCCGACATTCACATCGGAGAGGTTCTTCATTAGTTCGCGTATGACATAGTCGTTTGTCCCTTTTCGTACGACCATATCTTTTGTTGCGCGGCATTTGGTGAGGGCATTGGTGAGGACTGCCACATCGCGCTCGTATTCTGCTCTTGTTCTATTTCCCTTATATGTGATATTTCGCAATGGCTCGTTGAGATAACTATATGTCTGCGTGTATTTGGTTATAACAAGTTTTTCTTCTGTAGACAGATTTTTCCATTGTTCTTTTGATGTACTACGCAGACGGCTGTCACTATCTTCAGCACTTTCCGACTCGTATAATTTAGTAAGTTTCTTAATGTCGTTGGACGATAGTTTGCTACAAATCACATCTGCCAATGCCGTCATTTGAATGTTGCCGCCAATGTCGCTCATGTCAATTTGTCTTGGTATGCTGTTGTCCGATAGGAATGTAGGCAAGAATTTTTTCAGACAATCGTTGATATACCTTGTTGCCCTTTCGATATTTCCCTTCTTCAGAGCATCTTCAATGTCAGCGTATTTGTGTATGTGGTGGTAAACGGATTCCTTTGCCTTGAGGAGTGCCAATATGTGCAGAGCTTTTTCGCTGGACTTTGCATTGCCTGTCGTGGTCTTTGTAGTTTTCTTATTTGCAACTGACTTGGCAGCGGCATTGAATTTCTTGATATCTGCCAATGCCTGTGCTTGGAGTGTAACGGCTTCATCGTGCTTGCCTTGGAACTCAAAGTCTATAATTTGGTCGTAGTAGTTTTTGATTTTCGCACTTTTTGGGTGGTCAATGGTATATTGGTGGATAATATCATTATTCTCATTGAACTTAACTTTCTCGATATTCGACAAGGTCTCCTTTATCTTCTGCCCAAATGCGTTGTGGACCACCTCATATGTCTTGTGACTCTTATCAAGGAAGTTATCCATCTCGTTGGAAATAGTTGCGATGAGTTGCTCACCGCTCTTGCCTTTGTTTTTCCAATGTTGGATATGACCTTTGACATAGTCGTTGGCTTGTTTGAGTTCTTCATACGAGTAGGTCTGCGCCCATTTCATTGGTTCTGTAAGGTCATCTAATGCAGATATATTCTTGGCGAGTTCGTCTATCTGGTTGGCGATTTGAAATGCTTGCGTGGGGTCGCCTACTTGGAGAGCCTGTGCCTGTTTATCGAGTAGGTCGGCAAATGCAACATACGAGCCATATTGGTTCGCTTGTTGCATTGCATAGTCCTTGGCGGCTTGCAGTTGTGCCGCATTGGCAGCGGAGAGTTGGTCTGCTTTGGCTTGTTCAATAGCGGCTTTTTTCTTTGCCACGGAGTTTTTGGCGGCATTGAACTTGGCAATATCTTTCTTGGCAGCCTGCAAGAGTACTTTCAGTTGCTCTTCATCGCCCATATCCGCAGCACCATTTATGTCAGCAAGATAGCCCTTTATCTTGGCGGACTTGGGGTGGTCGGCGATATACTGCTCTATGGCGGATATTTGCTCTTGGTAGGGCGTCAAGTCTATTGGCTGCTTGGTTTTCTCGTTGGGCGTAGGTGTTTCTTGTTTCTGCGGTTTGTCTTTGGCAAATTTGGCACGGAGAACAGCGGGTACTACTGCATCGGCGATTGGTACGAGTTGGTGGCGGCAGTTCCAACCACCGCAGTTGCACTGGAAATTGTCGGCGGTTGTACCCTCTATCATGCCGTAGGGCAGTCCAGTCTTTTCGTAGATGGCGCATTGGTGATCGTCGATTCGCCCTGTGAGAATTGTCGGTATTTCGGAGCGGTGGATGTATTTCTTTTCGGTTAGTTTTTCGCAGAACTCGCGCGTGGTTTCCTTGTTGCTGCCAGTGTACATAAACCACTCGCAGCCGAGGTCGTCGGTGAGGAGTTTGTTGTTTTGCCCTGTGAACTGCGAGAGAGCGGTGGTGGCGTATGTGGTGGCGTAGCGACTGAATGCACCCTGCCCGCCGTCTTTGCCGAGCAGGTGTGCGCGCAACTCTTCTTGTAGATCGGCGAACTTGGCGTTTGTAGTTACTGCGCGCAGGAGAATATCGTTGAGTTTGTCCGTTACATTGGCTTTCAGTCCACTGCCCATCAGTGCCTCCATTGTATTCTGCACGGCGAGTTGCTTCATTAGGGCGTGTTTCTGCTTTGCCGATTTCGAGAGTGTGAGCGAGGGAAAATGATCGGTGTAGTAGGCATTCTGTTGCTGTTGGAGGATACCGAAATACTTGGCAAAGCCGCTGATGCTCGCTACCCACTCTTTGTCTTTGGAGAGGGCGGCGAGGCGGGCTTTTATCTCGGTGAGCCGCTTGAGGTTGGCAATGGATTGTTTGACCTTGCCCTGCGCATCGAGGTCGAGGTCTTTGGCGAGGGTGATGACCTCGTCGTATATCTTCTTCTGCTCCTTAGTGGCAATGCCGTCGAACGAATCAGCGGCATTGTCGAGGGTGTCTATGACGGATTGGAGTTCAGTCATTTCTGCTGTGCGTTATCAAGTTTGTTTTTGGCGTTAGCGTTTTCTGTATTTTCTTCCCCTATGTTGTTTGCGTCATTCTCTTCTGCACTGTTTGGCGTGTTTTCGTTGGGCGTGTCATTGTCGGAGGGTTGGTTATCGAGCCCACCGAAATCGGCTTGTTGTTGTGCTTTTTCGGTGGCTTTGGTTTCGGTTTCAGCACGCACCTCATCAGCATAGCGTTCCAGCACTTTGAGTTTCTCCTTGTAGTCCTTGTTGTAGAACTCCCTATCCTCGAACACTGCACGACGCACAAAGGCGTGGATATTGCACGAGATGATATAGGCGGTTTCTGTGATGCCGCCATTTTGGAGCATAGTCATCTTGTTTTCCTCCTTGATACCGAAGAGCGGGTCGAGGTCGAAGACTGTTTCGAGGCGTTTTGCGACATCGGGCGAGGTGTTGAACTGCATCTTGGCGTAGTTAGTCTCGAGCACACGCAGCGTTTCGGGGTTGGCTTCTGCTTGGCGTGCGCCTTGCAGTTCCTGCATGAGTATGGTGGTGTTGGCGATGTCGAACTTGGTCGGCACATTGATAGCGGGCAACATGGCACGGCGAGTGTCGGCATTCGGCACGATGGTGCGATAGCGATACTCGCAGATAAAATAGTAGACGAGGTCGATATTGCGCACGAGGTCTTCAGCAACGGAGTTGACAAAGTTGTTGAGTTCGTTGGCATCGTACGCCTTGGCTACGCCCGATTGGTCGATAGGTGTTTCTGCCAAGAACTCCATATTGACCGCTGCGAGTGCATCTTTGATATGGTTGCGCACACGCTGGTCTTGGAGCGTGGCGATGGCGGTGTCTTTTTGTATGTAGCCGATAGGCGGCGCAGGTACTTGGAGTTCGCCCGCACGCCCTGCGTCGATAAGATGAATGCCGTAGGGTGAGGTATTGAGTACATGCCCCGAACCGTTGCAGTGGGGGCAGGTGGTCGGTTTGCCGTCTTTGTCTTTTTCCACGCCTGTACCCTTGCAGTGCGGACACTCGGTATTGGTGTAGGCATATTTCTCGGAGTGGATATGCTGAATGATTTCGGCTTGCAGGTCGGAGTACTCGCGTGCGGCTTCGTCGAGGTCAGGCACCAT
>CAVBBP010000056.1:0-15698 GCA_963593685.1 Segatella copri
AAACTCTATATCAATCAGTTACAAAGATTTTTTCGCTCTAAAGTTGTCTTGAACCATTAAAAATGCTGTGGCGTTTCGGAATGCAAATAAAACTGCTTTTTTTTCAAAATTGAAAAAAATTTGTAACTTTGCAAAAAATTACACGGCATGGACTTCTCAAAATCAGACAAGCGCAAGGTTGGCAATGCTCTGATTTACGCCATCAATCACAGCGATACGCCAGTCAATAAGACCAAGTTGCTGAAACTGCTCTATCTTATGGAGGAGACGATGGCGCGCGTCTATCATGCGCCTTTTTTGTCGCTTCCGTACGAGGTTTGGCAGTATGGTGCTGTTCAAAAAGATTTGTATGCCGAATTGAGCAACGATTGCTCGACGATATTGAGCGAATATGTTGGCGTTGATGCTAATGGTAATTTTGTTGCCAAGCAAGCGTTCGACGACGAAGAGTTTTCGGACGAAGAGTTGGAGATGATGCAAACGGTGATGGCCAAGTATGGTAACAAAATTGCACACCAACTGGTTGATTTGTTGCACAAAAGGGGCAGTCTTTGGTATAAGACATCGGAGCAGAACGGTGTATTGCAGTCGTTCAAAAACAAACAGGCCACCACATCGCCTTTCACCATCGATTTTACCGATGGCATGGACGAATGTCAGAAACAGGCCTATCAGCAGTGTGTCGAGATTCGCCAAACAGCAAGCGCATTGAGGAGTAAGGCAAATGTTTGAGATTGGCACACTTTTATATTTCACACAGTTCTTTTTCAAAAATGGGAACACGCCAAAACCAAAATTCTTTGTCGTGTTGGGTATTGTCGATAGCGAGGTAGTGCTGGCTTCGTTGCCCACATCGCACGACCACATTCCAAACAAGTACAACGCATTGTCGGGCTGCATAAACGACGATTTGCAACGGTTCAATGTATTCAAATTCAGTGCTTACAACTCTGTTACCGACACAGGTTTTGCTTTTGCAAAAGACACATTCATATACGGCGAACAACTGGACACATATCCTATTTCAGAACTATTGGCGTGGCAAGCCAGCGCACAGACCGACATTTTGAACAAGGGGAAACTCAATGCAGAACTATTTGATGCCCTGCGCAAGTGCTTAAAAAACTCTTCCAAAGTAAAAAGACGATACAAACACTACATCTGATAAGATTTTTTTACCGCACAGGCCTTGGTTGATGCGTTAAACTTATCAATTTTTGCGATAAGCGAGAGCAGAGTCAAACTCGTTTGAACTATGCCAAGCGGAGCAAAAATCTTGCGAAGCAAAACTTTTCAACTTATCAACTTTTCAACTCAAATTTTGCAATTTTGAAAAATTTTTACTACATTTGTGGCGATAAAACGATTGTCGAACCTTGAAACACTTGAAAAGCCATGTTTGTATATCCCGATTTTGGACTGTGGGGCATTCCCATTCTGATTATTTGCATTATCTATGCCTACAAACATAGAGGCAAATAGAATTTTCGTAAAAAAACACTTGAAAAGCCATGTTTGTATTTCCTGATTTGGGGCTGTGGGGCTTGCCCGTTTTGATTCTTGCATTTATAATTGCCTACAAAATGCATAAAAAGTAACACACTTTTATTCTGTTGAAAAAGGGCGCATTTCGGTGCGTCTTTTTTTTTGTGCATCAGCGTGTCTATTTTTGTCGCAAATAGATTAAGGGGACTTCTATAAATTCCCCGTTTTGTAAAAATTTTAATAACTGTTGGATTTCTGAACACTTTTGTGCGCTTTTTGTTTTTGGACTGCATCTCTTTGACTTTCACTCAATTACAATGCCACCGCATTGCGCTTTCGCTCAAGCCAAACATCTGCTATTCCAAAATTCAAAAATCACTACAAAGAAATTTATAAAAATCCCCTTGAACGACTATGGCAAATTATCAGGACAAAGTAACCATCGAGACCACCGTGAACGGCCAGCAAGCCGAAGACGAATTGAAAAAACTGCGCCAACAGGCCATCGAACTGAAAGAGAAGATAGCCGAAGTGTATAAAACGCAGGGCAAATCGGCCGCCTACGACAGTCTGAACAAAGAGTTGAACAAAACCAAGCGCAACATTGTAGAGGTGCAAAAGCAGATGTACGATGTGAACCGCACACTCAACAACCTTTCGAGTGCCAGCGTGCGCGACCTGCGGCGTGCCTACAACGAACTGAACAGCGAACTGAAAAACGGCACCATAGAGCGTGGCACAAAGGCGTGGGACGAACAACAACAAAAACTGCGTGCCGTGCGCGACCAGTTGGCCGCTGTAACCGCCGAACAGAATTTCGTTGGCGTGTCGGCGGAAATCGCTCAATTTCGAGTAGCGACTGCGCAGCAGATTCAGTTTCATCTGTCGGCGCACCATCGTTTGTGTTTGTGGGTTCAGCACATAGTACTCTATTCGCCACCCCGCATTGGGGTAGTTTTTCAGCACAGCAGGGTAAAACTCTGTAACAGGATAATCGTTTAACGCGGAGGGTTTACTTTTGGGCATTTTTTTTATTGCTGAAACCTGCGCTTCAACAATAAAAAAATTTGTGGCTTTTCTGTGGCGTTTATTCTATCGAATTTCGCTCTATTGCCCTATGGAAAAGGGTTGTGGAGCATAGCGGACTCGAACCGCTTACCTCAACACTGCCAGTGTTGCGCTCTACCAGATGAGCTAATGCCCCTAATGCGACTGCAAAGGTACACTTTTTATCTTTACCAACCAAATTTTTTCGCATTTTTTTTGTAATTTTGCACTACAATGCTCTACGCCGATGTCATATTGCCTTTTCCGCTGGCGCAAACATACAGTTACGCCATTCCCGAAAATTTGCAACCAACGCTTGCTGTGGGAATGCGTGTGGTGGTGCCGTTTGGCGCAAGGCGGTTTTATACGGGCATTGTGTGTGGCGTGAGCAACGAACCGCCCGACTGCGCTACAATCAAAAGTGTGGCGGCGCAACTCGACGAGCAGCCAATTGTTTTGGCCGAACAACTGCGCTTTTGGCACTGGATGGCGACCTACTACCGCGCCACGCTCGGCGATGTGTACAAAACTGCGCTGCCATCGGCATTGAAACTCGAAAGCGAGACAACGGTGGAACTTGCACCCGATGCGAACACCGAAAATCTGTCGGCCAAAGAGCAACGCCTCTGCACCCTGCTGACCGACGGCAAGGCGCACACCATCGATGCGCTGAACAAACTGCTCGATGTGAAGGACACCTACCCTGCCATCAAACGCCTGCTGGCGCAAGGTGTTGTAACGCTGCACGAGGAACTCTGCGAGCAGTACCGACCGCGCACCGAAAATTATATCGCCCTGAAAAGCGACGGCGCACTGCCCGAATTGCCCGTCAGAGCCAAAAAACAGCGGCAACTTTTGGAGGCTTATCTGGCGATGAGTCCGCAGCACGATTTTGTGCGCAAAAGCGATCTGTTGCAGCGTGCCAATGCCACGGCGACTATCTGTAAACAACTGATTGACAGAGGCATATTTGTGCAACAGGAGCGCGAAATGGCACGCATCAAACCGTTCGAGCAGTCGGCGACGGCTGCGCCACTGACTGCCGACCAACAGCGCGCTTACGACGAAATCCGTCGCCTTTTCGGCGAGAAAAACACAGTGCTGTTGCACGGCGTAACGGCTAGCGGCAAAACCGAACTCTACACGCACCTGATGAGCGACACATTGGCGGCGGGCAAGCAGGTGCTTTTTCTCGTGCCAGAAATTGCGCTGACCACGCAACTGACCGAGCGGCTCAAAGATATTTTCGGCGAAAAAATGGCGGTGTATCACTCCAAATTCTCCGAAGTCGAACGCGTTGAGATTTGGAACGATATGCTTGGCAAAAATCCGCACCAAATCGTTATCGGCGCACGGTCGGCACTCTTTTTGCCGTTCCGAAATTTGGGTTTGGTGGTGGTGGACGAGGAACACGACGCGTCGTACAAGCAGATCGACACTGCGCCACGCTACCACGCCCGCAACGCCGCTCTGATGTTGGCGGCGCAGTTCAAGGCCAAAACGCTGCTCGGCAGTGCCACGCCATCGATCGAGAGTTATTGCAACGCACTCAATGGCAAATTTGGGTTGGTAGAACTGAAATCGCGCTATGCGCAGACCAAACCGCCCGAAATTGTGGCCGTCGATTTGACCGAAGCCTACCGCAAAAAACAGATGACTGGCCACCTATCCGATCCGCTTGTTGCAAAGATAAAAGAGGCACTGTCGCAGCGCGAACAGGTTATTTTGTTTCAGAATAGAAGAGGCTTCGCACCTTATACCGAATGCCGCCAATGCGGTTGGACCCCACGCTGTCCGCACTGCGATGTGAGCCTGACCTACCACAAGGCCTTCGGCAAACTCACCTGCCACTACTGCGGCTACAAGCAGACACCGCCCACCGTTTGTCCCGAATGCGGACAGCCTGCACTGCAAATGCATGGGTTCGGCACAGAGCAAATCGAGGCGGAGGTGGCGGCACTCTTTCCCGAAGCACGCATTGAGCGTATGGACTTGGACACCACGCGCCAAAAACAGGCGTTCGCACGCATCATCAGCGCATTCGAAGCCAAAGAGATCGACATTTTGGTCGGCACGCAGATGGTGGCGAAAGGGCTCGACTTCGAGGGCGTGGGCTTGGTGGGTGTGCTGAATGCCGATAATCTGCTGAATTATCCCGATTTTCGAGCTTACGAGCGTGCGTTTCAACTGCTGACCCAAGTGAGCGGTCGCGCTGGACGCAAAAACCGCCGTGGCGTGGTGGTGCTACAAACTTCGCAGCCGCAACACCCTGTGATACGCGATGTGATGAGCGGCGACTACCGCACTTTTTTCGACCGTGAGATGACCGAGCGCGCGCTATTCCGCTATCCGCCTTACTACCGATTGGTGCAGATAATTTTGAAACACCACGATGCGCAAACGCTTGCGCGTGCCGCCACGCAGATGGCCAGCGGGCTGCGACAGACCTTTGGCGACCTTGTGTATGGTCCCGACAATCCGCCAGTGGGACGCGTGCAGAACAAATTTATCAAGCACATTGTGCTGAAAATTGCGGCGGCGCAATCGCCCGAACCTGCCAAGCAGCAGATAGACCAACTGGCGCGCAAAATGCTGTGCCAGCCCGACTTTCGTGCGCTGCAAGTGGCGTGGGATGTCGATTTGTAACTCGTTACAAATCAATCGCTTCGCCGTTGTAGAAAGCGAAAATTTTGTTGCGGAACAGAAATTCGTATTTGGCTTGCGTCTCTTGCGCACGCGCCTTTTCCAAACGCAGTTTTGCCGTATTGAAGTCGTAGGGCGTCGATTTGCCGCTGTCGTATTTGGCCTGCTCGTAGTCGAACGCCATGCGCGCCGACTCGGCCGTGCGCCCAGCTGCCACATACTTGTCGCGCGCCGCCACAGCGTTGTAGTAGGCCGTCTGAATCTCTTTCAGCAGCGTTTGTTTCTCGTTTTCGAGCGCCAGTTGGCGATTTTCGACCGTGATACGCGCCTGTTTCACCTGATTGACCGTCGATAGGCGATTGAAAATCGGAATCGAGAGCGACAGACTGATGTATTCGCTGCTGTTGTTGCCAAGTTGCGTGCCAAAACCGATATTTTCGCCATTGAACAGATGGTAGTAGCCCGTGTTGTAGCCCGCGTTCAGGCTGAGTTGCGGATAGTAGGCCGATTGCGCCACCTTCACCGAGGCGAGGCTGCTCTCGATGCGTGCTTCTGAGGCACGAATGGCAGGGCGATTTTCGAGCGAATAGCGGTACGCATCGTCGGGCGATGCCAAGCGGTCGAGTTCGGTGGCCAGCAAACTCTCGACATCGATATCTGCCACATCAAACGCCGCCACATCGGTATAGTTGATGGCTTGGCAGAGATCCAAAATGGCCAACTGTAGGGCGTTGGCGGCTTCGGTGCGCGTCTGCATATCCACGGCCAGTTGCGCCCTGTTTTCGTAGAGTTCCGATTCGGGCTTTTTGCCTGCTGCCACCAGCGATTCGCAGTTTTCGACCTGCGCCTCGCTAATCGCCACTTGGTCATCGGCAATGGCCACTAACTCCTTGTTGTACAGCACATTCAGATAAAATCCAGCGATTTGCAGCGTTAAATCTTCTTTGGCTTTGTTCAAATCGTCGGTGGCGGCTTGCAGGTCGAGTTTGTCGGCTTTTATCTGGTTGGTGATGCGCAAACCTGTGAAAATCGGCATCGAGGTCGAGAGGCGAAAAGTGGTGTTGCCCATCGACTGATCGACGGTTACATTGTCCTTGCCAGTGGCGCGCCCGAACGAAAAATCTTGTCCCAAACCAGCGTTCAAATCGGGCAGAAAACTGAGTTTCGAGGTCTTGAGCGACAACGCCTGATAGTCGCGCTGCAAGGCCGTTTGCTGCACGCCGACATTGTTTTCGACCGCATAGTCGATGCACTGCCGCAGCGACCACGCCGCTTGCGCCTGTGCCGTTGCCACGGCGGCAAGCACGCCAACGAAAATGATGAGTTGTTTCATAGCGCAGAATTTAGTTTTCGATCTGTTGCAAGCCGCGCACCTGTGTCGAATCGCCGATGCCCGACAGAATCTCCACATTCAAACCGTCGGAAAGCCCCACGGTTATCGGCTGGCGGTCGAACTGCTGCTCTTTTCCGCTGCCGCTTTTCAGCACATAGACAAACGACGAGTCGTTTTCGAACACCACCGAACTTTCGGGAATGGCGAGTACATTTTCGCGTTTGTCGAGAATAATTTCGGCGTTGGCGCTGTAGCCCGAGCGCACCAGCACCGAGTCGGGAATGCGTGCGGCGGCCTTCATTTCGAACATCACTGCGCCATTCTCTTCGGTACCTTTGGGCGAGATGTATTCGAGCGTGGCATCGAAAGTCTGTCCTTGCAATGCGCCGATTTTCAGCACGATAGGCATGCCTTCGCGTATGCGCCCGACTTCGGTTTCGTCGATTTTACCTTCGAAAATCATGTCGCCAAGGTCGGCAATGGTGGCGATGGTGGTGCCGTCGTTGAAGTTGTTCGACTGAATGACCGAATTACCCACTTTCACAGGAATATCGAGAATAGTGCCCGTGATGGTGGAGCGAATTTGCGTGTTGCTGTACGCTCCCGAGCGGCGCGCAATGCCGTCGCGTACAATTTCGTAACTATCTTTGGCGTTTTGCAGTTCCTCTTTGGCTTTCAGATAGTTGGCGCGGCTCGTTTCGTACTCTTCGCGAGCAAGCACTTTTTTGTTGTAGAGGTCTTTGTCGCGGTTGTACTGCTCTTCGACGCGCTCCAAGTCGATTTTTGCCACATTGATGCGGCTTTCGGCACTGTTCAGTTGGCTCATTTCGGGAATCACCTTGACCAGCGCGATGATTTCGCCCACCGCCACTTTTTGTCCCGCCTCTTTGTAGATTTCGGAGATGATGCCCGATATTTGCGGCTTGATTTCCACCTCGTTGCGCGGCTCAATTTTGCCTGTTGCCACGCTCATTTTCGCTATGGTTTGCAGCGACGGCGTTACAATGTCGTAGGTTACGGCCTTGGGGCGCGACTTTTGCCACAAAAACACAAACATACCCACAACTGCCACTCCCAGTAGCGACAGCAGCACAATTCTAATGGCTCTTTTCATATCTGTTCAATTTTTTGAGAGAAAAATCCCTTTTCTAGTTTCTGGTTTCTCAAAATTGCTATCGCAATTTTTGTTTCTAAGTTTCTATGTTCCTAAATTGTTGAATTTGAAATTTGAAATTTTGGAATTGTCTTGGTTGTAGCCCCCTTTCCCGTTTCCCCCGAAGGGGGAAAAGCCTTTGGTCTTGCTACTTGCTACTCATATCTTGCTACTAACAATTTGAAATTCTGAAATTTGAAATTTGTCATTGCGGCTCTGCCGCATCACTTCTCACTTTTTTTAATGCACCGCTCGATGGCATTTTGGCGTGCCGAAGCCTGCGCATAGTCTGTCGAATCTAACACTTCGTACAGTGGGTCTTGTATCGAGCGCACCTCGGCGGGGGCGTTTTCGCCTTGGTAAATCACCTCGAAAAATTGGTATTTCGACGATGGCTCGCCAGCGTAGCCCACGCACGCCACTTGCAGCGTGTCGCCCACCGAAAGCGGATAGTAGTTCGCCATATCGTCGTCGTCGTCGCCTTGCGAGAGCAGACTGTTGATGAAATCGTATTCGTAGTAGGTGTCAATTATGTCGCTGAAACAGAGATAGATAGAGCCGAGATAGCCGTCGTCGATGTTCTGTTTCAGTTCGTGATCCCAGTAGTAGGTATCGTTGTTCGATGGCTTCACGGTCAGTTGCGAGCCGCTGGCTGTGAGCGCAAAAGTGATGTTGGAAACGGGCTTTTTCACTGTTTTGAACGGCAGTTTGATGAGCGTTTTTATCGGCTTCTTTTTGCGGTCGAGCCTGTAGGCGTAGAGATAGTAGTCGGTTTCGGGTTGCAGCATTTTGCGCTGACCGTCGATAGCACCGACCTCGAACATCGTCTCTTCGAGCGATTTCACATTGTCGCGCCCCAAAAGTTCGCATATCGTGTTGTAGAGTTCGAGCGTTTCGGCGTAATCGTTGTCGATAAATTTGGCATCGGACTCAAATTTGGCGTAATCGGCTGCCGAAGCAATGCCCACGCGGTAGTAAAAGTCGTTGTTTTCGGGAATCACATCGATCCACACGGCCGACGACTGAATTTTGCTCACCGACATATCGAAGGTGCTGCTGGTTACCGTCTCTTTTTTGCATGCCGACAGCAAAATCAGAAACGCCGCTAAACTGGTGATTTTCAGTATCTTCGTCTTCATTTTTTCAACTCCTTACCCACTTTTTGTAGAAATTTGATGGCTCCTTTCATGTGGTTGCCGTAGTGCCCAAAATCGTACTCCACTTGCGGCGCTTTTTCGCGGAACTGCCGCTGCATCACCTGCGAATTGACAAACGGCACGGTCTGGTCGTCCTCCGAATGGAACATATAGAGCGGCGCTTGGGGAAAATAGGTGCGCGGAATGCTGTTTTGAATCAATTCGCGATAGAAGCGCGCCGTCTCATTTTTGGTGCGGTCGATGCCGTTTTCGGTCAAAATTTTGCTCAAACGGTTCACGCCGATGAGCGTGGACATCTGATTCACGGTGTATTGCTTCGAATTGAGCCACTCGTTGTAGTGCGACAGCAGCGGGTCTTTGAAGAAAAACTCCATGTCGAGCGGCTTGTCCATGCCTGCGCTCATGCCCTGAATAATCATTGGAATGGCGCACGGAATGCCTGTTTTGTCCTGTTTCACGCAGTAGTCGTAGGTGCGCGCTATGTCGTAAGGCCCTGCGCCAGCGTAGTTTTTCTTGATTTTGAAAAGTCCCTTGTATTCGGGCAGCGTTTCGAGCAGCCGCTGCACATGCAGCGTGGTTGCGCCGCCCTGCGAATAGCCGAGCAAGATGATTTCGTCCGACTCCACTTTCAAGCCGCGCGCAGCAATAAATGGCCGCACCGCCAACGCCATGTCAATCACATTACGCGCCGTGGTTTCGGCCTGCAAATAGGGGTGAATGCTGTCGGCTGTAACGCCAAACCCGATGTAGTCGGCCATAATCACGCCGTAGCCCAAAGCGGCAAACATACCCTCGAAACTGAATGTTTCCGACGGTGCTTCGCGGTTCGCCCCGATGGTGTAGTGCGACACCACAATCAGGTTTTTCATCGGCTCGTTTTTGGGGTAGAAAAATTTGCCCGACACACGAATCAGATTGCCGTGCAGGTCGGTGCTTTCGTACACGCCCGCCACCTGATGCACCTTGCGCGCGTTGAACGCCGATATCAGTTCGCGAAAAAGGTCGGTTTGCGTTATCGATGTGGCGCGCGTCATCGGGGCGTGCTGTGGCGCAACAATGTCGCCATTCTCATCGAATTCGACCTGCTCCTCGATGTTGTCCCATGGGGCTTCGTCCATGATGTCGCTAGTGGTTTCGCTCATCGGCACAAAGGTGCGCCCCAGATTTTGGTAACTGCTGAAATCGATATATTCGGGCGTGTCGTGTTTGCAGCCTGTGGCGACCAACAACAGCACCAACAACGCTATATTTGCAGTGATTTTCTTCATTTTTCCGATTTTTTGCTCAAAAAATTGTTCAAAAACGATAGCCCACCGACGCTGTAAAGAGCCGCGAACCCACCATATAGATTTCGTCTTTGCTCACGAGGGCGTTCAGGCCGCCTATCTCCACCGCGCCAAACCAGTGCGCCTTGCCCACGCTCACGCCCAAGGCGGTGAAGCCAAACGCTGGCGCGCACGCCACAAGCCGATTGCGGAAGTCGCGGTCGCTGCCGCCGTTCACATTTAAGCCCACAAACAGTGCCGAATAGAGATTGACATATTCGTGAAAATAGTAGGTGAACCGCACCGTCGGCAGCAGCCCGATGTTGTAGAATGTGTGCTGCGAATTATCGTCCAGTTGCCGCCACAGCACCTGTTCGTAGTCGGCTATCATGCCCACCGAAAGCCACGATTTTGGGTGATATTGGTACTCGGCAAACAGATGTCCGGTGTAACGATAGTCGTCGGTGTGGCGCGTGCTGTGCCACACAGCAGTTTCGAACAGCATATCGCCCCAGCCGAGGCGCACCTCGTGGCGCAGCGAGTCGGTTTCGTGCTTGGTGAGCGCGTAGGCAGGCAGCGTCGCCCAGCAGAGAGCCACCAAAAACAGTCGGTTTGTTCGTCGTTTTGCGTTGTTCATCTTTTTCTGAAAAAGGGATAATCCGTTTTTTGCGCTATTCGTCGCGCAGTGCATCGATGGCTTTTATTTGCAGCGCGCGTTTCGATGGCAGCCAGCCCGCAAACAGCCCCGCCACAACGATGATAGCCAGTGCCGCCATCGCTATGTTGAACGAAATTTGCGGATTGAGCAGAAATTGGCTGGCCTCGCTCGCAGTGGTCAGCAGCGACGACACCGCCACCAACACGCCCACGCCGCCGACCAACCCAAGCAGCCCCGCCACAACGGTGAGTACGAGGCTTTCGCACATTATCTGCTTGATGATGTTCAGTGGCGACGCACCCAACGCCCGCCGTACGCCAATCTCTTGTGTGCGCTCTCGCACCGTTACCAGCATGATGTTGCTTACACCAATAACTCCTGCAAGAAGTGTGCCAAGTCCCACAATCCAAATCAGCACATTGATGCCGATGGTCAGCCCTTCGAACAGTTTGAACATTTTGCTCAGGTTGAACGAAGTGATGGCCTGTTCGTCGGTGGGCGAGATGTTGTTGCGCTGTTTCAAAAACTGTTTCACATCGTTTTCGAGCATTTCGATATTTTCCGAAGCGTGCGCTGCAATGGCAAGGCAGTGAATTGTATTTACCTGATTTTGCGCCAGTTGCAGCGTGGTTATCGGCAGACTCACCAGTTCGTCCCAGTTGCCGAAGAGGCGTATTCTGTCCGACAGCGGCTCCACCACGCCCACCACGGTGTAATAGACGCCATTCACCCGAACAAGTTCGCCGATGGGATGTTCGCCTGGTGCAAAAAGGTCGTTCACCACGCGTTTGCCCACCACGCACACTTTGCGGTGGTTGCGCACATCCATTTCGTTGATAAAGCGGCCTTGCAGTATGCGCACAGGCTCGATTTTGTCGTAGTCGGCAGAGAAGCCCATCACCGAAAATGAGCCTGAACGCTCGCCGCGCACCACATTTTTGTCGCCGCGACTGTCGCCCCACACAATGCCGCTGCTGTATTTTATGCGTGGCGCAAACTGCTGCTTCACCGCCTCGTAATCGTTGGTTTTTATGTTCCAGTAGCGGCCGCGTTGAAAACCTTTGTAGGCTTCCGAGGTCTTTTCCGACCACATAAATACCGAGTTCGACTCTATCTGATCGACACCGTTGTTTATGCCGTTGCGCACGCCGATGCCCATGCCCGCCATCACGGTGAGCATAAACATGCCCCAAAAGACGCCAAACGCCGTGAGCAGACTGCGCGACTTGTTGCGCATAACCGCCTGTTGAATCTCGTGCCAAAAGTCTAAATCGAACATCGCTCCAAGCGTTTCATTTGTACTGCAATGCCTCTATCGGTTTTATGCCAACGGCGCGCCGTGCAGGCACATACCCTGCCAATACGCCAGCCACTACCAAAATGGCCGTTGCCGCCAGCACAATGCTCAAATCGACCGTCGGATTGGCAAAAATGGTGATATCGTTGGAACCTTGCTGCGCCATTTCGAGCAATTTGGCCACGCCTTCGGTGGTGAATATGCCCAACATCATGCCGAGAAAGCCAAAAATGGCTGTTATCGTGAGCGATTCCACCACCACTTGCCGCAAAATCGAGGCGGGCGATGCGCCCAACGCTTTACGAATGCCAAACTCGTGGGTGCGCTCTTTCACGGTTATCAGCATAATGTTGCTCACGCCCACAATGCCCGCCACCAGCGTGCCAATGCCGATAATCCAGACAAAAAGCGCAATCGCACCGAAAATGGTTTGTGCCTGCATGTAACTCTGTATGCGGTCGGCTATCCAGACGGCGTTTTGGTCGGTGGGGTCGAACTGCAAACGCTGCGCCAGCAGTTTCCGCAGATTTTGGGTGTACTGCTCGCTGGCGGTTTTGGTCTCGATGCCTTCGACTGTGAACGACACATCGTAGATGCGCCCCGAAGGGTTGAAAATGGCTTGCGCCGTGGTGTAGGGAATGTAAAATTCGGGCTGGCGATTGCCGCCGCCGCCCTCGTTTTCGTAAACGCCCACCACACAAAACGGCACATTGTCGATCTGCACATATTGCCCCACCGCCTCGCTCTCGTGGAACAGTGCTTGGGCCGTTTGGGTGTGTATCACCACCGCTTTGCGCCGCTCGCGCTGGTCGGCAGCATTCAAAAAACGACCGCTTTTTGTTTCGATCATGCGCATCTTTTCAAAGCCCGGCTCCACGCCGCTCATATTGGTCGAAACCGCCTCTTTGCCGTAGGTTATGGTCGAATTCCATTTATCGTAAATGGCCGAAAAATCGGTATAATTTGGCACATTGCGTTTCAGAAAATCGACATCGGCTTGGGTGAAATAGATGCGCCGCCCCTTTTGCATGCCGCCGTAGGCTTTCGAGGTGTAGCCGGGGTAGAGCGAAATCACATTTTGCGCCATATAGCGAAACCCTTTTTTCATGCCGTTTTGCAAGCCGTTGCCTGCGCCCAGCAAGATGATGAGCATGAATATGCCCCACGCAATGGAGAAGCCTGTGAGGCAAGTCCGCAACTTGTTGGCGCGCAGGGAGAGCCATATTTCGTCGAAAAGGTCTTTCATCGGTCGCTCTCTATCACGCCATCTTTGAAACGAATGATGCGCTGTGTCTGCTCTGCCACTTCGAGGGCGTGCGTTACCACCACCATCGTTACATGCTCGTCGGCGTTCACTTGGCGCAGCAGGTTCATCACCTCTTGCGATGTGGCACTGTCGAGTGCGCCCGTCGGTTCGTCGGCCAGCACCAGCCGCGGTTTGGCGATGATGGCGCGCGCTATGGCCACACGCTGTTTCTGACCGCCCGACAGTTCGTTGGGCAGGTGGTTGGCCCACTCTTTCAGCCCCATCTTGTCGAGATACTCCATGGCCAGTGCGTTGCGGCGTTTGCGCCCGATGCCACGGTAGTAGAGCGGCAACGCCACATTTTCTAACGCCGTTTTGTAGCCAATCAGATTGAACGACTGAAAGACAAAGCCAATTTTTTCGTTGCGCACGCGTGCGGCTTCTGTTTCGCTCAGATTTTTGATGAGTTGTCCATCGAGGTGGTAGGCGCCTTCGTCGTAGTTGTCGAGAATGCCAACGATGTTGAGCAGTGTCGATTTGCCCGAGCCCGACGCGCCCATGATGGAAACAAATTCGCCGTCGGCCACATCGAGCGTGATGCCTTTCAGCACATGCAGCGCATTTGCAGTGCCGCGATTGTAGGTTTTGTGAATGTTTTCGAGTTGTATCATCGCCGTATCTGTCTATCGCACAGGCAAAAGTACAAATAAAACGCTATGCAGCCAACCCCTTGCGGGTCGAATGCCGCCACAAAAATACAACAATTTATACTACTTTGTACCAACAAAGTACCGATTTTTCAAAATTATTTCGTATTTTATTGATTTTCAGCGAGATAAAAGAGATTATTTTATTGTTAGTTTCTGGTTTCAAATTATTGTTGAAGCGAATAAATTCGTCAATCTGTAAATTTGTAAATCCGTAAATCGTTCTTAACCCCTCCGAAAAACTGTCGTTTTTCTCGTCCCCTTGCAAAGGGGACAGGTTCGCACTATTGTTGGTTCAGTTCGCACACAACTTGGTACAGTCCTCTCCCCTTTTCAAGGGGAGTACCCACGCAAGTGGGGGTAGGGTTAGAAAATAACTCAATAATTCAACAAAAAAAGGACGCACTCGGTGCGTCCCTACAATTTGAATTTTTTCGACAAACGAGCGCAGTGCCAAACTCGTTTGAGCAATGCCGAGCGGAGAAAAAATGCGCGCAGCGAATTAGACGGTTTCCACCGCATTCTGCATAACAAAAACAGCAGAGCCGCCACATTGTGACGGCTCTACATTGTCAATTATCAATTGTCCATCATCAATTATTTTACCACCACTTTCTGCGCTTTCTCTCCAACTTTCACGATATAAACGCCATTCAGCGAGCCGTTCAAGCGGGTTACATTGCGGCCGAGAAGGTCGAAGATCTGAAACTCGTCATCGCAGACGATGCGGCCGTTTTCGGCAAAGAAGGCTGCCGTTTGTTGCACATTTTCGATGGCGGTTGGTTCCACGCCTTGAATGTTGAACTCGCTCCAATAGGGGTCGTTCAGGTAATCTTCTACCGCCTCCATTGGCACATAAACGGGAATTGTGCGGTTCACATCTTCGAATGTTTTGGGCTGAATTTCGGGCGGCGTAGTCGAATTTACAGTGATTTTTGTCAGTTTGCTGCAAAGCGCAAAGGCGTTGTCGCCAATGCTTCTGACGCTGCTGGGCAACACCATATCTTGCAGGTAGGTACAGCCATAAAAAGCCGCATCGCCAATTTCGGTTACGCCCTCGGGAATGGTGAGGTTTTGCAGTTCGTGGTTGTTGTAGAATGCCCAATTACCAATGCGACGCAGCGCACTACCTGCGGCTGGAGCGTATTGTGCTGCTCCGCTGGCGTTGTTTGTTGCGCCCTCGAAAGTGATGCTCTTGATGCTGCGGCAATCTTCGAACGCACTGTTGTCGACCTCCTCTACCGTGGCTGGAATAGAGATGGCTTGCAGCGTTTTGCAGCCTGCCACCGCCATATATGGCACTTTTTGCAGCGCCGCTGGCAGCACAAGTTGCTGTAAATTGTAGAAATCTTTGAACGCCTCGTCTGTGATGGCGGTGTTCTCGGCGCGATCCATATCGAGTGCTTGCAGCGTTTTGTAACTGCGCTGAATCACAGCAAATGCGTTGGTGGTAAGTTCTCCACTATTCACCTCTATATACCTCAATTTTTTGGGCTGATAGACCCATTTTGCCTCCTCTACATCTAAAATCATGGCGGGTACACTGATAGAATCGAGCGCATAAAGTTCTTTTAACTGCTCGCTTGCCGCCGATGTTACGCTGCTCGGAATAGCGAGGTGTGCCAAATTTGTACACCCACCGAAAACGCTGCTTCCAATGCTCGTTACGCTGTTGGGAATAGTAATTGTAGTAAGCCCTGTGCAACT
>CAVBBP010000057.1:0-15510 GCA_963593685.1 Segatella copri
GGGGACTTCTATAAATTCCCCACTCAATAATAAAATTAACAACTGATAAAATTTTGAATACTTTTGTGCGCTTTTTGTTTTTGAACTGCATCTCTTTGACTTTCACTCAATTACAATGCCACCGCATTGCGCTTTCGTTCAAGCCAAACATCTGCTATCCCCAAATTCAAAAATCACTACAAAGGAATTTATAGAAATCCCCTTATTTGATGATTTCGCAGCCCATATACGGCACCAACACTTTCGGCACACGAATGCCGTCGGGTGTTTGGTTGTTTTCGAGTATGGTGGCCACAATGCGCGGCAATGCCAATGCCGACCCATTGAGCGTGTGGCAGAGTTCGGTTTTGCCGTCGGCGGTTTTGTAGCGGCACTTCAAGCGGTTGGCCTGATACGCTTCGAAGTTCGACACGGAACTGACTTCGAGCCAGCGTTTTTGTGCAGCCGAGAATGTTTCGAAGTCGAAGCAGAGTGCAGCAGTAAAACTCATATCGCCGCCACAAAGGCGCAAAATGCGGTAGGGCAGTTCCAGTTTTTTGAGCAGCCCTTCGACATGCGTCAGCATCTCGCGGTGCGACTCTTCGCTGTGTTCGGGCGTATCGATGCGCACAATTTCGATTTTCGAAAACTCGTGCAGTCGGTTCAGTCCGCGCACATCTTTGCCATACGAGCCAGCCTCGCGGCGGAAGCACTGCGTGTAGGCGCAATTCTTTATCGGCAGGTCTTTTTCGTTCAAAATCACATTGCGATAGATGTTCGTTACAGGCACTTCGGCGGTGGGAATCAGGTAGAGGTCGTCCACCTCGGCGTGATACATCTGCCCCTCTTTGTCGGGCAGTTGGCCAGTGCCGTAGCCCGAAGCCGCATTCACCACGGTTGGCGGCATAATTTCGAGATAGCCAGCGGCGCGCGCCTCGTCGAGGAAAAAGTTGATGAGTGCGCGTTGCAAGCGTGCGCCAAGTCCTTTGTACACAGGAAATCCTGCGCCCGAAATTTTCACGCCAAGTTCAAAATCGATAAGGTCGTATTTTTTTGCCAACTCCCAGTGCGGTAGCGGCTCGAATCCATCGAAATTGGGCATTTCGCCGCCCATTTTTTCCACCACATTGTCGTCGGCGCAAGTGCCTTCTGGCACGCTCTCTTTGGGCAAGTTTGGAATTTGCAGCAGCAGATCGCGCATGGCGTTCTCCTTCTCCTCCATCGCTGCCGACAGTTGTTTGGTAGCCTCTTTCAGTGCCGCCACTTCGGCTTTGGCTTGTTCGGCTTCGGCTTTTTTGCCTTGCTGCATCAGCCCGCCTATCGATTTCGACAGTTGGTTAATTTGTGCCAATTTGGCGTCCAACTCCTTCTGGGCAGCGCGGCGGTCGGCATCGTCGGCTATCACTTGGTCAATCATTTCGGCCGCTGGCGCAAAATGTTTTTTCCCTAGACGACGAACCACCTCGTCGCGGTTTCCAATAATTTGTTTAAGTGTAAGCATATCGTTTTACAATAAAAAATCTCATCGTTCAATCAACCTGCAAAGGTACGAATTTTAGTTGAAAGTGAAAAGTGTATAAAGTCTATAAAGTAAAAAGTGTGTAAAGTGAAAAGTGTATAAAGTGTGAAAAGTTGATTGGTGGTTGATGAGTTGATTAGTTGATAAGTTGATTAGTTTAACGCATTGGTGTTGGCTTCAGATTTCTGGTTTCTAGTTTTCGGTAACCGAAACGCCTTAATCTTCAAATTTTCAAATAATTAAATAATTGGAAATTAAATAATTTGGTAATTAAAAATTCTATATTCTCGGACGCACGCGGTGCGTCCCTACATTGTCAATTATCTTGCTCCTAAAAAAACTTTCCGCCACAATTTGCGGCGGAAAGTTTTTGGGGGTTATTCTGTTTTGGCAAAGACGGCGTACCATGTTTTTGAGGTGCTGTTGGTGGCGAGCATTTTGCCGCCGGGCGATAGGAACAGAGCACCTGCGGCTGTCAATGCGTCCACATCGCTGTAGGTGGTTTCGTCGTCGATTTGGATGTTTGCCCAGCCGACAAACACTTTGCCGTCGCAGTTGGTGGGCACGGTAACCGATGTTGGCGCGGTGAAGTAGGTGTCTTGCGGCACGGTAACCTCAACCGTTTTTACATATTCAGTACCTGCGCCCTGATTGACAAAGTAAATGGTGATGTCGGGTACATCCCACTTGGCTTGCACGGTTATATCGGACGAGAGCGTAACTTCTGCGCCAGCCACATATTCCGTTGGTGTGCCATCGGCAGTTGTTACGAGCCATTTCTCGAATGTGTAGCCGAGTGTCGATGTGGGCGCGCCGCAGAGCGTAACATTTTCGCCCGCCACCTTGTCGGCTTGCACGGCTTCGCAGCCGCTGGCCAAGGTCAGGTTGGTGGTGTTGTAGGTTACGGTGAGGTATTTCGTCCAAAGGGCGTAGAGCGTGCTGCTCTCGCTCATGGTGAGCGTGGTTACTTTGGTCGAAGCGTCGTCTTTGGTGGTGCTCCAACCGTCGAAGCGGTAGCCAGCGCGTTCGGTGCCGTCGGTGCAGAGCGTGGCGGCGGCGTTGATGTCGTAGGTAACGCTACCGCACTCCGAAGTGCCGCCATTGGCATCGTAGGTGAGCGTAACTTGCTGCACAAAGACGGGGTAGAAAACATGATTTTTCGTGAGCGTAACTGTGGCACTTGGGGCGTAAGTAGCGGTGGTTGCGTCGGCTGTTTCGCTCCAACCAGCAAAGCGGTAGCCGCTCTTGGTGGGATAGGTGGCAATAACCGTCATCTCTTGGCTCGCGGCCTCTACCGACACAGCGTCGGAGGTAGCAAACACGGTGCTGTTGTCGGCATTCATGTAGGTGATGTCGTAGTAGGGTACAAAGTGGCACAGCCAGTTTTTGGTGTCGCAGTTGTCGGCCCATATACGGAATTTACCTTTTGCGCCAGCATCGGACGAAGCGATATTTCTTCCGCTCCAGCCAGAAGCGGCACGCACGCTCATGGTGTTCAGTGCTTTGGTTTCGCTATTGTTGCACCACACATAGCCATCGGCGGTGTTTGTTTTCAGGCCTACATAGTAGTTGCCAGCGATATTGTCGGCGGTGAGCGTTACCAATTCGGTTTCCCACACGGTTTTAATGTCGTTTGTTGCCGAAAATGCCATCGAACTCCAATCCGAGCCACTGCCCAAACGCAGCACATAGCCGTCGGGAATGAAGCCGATGTACCAGTTTTTGTCGGAATAACTATGGTAGATACGCAGTGTGCCGACAGCACCTTGGCTTACACCAGTACCCCAGCCCATAGTTGTAGTGCATTTCCTCTGCAATAGAGCGAACGGCATGTTTTGAAACTCCACCGTCTCGCTTTTTTCATTGTCCCATCCTTTTTGCCAACCCACATAGTAGTGGCTGGCATCGGTTGGAATGGTAAAGTTGTAGATATGCCGCTCGTCAGCATCGGCATCGAAGCAGAGATAGTTCCAACCATCTTGATTAGCTATGCCATAGTGGAAACTCTGTGCCGAGCAGTCGCCTACGGTGATGGTCATTGTGCGTGTTTCGGTTTTGGTGCAGTAGTTGCCAGCGGCGGCCTGTGTTATCACAATGCTGTAAGAGCCATCGGCCGACACTTGGAATTTGTCGCCAGTGATGGTTACATTTGTGTTGGAGCAACTGTAGGTGATTGCGCCCGACGAATTCGAGGTAATGCCAAATGCCAGCGATGCACCCTTGCCGATGGCTGTCGGCAGTGAGCCGCTCCATGTGGGGGCCGTACAACTACACTTGGTGATATAGCCTGTGCCTGCCGTGTTGGGGCAGTAGAGATTTACGGGCAATATACCAGCAGGTAACTTATCTTCATTAGTTTTTGCGTAACAAGAGAATAGTTCGCTGGCTGTATTGCTTGTATTCGAGTTAAATGTTAAAATGTTGCGTGTATATGTGCCTTGTGCCACAACATCGGCAAGACCACTGGTTATGGTTATCGCCCATTGCCCATTTGCATCGTTGGTCGTTTGCACTTTCAAATAGTTTTTTGACGAAGAAGCGGCACAGAGATAGCCAGCGTCCGTTTGGAAAGTCCATGCACCTGTGCTGCCGCCAAGTGTTACGGCGGTGTAGCCCGAAGCAGGTGTCAATGTGCCATCGGTGGCGATAGTGGCATCTACGGTGGTAAAGTTATTCCCATTGTTTGCTTTTTCGCCCATCACTTTGCTGTTTTCGGTGTTGGCTATCAGTATCTGTTTGCCGACCAGTGCTGGGAGTTCGCTCACGCTGGTTATCTTTTTCCAGCCTTCGGTGGTTACGCTGGAGCCATCGGCATAGACGGCATAGAGCGTGATGGCGGCGGCATTGGGTATCGATGCGGCGGTAACCAGCGTGGGGGCGTCGTCGGTGCTGCCCGATATGGCGGTTCTGCTCCAGCCCACAAACGCTTTTTGGCCGCAGTCGGTAGTCGTTACAGTGGTGGTGGGCGTTGGCAGCGCGGTAAGACCGCTTTCGCTCAGACTAATTCCCTGTTTTACAGTGCTTTGAGAGAGCGTTTCGTTGGTAACTTCGTTTTTCCAAGTGATGACGCAGTCGGCGCGCTCGGTTACGGTGATGGTAACATCTTTGGTACACAGACCGTGGGTAACGGTGAGTGTTTTGGTGCCAGCCGAGGCGGTGCTGATGTTGCCAAAAGTACATTCGGCGGTTACATCGGTGCCGTCGGCGGTTACCACCAAATCGGTGGCAGGAGCAAATGTTTCGCCCACATAGAGCGTGCTGCCAATGCCCTTGCCAGTAACAGCGATAGTTTCTTCGTGCGCAAGTTGTGCGACAGAACGGTCATTTCTATGGACTTTGGAGCCAGCACTGTTCACAAGCAGTTCGCTCACCGCTATTTGATATGCTTGACCGCAATGTTTCACGCCCGTAGTGGTAACCACAATCTTTTTGTCGCTATTGACGGCAACAACTTTTTCCACCGCATTACCATCGTAATCGCTGAGCGTGATTTCGCCCGACACCAATGCCAAAGAGGCTGCGCTGATGAGTGTGTTATTGATATACATCGGCTCCGAAAAGTCGAGCGTAACGGTCGAGGTGGCTCTCAAATCGTCTTGGTCGGAGCATGACCAAGTGATATGCGGCACGCTCACCTCGGTGTACTCGATGGTGATGGTGGTGAAATAGAAATCGCCAGTGCCTGTCAGTTTTAGCCCCACAACGCCCTCGCTCAAGGTGTTGCCCGTAAAGGTGTAGGGGGCGTCGGTTGTGGCGGTGTAACTCACGCCATTCACCGCGCAGGTAACGGCCAAGTTGTCGGCATTTTTCACACCATTGATAGCAATCGATGTGATGCGCCAGTCGTTTGCGCCGTACGGAATTGTGCCATTGAAATAGACTGTGCCGTCGCACAACACATAAACTTCAGAGGCAGATTTGCCATCAGCATTGCCATTAGGAATAATTTCAAAATAGCAGGCACTGTTGGTTGCTCCCTCGCCGTAGTAGCCATCGAAATTTACCGTTTCGGTAGTGGCGAATGCTGTTGTTGTGCCCAAGGCAAGCAGTGCCGCACACACCACACTGCGCATGTTTCTAAAAAGGTTTGTTTTCATAATATTTCAGAATTTCAAATTTCAAATTTCAGATTGGGTTGATGAGTTGATTAGTTGATTGGTTGATTAGTTTAACGCATCAATAAGGGTCTGTGAGGTTGGTTTTTGGTTGCGCTTCGCAATTTCAAATTTCAAATTTCAGATTAGGTTGATCAGTTGATTGGTTGATTGGTTGATTGGTTGATTAGTTTAACGCATCAATAAGGGTCTGTGAGGTTGGTTTTTGGTTGCGCTTCGCAATTTCAAATTTCAAATTTCAGATTAGGTTGATCAGTTGATTGGTTGATTGGTTGATTGGTTGATTAGTTTAACGCATCAATAAGGGTCTGTGAGGTTGGTTTTTGGTTATTTGTTGATTTGGAATTATTGTTCATTATTTATTTTTCATTGGTTATTGGTTTCCTAACCCCCTCCGCTTCGCTCGTCCCCCTATCTTTCCGCTCTGCTCCAAGCAGGGGGACAGAATCGCATGACAGTTGGTTTGGCTGGTTTATGTTGTTTCCTAAATTATCTCAAGTTTTTAATTTGCGGTATCAATCTTGTACCTTGCAGACCATTTTCAGCCCGATTCTCTCCCCCTGCTGCGCCAGCAGATAGGGGGAGTACCCACGCAAGTGGGGGTAGGGGTTTTTGTTTAATTAAGAATTAAAAATTAAGAATGAATAATTATTCGCATTCCAAAAAGCCGCAATTTTCAAATAAAAAAAGTCTTTTGTCTTTACTCCTTACTCTTTATTCGTCGGGCGTGGCATGCCGCGCCCCTACGGTTCTTCCTGCGCTGCCAAAAAACATACGCGCCGGCGCAGAGCAGCAGAGGTACTAATGCGCTGCCGATGGGTTCGGGGTATTCTGGGGCAGGGTCACCTACACTGGTATCGCCACCGACCTTGGGGCGTGGGCGGGCGCTGGGGCGGTCCGAGTTGTCGTCGGCGAAAGGTTCGCTGACGGTAACGGTGCGCGACGACCGCGACGAGCCGCTGCTCGCTATGCTGCCCGATGTGCGCGCTACACTGCTGCCCGAAGCCACTGCGCTGCGGTGTGTGGTGGCGCTGCTGCTACTGGCACTGCTGCCGCCGCCTACGCTGCCGCCGCCTACGCTGGTGCCGCCCTGCAAACCTGTGCTGACTATCGACTGCCCTGTGGCGGTGGCGGCAGGAGCAGTGGCAATGGCGGTGCGCGCACTACGCCGCGCCGAAGAGGCGTGAAAATCGCTCTGCGCAATGTTTGGCACGAGCCAACTGCGGTCGCCGCCGAGCGGCTGTGTGGCCGCTGGCGCACGACTGGTGCGGTAGGTTACTATGTTGCTCTGCCCCATCTCGGTTTTGCCAAAGGTGGTCAACCCCAAGCAGACCACGCCCACCAAACCGACGGTAAGTGCAATGTTTCCTAATATCTCTCTGCGTATCCGTTTCATAATCTTTCTCCTTGTGTTTTTCGGTGTTTTCGGTAATAAATTTGGTTCACAAGATTATAAAATCGTCTTGATGCTGTAACTGTCGTTGCCGCTGACCACCTGTATCAGGTAGGCACCACGCACAGGCGCATGGAAGGTGATGGTGTTGCCGTCGGCACGCTGCTGGTGCAGCACACGCCCTATGGCATCGACTATGCGCACTTGCGCTCCTGCGGGCAGCGACTCGATGACGAGCGCGTCGCCGTGGCGATAGACCACAGGCACACCGCCTTCGGGGTCGGTAATGTCGGTAGGCACACTGCTGGCGCGCAGGTGGAGGCTAAACCGCCCTTCGGTAGTGCCAGCCGCCGCCGCAAAGGTGTAGTCGCCCAGCAGCAGGTCGGTGGTGGTGTGCAGCGTGTTGTCTTCGAGATAGACAGCGTCGTAGCGGCTCATGCCCTGCAAACGGTCGATGCTGAAGGTGTAGTTGCCTTTGGTGCGCAGATAGAAGCCTACTGGAATGGTCTGATTCACAGGCGTTTCGCGGTCGATAGCCTGCCGAATCATGGCGTAGCCCGCCGAGTCGATGGTGTAGGGCTGCGGATAGGTCTGCGCCTTGTTTATCATGCGCAGCATGTCGTGGCCCACCTCGTAAGTGCGGTTAAACTGGTCGCCAATCATCACGCAGGTAGTGCCTGCCACACCGCTGGCGTTGGTCAGCACAAGGTTGAACTGGCTCACGCTGCTGGCGTTGGTGGCGGCGCGACTGGCTGGTGCGCCAGCGGGCAGGTTGCGTGCCGTCTTTACAAAATCGACTTTACCGTCGCTCACCGCTTGCACAAAGAATGCGCGGAACGGCAGCAGGTTGGCTTCGCTGGCTTGGGATTGTACCCAATTATAGTTAGGATCCGTTGGGTCGTTCACCGCCACATAGATGTCTTCATAGGGATTTTCGTTTGTATAGGTTTCACCATCTTTCGGATCGGTGTAGTAGCCATTGAGCAGCAATTCGGTGCTCCATTCGGGCTTCTGTGCTTTTCCGTCGAAGCGCGAGATGAACGGATTGCCGATGTAGTTCCAACCACGGTGGCAGGGCAACCTTTCGGCAGCCGCACCTGTGTAGCCCACAACTGGCAGTTGCTGGTCGCTGACATTGGTTTCGGTGTATATCTGTCCCGACACATTGGGCAGGCTGATGCGCACTTTGTACTGCGGCAGGTTGGGTGCTACCTCGTGCAGACCGCCTATGCCGATGATGTAGCCCACGCCCGCTTTCAGTGTGCCGTTGGCAGGTACATGCACCCATGTGCCGTTGTTCGTTGCGCCGTTGGGTGTGCCAGTGATGGCGCGTTTTTGGCCGTCGTAGTACTTGATGAACCAGTCGGTGCCATACTCGCCGAGGCTCTTGCCGTTGCTTCGGGCGATGTCGGCCACCTTACAGTCGTAGGGCAGCGCAAAGTCGTACCATGCCAGCGCGTCGATACGCTTGTAGTGGCCCACGCCGAGCAGTGCCGACAGTGTGCCTTCGACCAGTGCATAGCCCACATCGTTGTTGTCGCTCGACACATACACATGGCGTGTGTTGTAGGTGTAGCCCTCGGCTATCTGCAAGCGGCCTGTGTGGTAGACATACACATCGCGCAGTTGGTTGTAGCCGCCTTTGGCCACCTCCAGTTTGGCGTTGTCGCGTATCACCACATCGCAGTCGGGGCAGATGGCGCGCCCCTTGCCGTCGAAGCCGAAGAGTGCTTCGTCTTTTGTGGTGGTGCTGGCATCGACTATTATCGGCACCTTGTAGTCGAGTGTGGTGCTGGGTTTGTCGCTGCCCTCTTTGAAGCCCTGAATCTTGATGCTGCTGCACGACAGGTCGCTGAAGTCGGTGAAGCCGTCCATGATGATGTCGCCGGCCGAGATGCGGAATGTGCCATCTTCGTTGCGAACGCCGGGTGCCGTTATCTTGATGCTGTCGCTTATCGGCTCGTAACGCTGGAAGTATTCTTTATAGTCGAAACTGGCGACATACTCAAAGCCATTACAAGAGGCAGCAACACCATCATCACTATCCGATTTAGGAATCTGCATACCATTCCATTCGCCTTCGACACATTGCGATGGATCAGTACTACTGTATGTTCCTAGTGTATTGAACCTACTATTGATGTTTTCTGTCAGCGTATTAGCACCACTCGTTACTGTATTTTTACGAATCAAAAGGGAGCGGTTCATACTGATAGCAATTTTTTCAGAAGGATTTTGGATGTTTTCGCCATAACCAACCCAACCATTATCGTCACCCCAAGTGGGGGATTCGGTAACCTTAACTGGCATGCCAGAAGCAGAATTCGCCGTAATACTACCCAAAATGTCGATAGGATTGGTATTCTTACACAATACAAGTTGTTGATGGCCGCCAAAAACTACAGCCGATGTGTTAAGATAAGCCGTCGAAAAATCAAATTTACCTTTGTTTTTAACACAATCTATTATAGAACAATCATTTACAGTTGATGTTTTACAATTTGGGTAGTCGCTACCTGTAGAATAGACAATAATTTCTTCGCCAGCACCTATGTAACCTTTTTCTTTGCCATAAGCACTCAAATCAATAGTAGATGCCCAAGATGCCACATCCTTGCTTGATACACGACCTATTTTAACCGTATAGGAGGCCAAATCTATCTTGTCTTTCGTACCATTATATATGGCAAACAGTTTCACATTACCCGTTGCTTCATAGTATTTCGAGAAAAACAACTCGTCTGCCACATTTCCCGTTACTCCTGTGCTCTGCCCGGTGTTGTCGCGTACAATGGTGATTTTCACTATGTCGGCACTATCGACGGCCACGTCCATGTAGCCGCGGTGTTGGTTTATCACCTCTATGTTGCCGTTGTTCAGTTTGGCGCAGTTGGTTATCAGGCTGTGGTAGCGCGGTGTGCGCACCTCGATAATGGCAGTGGCAGTGGCAGCGCAGTAGTCGCCGTCGGCGGCTTGCGTGGCGGTAATGGTATATACGCCCATGGCCGAGGCGGTAAAGTAGCCGTCGGCTATGGTGCCGCCGCCCGAAACGCTCCAACTAACTGCGGCTGGGCTTGCGCTGTAGTACACCACGCGTTTTTTGGCTTTGCCAGCCACCAGTGGGGCGGTGTTGTCGTCGTTTTCGAACATAATTTTCAGGCCAGCCACGCCAGTAATGTCCACATGTGCGCCCCCGTTGAGCAGGTCGCTATAGCCAGTGCCTACCTCGTTGGTGGCGTAGGCGCGGAAGTAGTAGTCGCCCGGCGCGTCGATGGTAACAAGGTTTGCGATAGCGCCGCTGGTGGCGGTTATCTCCACCTGTTGCACCCCTGTAGCAAAGGTTTTGTCGGTGCTATACTCTATGCCATAGGCCGTTGCTGGGCAGAGCGTTGCACTTTGCACCGTGGTCGTCAGCGAAAAGTCGCTGCCAAGCGCCACCACGCCGCAGTCCTGCGTTACTGCGCCCGCGGCGGTTACGGTGGGCGGGTTGTCGCAGTTGGCGGTGGTGGCTACTATTTTCGCCACATCGGAGCAGATGTGGGTGGTGGTGCCATGTTTTGCCCTTATATATATGGTGTATTCGGTGCCAGCGGTCAGCCCTGTGCGCGTCAGGCTTGGGGCGGCGAGGTCGATACCAGCAATGTCGGTCCAAGTAGTGCTATCGGTGCTGTATTGGTAGGCATCGGCACCAGCCACTGCGCCCCACACGAGCGTGAGTTCGGTCGATTTTTTGGCCGACACACGCAGCCCTTGCGGTGCTACATTGTAGGCGCACGAATCGACCATAGGCAGAATGCGCAGCGCGGTGATATTGCTATTGGCATACATGCCAAAGTTGTTGAGTGTGCTGCTGGCGGTGCTGAGCGAGAGCGAGCGGCTGTTTTGTGCGTTGCCTATGGTGTAGGTTACAAGGTCGGTGGTCTGTAGCAGCCAGTTGTAGGACTGATTTGCGCCTGTGGCGGTAGCGGCATAGTTTTGTATGCCTGTGTTGCCTTCGCTGCTTGCCCAGAGGTATTTGCTGCCCAAGCCCACGAAGCGTGCATAGCGCAGGTCGCTGCCGCTGCTGTTGGGCATACCGTCGAAGGTGTAGATGGTGTTGCACGGAGCGTATGTGGCTTCGGTGGGGTCGGCAGCGTCGTTCACTACCAACTGCCCATTGCCAGCGTAGGTGCCGCTTGTGGCCATATCGGCAGGCAGGGCGTACCACTTATCGCCATTTTTGGCGGCTATCACAAATTTTTCGGGCAGCGCGCGTGCATACACGGTGGCGCTATCGAGTGTGGCGTTGGTGTTGTAGGTGATGTGCGGCACTATGCGCACCGTTTCGCGCGTGTTGTAGGCGGTAGGTTTGTAGGTTACCACTATGGTGCCCTCTATCGTGTATTCGTCGCCATTTGGGGTTACCGTTTGGTTAATAGCGGTGCTGATGTTACGATTGAGTGTGCCATCGCTCACATTGTGCTGGTATTTGGCTTGGTTGGCAAACACTTGCACTTGGGGGGCGGAGCCGTCGGTATTCTGTTTCAGTGCGCCCGCCACGAAGCGAATGGTGTCTTGCGACTGCACGCTGCTGCGTGTGCTGCCCGCGTTACCACTGGTTACATACACCTCGCGACCGCCAGTTATCAGCAGGTATGGACCGCAGGTAGGCGAGGTGGTGTAGGAATAGGAAACCAATTTATAGAGTTGAATGTCTTGTACGCCGCTCGAATTTGTATAACAACTCCAATTAGAATTGTTATACAAAGATACATATCGGTCTTGGTTATTATCTTTCAGTTTGATAGTGGTACTTGTTTCATCTGATGCCGAAGCGGTGAAATAGTCCGATGTCGTACCGCAAGTAAGACCATTATTATCTTTGATGCAATACAAATAATTGTCACCACTTTTGATATACCATTGATTTTCGGCTGTGCCATACTTTGTAAATGTCCATGCTGCCGATTCGTCTATGGTTGTTGGGTTAAATTCTACGGCAGAACCACCGCCCGCACTGAATTTAGCGGCTTTCAATACATATTCTGCGCTATTATAGGTGGCTGTTATGAAATACTTGCCGCCATCGGTTATTGCCGAAAGTCCCACTTTCGAGGGGCCTGTGCTTCCATCTTCGGAATACCGATACACCGCATAGAGTGTTTTTCCGCCTTTGGGTATGGTGTAGGGGAAGGTAACGAGCGAAACGCTGGTGGCGGAGCCTGTAATTTTCTCTTCGCTCCAGCCCACAAACTCGTAGGCCACGGGTGTGGTGCATACGCCAGTGGGGTCGGCGGCGGCATCGACAGTGGTGGTAGCCCAGCCGCTCTTGGTCACTTGCACAGCGCCGCGGTTGTTGAACACAATAGCGTATTCTGTGCAGGTTACGGTGGACGATACGGCTATGGTCTGCGTCTCTATCTCGTCGCCACTGAAGGTGATGTCGCCGCTATATGGGGTATTGCTGGCCACTGGGGCGTAGGCGCGCACATAGATGTTGTTCGTGATTTTGCCATAATTTGGGCTTTGGGTCGATGCCACTGGTGTAAGCGTAACCGACTTGTCATATTTGGTTTTGTCGGTCTTGTTGGTCGAAACCAAAAAGCCGTCGGGGGCGGTTACGGTTACCGTTTTGGTCAGGTTGCAGTTGGTGCCAAGCGTGATGGTGGCTGCCGAGTTCATGCTGGTGGCTGCCGAGTTCATGCTGGTGGTGTCGCCACACTCAACGGTGAATGCCGCTTGGTCGATGGCTGGCGCTTCGAACACAGGCAGTTTGGTAACAGCCACATAGTTCGAGCCGGTGCTGCTGCACGAGCCGTCGCTGTAGGTGGCGATGATGGTATAAACACCTGCCGCTGTAGCGGTGAATGTGCCGTCGGTAGCGATGGTGGCACCCGTTGTGGGGTATAGGCTGTAGGTTACACCGCTGGCCAGCGTGGTAGCAACTGTGGTGCTGGCCGTGCCGTTGACAAGGTTGATGCTCTGCGACGCTGGTGTCACGGTTACCTCCTGCCCACTGCTGCAGCAAACGGGCGAGGTGGTGTAGGTGTTGCTGGGCTTGCGCACATAGAGGTAGAGGATCAACGAACTGCTGCTGTAATCGTTGAACATAACAACAGAACCAGACTTATAACCCGACAGATAGTTGGTGCCGCTGGCTTGCTGTACGGTAACTTTGGCATAACCTGCTTCTGGGTGCGTGAATTTGTATCTAGTCGATGGGTCTTTGCTCAAGACGAGATTGCCATCGGTAACTGTCAGATAGGTGCCTGTGCTGTGGCTCAAAAAGGCGTAACCGTTGGTGGCGTCGCCCACAAGTTTCCAAACTATCGTGTTGTCGGCAACGCCCTGAATTTCGTCAATGCCATCGACTTCTGTTGTGGTAACTGCTTTTGTTGCCAGTTTGCCGCTGGTAGTGGCTGCATTGCAGGTGAGTGCATATTCGGCACTGTTGTAGTAAGCCGTCAAAATATAGTCGTCGCCGCTGTTCAATTCGTCGGGTACATTGGCTATCCAAAAATCGCTGCTGACGCTGCCGCCGCTGGTGCGATAGACGGCATAGAGTGTCTTTGCGCCTGTGATGGTGTAGGGGAAAGTTACCTCGGTGTAGGTGCTGGCGTCGGTTACTGGCGTTTCGCTCCAGCCGTCGAAGGTGTAGCCGGTGCAGGTGCCAGAGAATGCGGGTGCCGAGGCGATGGTGCTTTGGGCGTAGTCGTCGGTTTCCCAAATTACATCGCCATTTTGGTCGCGGAATACCACCTTAACTCTCTCACAGCCAGTCGTTTGGTAGCCCACATCGGCGGTGCTGGTGGCGGTGCCGCTGGTGGCGGTGATGGTGGCTGTGCCGCTTTCGGTCGATTGGCCTGCGGTGGCGGTGTAGGTAACGGTAACCGCTTGGCTGCTCACCTTGCCGTCGGTAGGTGTGATGGTGGCTGGCGAAAGCGTGATGCGTGTGTCGTTGCTTGTGAGCGCAATGTCGGTAGTGCCAAGGTTATAGCCGCTCACCGTGAGAGTGGCTGTGGCCTCGGCGCCGCAGAGTGCTTGCAGTGTGGCGGGCGACACCGCCGTGATGTTCACCACTGGGGTTTCGGTAACGGTAATAGTCGCCGTGGCGTTTTGTGCGCAGTAGGTGCCGTTTTTGGGCTGACTGGCGCTGATGGTGTAGGTGCCAGCGGCCGAGAAGGTTACGCTGTTGCCGCCGAAGGTAACGCCCTCCGAAGGCGATGCGCTGTAGGTTACCGCGCCGCCATTGCCGCCAGCGGTAGAGAGCGTGGTGCTGGCTGTGCCGCTCTCGCCAAGGTTGAGCGAGGCCTCTGCGCTTGTGAGCGAGAGTGCCGTCGCTGGCGCATCGCACGCCTCACACGCCGTTTGGTAGTCGGAGTAGGTGGGAGCTACAACCACAAGTTTTGTCGGACGCGACTGTGCGCCCATTGTGATTTTAATCGCCGCTGTTGCATCGGTAGGAGTAACAGTAACAACAGTAGAATCGCTACTAATCGCCGCTGTTGCATTTGTATATGTACTACTCCACAACGCTTTTGCATAGGCTTTAGTTGCTGTTATTTTAATTGCGGAAAATGTTGCTAATGGCGTAATTGTAATGATGTGACTTTGATACCATCTTGGTTCTTTGGTATAATTAGAACCTACTGCTGTTGAACTTTCACCTTTTTCCTGCGTAATGGTAGCCACACCGCTTAAAGTCCATGTAATAGCACTATTAGCATAAGTGCCTGTTGATATAATATCCGTTTCGATTTCAGTGCCTTCTGTGGCAAACACCGCATAGTAGGTTTTGTCGCTGGTGATGGTGGTGGTGGGTGCGGTGGTAAAGAGGTCGGCAGGTGCGGTGGTGGTGGGTGTGCTGCCTATGTTGGTTTCGCTCCAGCCCACAAACACCTTGCCAGAGCAGCCGCTCGGCACCGTGGGGGCGGTGGGCAGCGTGGCTATCTTACCGCCCGAGGTTTGCTCGGTAGTAACAACACCATCCACCGACCAATTTATGGCGTATTCGGTGGTGGGAGCGGCGGAATAAGTAACAACATAAGAAGCCGCATTTACAAGAATGTTTTTGCCGAATGTCGTTACTTTCATCATGAAACCTGTCGCTCCCGACAAGTTACTCGTAAAGGTAGCATACACATATGCTGTGTTGTTTGCGCCGCTTTTGTTTACTGGAGTAACAACAACTCCATCTCCTATGGTATTACCACTATTATCAACGAGATAGATGGTTATCTTTGAAGTAGTTGCACCGTTTTGTAAACACTTGAAACCAACCTTAATTTCAGTAATATTATTGATCGAAAAATCCGCTATGCTCTTGTTAGTCAGAGTACCATTGACTTTTTTATAGCCATAGGGTTGAGAAAAATAACTCTCATTACCACTGGCAGTCCAATCAGCATTTGCCGAAGATAAATCCCATGTTTGCTCTTTCGTTTCCGCTGCGGCGTTATTTATGGCGAGAGTGAGTAGCAGGCAGAGTGCTGCGCAGTGGCGCAGTGCGCTGCTGCGCAATTTCA
>CAVBBP010000058.1:0-15470 GCA_963593685.1 Segatella copri
TTTTTCGAAACACAAAACCTGATTTTTGACACTCGCCGCCCAATGCCGTGTTCGCATTCCGAAATGCCGCAATCTTCAAATCTTCAAATTTTCAAATGAAAAAACTTTTAACTTTCAACTTTATACACTTTCTCACTATTTCGTCTTTTGTCTTTATTCCTTACTCCTTATTCAGTAAAAAATTCCTCACTCCTAATTCCTAACTCCTCACTCTCCTAAGTCCCCATAAGTTAATGTTTCGAGCGACTAAACAGCGTTTCGCGTTCGCGGTCGGTAAGACTCTGATAACCAGAGCGTTTTATCTTATCTAAAATGCGATCGATTTCGGCATCGTCGCGCACTTTGGCTTGGTTGTATTCGGCATCGGTTTTGGGTTGGCTGCGAAATTTTGGCTTGCGCAGCTTCGTTTTCGGGCGACAAAAAAGGTTGGCGCACCCATCGAGCAGTTTGTTGATTGGCCACGCCAAATCGTGCCCTTTGCGCCACAAGCGTGCGTACAGAAAACCCACCAGCGCACCGCCCAAATGCGCCAGTTCGCCGCCCGCATTGCCGCCTGTAATGCCGAAAACGCTTATCAAAACGGTAATGGCCGCCACATATTTCATCCTGATTTCGCCAATCAGAAAAAGGCGTATCGGGTAGTTCGGTTCTGCCACCGCAATGGCCAAAATGATGCCCATAATCGAGGCGGACGCGCCCAGCAAGTACGAACCGCCCACTTTCCCAGCGAAATAGGGCAGCAGATTGTACGCCCCAAAATAGACCAATGCACCGCCTAATCCGCCCAAAATATAGACTCCGACCAACTGTTTTTGCGAAAAATAGCCGAGAAACAGTTGCCCAAACCAGTAGAGGCAGAGCATGTTGAAAAACAGGTGAAAAAACTCGGTGTGCAGAAACATGTAGGTCAGCACCGTCCATGGGCGATGCAGCAGCGTGTCGCACGCAGCGGGCATCTCCACATAGCCAAGCCAGCCGTGCGCATCAACACCCAAAAGCGTCAGTACGAGATCGACCAGTTTCACCGCCAACCAAATGCCCACATTCAGAAAAATGAGCCGCACCAAAGTAGTGCCGTTGCGAAATCGCGCTTGAAGAGTATCGAACATAGCGGGTTTGTTTATGCGATTTTATTTCTAATTTCTAGTTGTCGATTTGAAAATTTGAAGATTTGAAGATTGTGGTTCGACAGGCTCACCGCCCAATTTGAAATTGTCTTCGTCTTTGTCTTAGTCAGAGTCTTGCTTGCCGCATCACTCCTCACTCCTAATTCCTAATTCCTAATTCCTCACTTAAGAAAAGAGTTTGCCTTTTTTGCGCCAATAGAGCAGTAGTAGCAGCCCGAAAATCATGCCGCCAAGGTGTGCAAAGTGCGCCACACTGTCGAAACGAAAATCGGCAATGCCCAAAAAGAGTTCTGCCACGGCGTAAATTCCCACGAATATCCGCGCAGGAATCGGTATCGGCACAAAAAGCAGGAACATTTTGACATCGGGAAAGAGCCAGCCAAACGCCAGCAGCACGCCAAACAGTGCACCACTCGCGCCGATGGTTGTCGGCAAATCGAGCAGCATATTTTTCATGCGCGCCACATCGTAGCCCGTGAGCGACTCCAACGCCCCAAAACGGAAATAGTGGCGCAACTCCGCCTCTACGCCGCCGAGCATTTCGGCCGAACCCTGCGCTATGGCGGCATTCATCGCCTCCGTCAGACTCCAATAGTCGATCGTCCAGCAGAGTTGTTGCACAATGGCGGCACCCACGCCCGACACCATATAATAAAAGAGAAATTTGCGGCTGCCCCACACCTGCTCCAGCGCGCAACCAAACATATACACGCCAAACATATTGCAAAACAGGTGCCAAATCGACGATGTGTCGTGCAAAAACATATAGGTGAACAACTGATAGAGCCGAAATTTTTCCGACATGAAGTAGTGCATACCGAGCAAATCGGTCAAATTTACGGCAGTTTTGTTGCTCAAAGTTACGCTTGCCACCCAAATTATCAGGTTGATAATTATCAAATTCAGTACAACTGGCGGCGTATTGCGCAAAAAAGATGGACGCTGATCGTTCATTGTGTTCAATTTTGTGCGCAAAATTAAGAAAAATGTGCCGAAAATGGCTCTTTTTTGTCAAAAAATGGCTCTTTGTCGATTTTTTTGCAAAAAAAATGCAAAAAACTTGTTGGTGTGAAAAAAAAAACATATTTTTGCACTGATATTTGATTATTCGCAACAATCAACTTAACCATTTTAATTTTTTAGTTCTATGAACAAAGCAGATTTGATCAATGCTATCGCTGCTGAAGCAGGCATTAGCAAAGTAGAGGCCAAAAAAGCCCTCGAAGCCGTAGTTGAAAACATCTCCAACGCTCTTGCCAAAGGAGATAAAGTTGGTTTGGTAGGCTTTGGCACCTTCTCGGTTGCTGAGCGCGCTGCCCGTCAAGGCATCAACCCGCTGACCAAGAAACCTCTGAAAATCGAGGCTAAAAAAGTCGCCAAATTCAAAGCAGGCGCAGAATTGGCTGAAAAAATCAAATAATTGGTTTTTTGTCATCCTCAACGAAAAAGGAGGCGCACCAAATGGGCGTGCCTCTTTTTTTTTTCCGCCTTTTTTTGTAATTTTGCACCACGATTAGTAGCAAGATATGAGTAGCAAGTAGCAAGAGAATTAGGAATGAGGAATTAGGAGTGAGGAATTTTTAGTGAGAAAGTTTGAAAGTATGAAAGTGCGAAAGTAGGGACGCACTGCGTGCGTCCGAACGCTTCAACAGTTCAACAACCTGAAACTTTGAAACCCGCGCGAAGCGCAATCTGAAATTTGAATTTTTGCGATAAGCGAGAGCAGTGCCAAACTCGTTTGAGCAATGCCGAGCGGAGCAAAAATCAGTGAAATTTGAAATCTGAAATCTGAAATATCTAGCATATGAAACTTGAATCGCTTGTCGGCCAAAATGTGGCCAATGCAGTAAAAGAACTTTATGGTATGGAGATTGCGCCCGAGTCGGTGCAACTGCAAAAAACCAAAAAAGAGTTTGTGGGCGACATTACGCTCGTTGTCTTTCCGTTTGTGAAGGCGGCGCGCAAATCGCCCGAACAGACTGCCACCGAGATTGGCAACTACCTGCGCACGCACACGCCGCTGATAACGGATTTCAATGTGATAAAAGGCTTTTTGAACCTCTCGGTGGGGGCGGCTCATTGGGTGGAAACACTCAACGCTATCGCTGCCGACGACCGCTTTGGGCTGAAAACGCCTACCGCCGATGCGCCGTTGATGATGGTGGAATACTCGTCGCCAAACACCAACAAACCGCTGCACCTTGGGCATGTGCGTAACAATCTGCTCGGCTACAGCATCAGCAAAATTCAGCAAGCCAACGGCTGGCGCATGGTGAAAACCAACATTGTGAACGACCGCGGCATACACATTTGCAAATCGATGTTGGCGTGGAAACTCTTTGGCAACGGCGAAACACCCGAATCGACAGGCAAAAAAGGCGACCATCTGGTGGGCGACTACTATGTGAAATTCGACCAAGCCTACAAACAGCAGGTGGCAGAACTGGTGGCGCAAGGTGAAACCGAAGAGGAGGCCAAGAAAAATGCGCCGCTCATGCGCGAAGCACAAGAGATGTTGCGCCGCTGGGAGGCTGGCGACAACGAGGTGCGCGCACTTTGGCGCACGATGAACGGCTGGGTTTATGCTGGTTTCGACGAAACTTACAAGCGGCTCGGTGTCGATTTCGACAAAATCTACTACGAATCGCAAACCTATCTGATTGGTAAAAAAGAGGTGGAAGAGGGCTTGGCAAAAGGCATCTTCTACCGCCGCGACGATGGCTCTGTGTGGGCCGACCTTACCGCCGATGGTCTGGACGAAAAACTGCTGCTCCGCGCCGACGGCACATCGGTTTATATGACGCAGGACATCGGCACCGCCAAACAACGCTACAGTGAATTTCCGATAAAGAAAATGGTGTATGTGGTCGGCAACGAGCAGAATTACCACTTTCAAGTGCTTTCGCTTCTGCTCGACAAACTCGGTTTCGAGTGGGGCAAAGAGTTGGTGCATTTCTCGTACGGCATGGTCGAACTGCCCGAAGGCAAAATGAAAAGCCGCGAAGGCACGGTGGTCGATGCCGACGACCTGATGGACGAGATGGTGGCGCAGGCTCGCGAAACATCGCGTGAGTTGGGAAAGTTGGACGACTGTCCCGCCGACGAAACCGAAGCCGTGGTTACCATGGTGGGCTTGGGCGCACTCAAATACTTCATTCTCAAGGTCGATCCGAAGAAAAATATGCTCTTCAACCCGAAAGAGTCCATCGATTTCAATGGTAACACAGGACCATTCATTCAGTACACGCACGCCCGCATCAAATCGGTGTTGCGCCGCGCTGCCGACATGGGCATTGTGCCGCAGATGGCCGAAAACACGCTCGCCATTTCCGACAAGGAGACCTCGCTCGTGCAACTTTTGGCGGCTTTCCCAGCCATCGTCAAGCAGGCAGGCGACGAGTTTAGTCCCGCTGTGGTGGCCAACTACGCCTACAATCTGGTGAAAGAGTACAACCAGTTTTATCACGATTTCCCGATGCTGAAAGAGAGCGATGCTGCGCTGCGCAACTTCCGCCTGCTGCTCTCGGCCACTGTCGCCCAAACGGTCAAAAACGCCATGAGCCTGCTCGGCATCGATGTGCCAGAACGCATGTAAAATTAGTGAGAAGTGAGCAGTGAGAAGTGTTTTTAGTGTGAAAGTGTGAAAGTGTGAAAGTGTATAAAGTGGAAAGTTTCCCATTTGAAAATTTGAAGATTTGAAGATTGCGGATTTTCGGAACGCGAACAATTCTTAATTCTTAATGGGAAAAAGGCCTTTCCCCCATTCGGGGGAAACGGGAAAGGGGGCTACTGCCAAGACAATTTCAGATTTCAGATTTCAAATTAAATGGATTAACCAGAAACTAGAAATAATTGTCAATTATCAATTATCTTGCGACTTGCTTCTTGCTACTTACGACTAAAAAATTTTTCTGCAGAAATTCTTTTTCGTAAAAAAGTTGTATCTTTGCATTGCTAATTAACCAAAAAACAAAAACTATGGCACATGTAATTACAGACGATTGCGTTGCTTGCGGCACTTGCATCAGCGAATGCCCAGTCGAGGCCATCTCCGAGGGCGACATCTATGTCATCAACCCGGACATCTGCACCGATTGCGGCACTTGCGCAAGCGTTTGCTCATCGGAGGCAATCCACCCTGCTTGATGCGTTTGCACCATCAGACACGACAAAGCCGCCCTTCGCAACGAGGTGCGGCCTTTGTATTTTTGCCGCTGTTACAATAAAAAAAGCGTTTCGCCGTTTTCAAAAATAGGGTGAAAAAGTTATCGCTCATAGTGCTGACCTTGGTGTGTGTCACTGCGGCGCGCGCGCAAGACAACCTGCCGATGGTGGATTACAAAACAATCCATTTTGGCTTTACGCTCGGCATGAATTTCATGGATTTTGGCTTTACGCAGAGCGCAAAAGTTATCGATGGCAAGGTCTATAGTGCCGATGTGTCGCTACTGATTCCAGGCTTCACTGTGGGCGTTATCGGCGATGTACGCATGGGTAACTACTTCAATTTCAGGCTTGTACCAGCCTTTCATTTGGCCGACCGCACCATCTCCTATTCCAACAATGTGGACGACGAAATTATAACGACCAGCGTGAAATCGACCATGATTGGCGTGCCAGCCTACATCAAATTCAATGGACCGCGCATTCGCAACGCTCGCCCCTATCTGTTGTGCGGCGGCGGCGTGATGTTCGACCTCGGGCGCGACCGCCAGCAGCCCGTCTTGCTGAAAATGCTCGACTATTTCGTGGAGTTCGGCGGCGGCTGCACCATCTACCTTAAATACTTTCGCCTGTCTCCTGAAATCAAATACTCGATCGGCTTCAACAATGTGCTGGAGCCGTGGGAATCGCGCCAAAACGACGCTCTCGCACCCACCGACGACAAATTTACGCTGGCTATCAGCAAACTGACTTCGCGCATGCTCACCATCACATTCAATTTCGAGTAGTCGAAATTGAGTCGCCGTGTCAAATTATTTCTTACCTTTGCAAAAAGTCAAAAAATCCATTTTATGAGGAAAATAATTGGGCTTTGTCTGCTCTGCGGCTTGCCGTGGTTGCTCGCAGCGCAGCGCAACATTACCGATGTTTCGACATCGCTCGACGGCACGCGCAAAATTCTGCGCATCGAAACGGCCGATGGCGGTCGCCTCTACGAATGCCGTGCGGTGGCGGCCAACCGCTTCGACACGCTCGAAATCGCTACGCTGACGCAGTGGGCGGCGGGCAGTCGGCTCATCACACCGAGCATCAGTTGCGACGGGCGCACGCTGCTGTTTGCCTCTGACAAGAAGTCGTCAGGCGATTTCGACCTTTACAGTGTGCGTTTTTCTGCGGGTGCGTGGCAAACGCCCGAACCTTTTCCGGCGGCCATCAACACGCCCGAATCGGAGGAGAGTCCGTCGCTTGCTGGCAATGGGCGGATACTCTATTTCATCCGCCGTACGCCGCCCGAAGGACGCAACGCCAAGGAGAAGACAGAACTTTTTCGCGCTTTGCAAAACGAACACGGTGAATGGAGCAAAGTGGAGGTCATCGTGCCTCCCATCAACGATGAACAGGAACTCACACCGCACATTCTGGCCGACAACAAAACGCTTTTTTTCGCTTCGAAACGCCCTCTCGACGGCAAAAAAAGCAAAGGCACAGCCATCTATTGCGCACGCACTCTTGTGGGCAAAGAGTGGTACCAACCGACGCTGATTTGTGGTGTCGAAGAACGAAATTTTGTCAATCCCGACTACGATTACCGCACCGATAAATTGACCGTTACCGAGATAAAAACCGTCAAAAAGCAACTGATTTACAGTCAGATAGATGTGCCAACCAGCGAACGCGCCTTGCCGATGTGCGTGACGGCTGGCGTGGTGGTCGATAAGGCGCGGCAACCGCTCGCCGATGCGTCGATAGAGATTGTGGACGACATCACTTCGCAACTTTTTATGCGTGCCGACACCGACGACGACGGCAAATTCATTGTGCCGCTGCCAAAGGGCAAACGCTACCGCCTCGATTTTACGAAAAATGGCTATTCGCACCATTATAAAACCGTCGATGCTTCCGACTTGACCGAAACCGTTTGGACAAACGACACCATCGGGCTGTTCGATAGGCTGGAATTGCAGTTCAATCTGTTCGACAGCGAAATGTTCGAGCCGCTGAAACAGCCTGTGGTAACGCTCAAAAACCTGTCCGATGCGAAAGAGGCCGTGTTGGAAAACTCGACGGTCGCTCCGGGACGCTATGTCGTCGCGTTGCCGTTGGGCAAAGTGTACGAACTGACATTTGCACAACCGAACTTTGTGCCGTTCAAATTCCTGATAGACACCGAAAAGTCGGTACAGTTCAGTGAGAGCGAAATCGATGTGGCGTTGCAGCCCGACAAGTCGGCGTTGGCGTTTGCGGTGGTGTCGCAAACCGACGAACGGCCTGTGGCGGCGCGTGTGGTTTTCCAAAATCTGAGCCGAAAGGAGCGTTACGAAATCGCTACCGACTCCACAATGCAAATGCACGAAATCAGCCTGCGCATGGGCGAATCGTACCATATTGCGGTGCAGGGCAAAGGACATTTTGCCTACGAAACGCAGATCGATGTGCCGTCCGAAAAGTCGTTCCAGCGCACATTTGCATTGCAGCCGATACTGGAAAATCAGAGCATCAGCCTGTCGAACATCTTGTTCGAAACTGCTTCGGCGGAACTCATGTCGCGCTCGTTTGCGCCGTTGGACGAACTTGTGGAGTTTATGCGCCTCAACCCGACGGTGCAAATCGAACTTTCGGCACACACCGACAATGTGGGCAACGATGCCTACAACCAGCGTCTGTCCGAGCGGCGCGCACAGTCCACTGCTGATTATTTGGTGTTGCAAGGCATTGATTCACAGCGCATTATTTCGGTCGGATATGGCAAAACAAAACCTATTGCGCCCAACGATACGGAAGAAAATCGCAGTAAAAATCGCCGCGTAGAGATGAAAATCGTGAAAATCAATTAAGAGGGGGGATTGCTATGTTTCGCAAAAATATAATTATCGTAATTGCCTTATTATCAGCGGTTTGCGCTTGTGCCGACGAGTACGACCGTCTGCTCGAAAAGTATGCCGACGGCGACCCGTTGGTGGCCGTTTCGGTGCTGAAGGAGTTTCAGAAAAAGTATCCCGAAACAGGGCATGTCTATATGGCGTTGGGCGACTTGTCGGAACAACTGGCCGAGGGGCTGCATCCCATCACCGATTATGCCACGCTTTCGCAGTATCTGTTTGACGCGCAGTTGTTCTACGGAAATTGTACGCACTTTGCGACCGACGACGAGGTGCGCAGCCACAATGTGCATTATCGGCGGTCGATGGCCACCGACCAGCGCGTTACGATGCAGTCGATGACGCAGTTTCTGACCGAGAAACGCCGTCGTACTATCGAGCAGAAAGCCGCTGTCGATGCGCTATATCGCGCTTTTTACGGCATGGTCGATAGTTACAACGGCTGCGTGGAGGCATTTTTCCGCTTTTGCCAAAAATACCCGAACCGCAAGGACGCGCTGCTGCTTGCCGATAAGGGCGATTTGCTATTGCTCGATACGCTCGGCGCGAGATATGGCGATTTCACGGCGGCGCAACAGCGTTTTCTCGCCCAACTCGATAGTCTGCCGATAGCGGGCTACCAACCACAATTTACGGTGAAAAGCATCGATTTCTACCGTTTGGACGGCTTGAATACCTCCGATTTTCTGCGCAACGAAATCTCTCTTTGGAACTACGCCGAGTGGGTGCAGGCGTTCAAAAACAGCCAACTGCCCGAAGTGCAGCAACTGCGCAACGACATCGATGCGCAGACGCACACGCTCACACGCCTCTACGCTCGCTGGACAGCCTCGACCGACACGCTGCGGCAACTCCCTTTTGCTGCGCCACCACGCGCCTTGTGCAACCGCATCAACCTGTTCGATTACCAGTCGCCGCTTTTGCCCTATTTCGATTTTCAAGTGGAGGCGGTCAATCTGGCAATGGCGTGCCATCGGCCTGAAAATGCACGCTGTGCCGACCCCGAAAAGTTGCTGGAACAGGCCAAATGTGTGTCCGATTTGCAGCGGCGTTTGGAACGCTTGCGGACGGCATATGCCGATTTCGCCGAAAAGGCGCAAAACCCCGTTTCGCTCGAAAAACATCGGGCGTGGGTACGCAAGTTTTTCCCCAACGGCATTGGCGAACGCATGGACGAAATGTTGCACACCGCCGAAAAATCTGTACTTGAAAGTGCTAGCAAATTGCAGTACAATGTACTGCAAACTGACAGCATTTGTATTGCAAAATGCAGTCAAAAACCGTCTGCGTTCAAACCATCGGTTGCCACCGAAAATCTTCGCTATTGCCTATACGACGACATCGCCAAAACGCTGCTTTTGGCCTACGCCGCCGACAGCAACATTGCTCTGCGCTGCGTCGATGGCGATGGGCGCGAACTGTGGCGCACCAGTTACCCGATTGTTGGCAGGCTCGTCGATCTGATTCCAGTTGGCGACAAGTTTTGGCTCTTTACTGATGCTGGCGGCGTGGCGGTGCAGTGGGTCATCACGCAGGGCGGACTGCCAGTGGCGCAGCGGCCTCTACCCGATTTCGACGGAGTGCGTCTTTTGCGTGCTATCAAACTGAACGCCGAAACTATCGCGTTGGTCGGCGACCGCAGCGGCACAGCCATCTACCGCGAACTCTCCACCGATTTTTGAATGGTAATTTGGTAATTAAAAACGGCTTCTATACGCCTCAATTTTACGCCATAAAATGGCAAAATAGGATTACAACGAAGGTGTGATGATGACTCGCCAAGAGTTGTTATTCAGATTCCTCTCGACATAGTTCTTATCCAAAAGTCGCGCAATAAGTTTACGGACTGCCGTTACACTGATACCCAACGAATCTCTTATTTCCTCTATGGTCAATGAGGGGTGGGATTTCATCATTCGAAGCATTTTGGCGTAATTGGGAGTGCGGAACTTAATCATTTCTCCATCGTACCACCAAACATTCTCATCGCGATGGGTAACAAATAGATAATCGTTGTAAATTTCATTTGCCACTATTCCTTGAAAATACTGCAAGAAAGGTGCAATATCGTTGATGGTGGCATGTGCTCCATTACTCGGAATTTTACCAACATTCATATCTGCTTGATGCAATGCCTCGAGATAGTCTTGTTTTTCTCGGCTACGAATAACTACCATAGGCAAACCATGTCGAGATAAAATATAATTAGCCATCAAGCGAGCCATACGCCCATTACCGTCTTCAAAAGGGTGAATACGAATATATCGATAGTGAAATAAAGCCGCCAACTCTATCGGCGTGAGTTTTCCAATTTCTTCTTCCGAGTTATACCAATTGATAAGGTCGGTCATAAGCGCAGGCGTTTCTTCGGGCGAAGCATATTCAAAGCGATTACCATAACGAGTAATGACCGAGTTTGGACGCGTTTTATATTGCCCTGCATGAACGACATAATTGGTTTGAACACCATTGGGAAACCCTCTATAAAGCGTATAATCTTCGCGTAAAAGCGTTTGGTGTAATGTGCGAATGAAATTTTGTGTCAGTGGCATATCTTTCAACAGAGCCTCGTCGCGCGTCATTTTTAGTCCGACATTGCTTGCCGTCATCTCTTGTATGTCGCGCAACTGTGCTTCTCCCACTATTTTGCCAAAAAGTAGTAGAATTTCGGTCTGTCCATAGGTTAATGTGTTTCCTTCAATATGATTACTATTATAGTTGTAATCAATCGTAAAACGCCGGCTTAACCGTTCGCGGTCTCTTTCGGAAATCGGCTGAATTTCTTGCCAAACTTTTAATGCTTTCTGTACACTAACTTGTTTCATATACAAAATGGTTGAGGTCAATAAACTAATTTGTTGCCTTTTTTTATAGGTATATCACAAATAGAATCATTAAATGGTTTATATGCAATAACCATTTCGACTGCAAAATTACACTTTTCCGCTCATATACACAAAATTTGCCTTGAAAAAAGGGCAAAAGAGTTCTTGTTGTCCATTGACTTCTTGTGTAATAAAAGCCCTGACGAGGTTATTTTCTAATTCGTATCAGACCACAGAAATGCGCTCCCACTTTGTGCGGAGCGCGATTGGGGAACGGGAGAGGGTCTGCAAGCCAATTTATACTGCGAAGATACTCCAAGTTTACGATACACCAAAAGACTCTGAAAAATCTCCACCCTGTGGGTAGTATTTTTCATGGCTGCTCTTGTTTGTTCCGTATGTGGACAAAAAAATCGGCGTATAGGTCAAAAAATCCGTTAGATAGCAAACAAGTCGCTTGCTAAGAGAATAATAGTCCTAAAAACTACATTACGATTCTATCGTTCTATTCTTCGGCAATCTGCATCAAATGGGCAACCTGTACAAAATAGTCATTCGACCAAATATCCAATTGGTGACGATTGATGACAAAGGGTTCCACATCGGCTTTCACTTGATCTATGTTAGTGGTTTGTAACTTCTCCAATAATAGTGACATAAACTGTTCCTTTGTCATATCTTCACCATTAAATTGCAGAATACGCTCATGCAGGTGTGACCAACTGAGTTGCACCCCATTGCGCACATACCACTCAAAGTCATACCAATCACGACCCTTGACACGATTCTTCCAATTGCGGAAAACCAATGCGTGCATCTTGCCTGCAAGCAGATCCGACAAAGTAAAACAACGCGTCATAAAAGAGTAGGGTTGCATCAATAGTTTCTGCTCGGTATGGAAACGCAATGGTGGATTCACATCCACCTCGATCTTAATTTTCAAACTCTTTTCTGTTTGAAACGATAAATCATATACATCCGTAGTGTCTTTCAAAAAAGCAGACTCCACTTTGCCAAAATTACGCTTGTCTTTCTTTGTGATTTCCACCTTTCTTCCGGCTAATTCAAACTCATTGATCACTACCGGAAAATAAGACTCAAATTGGAAAGCATCGTTTGGTTGCAATAGCGAAAAGTCCATGTCTTCTGAAAAGCGTTGCAGACCATGAAAGATACGCAGACAAGTGCCGCCATAGAACGCTGCTTGTTCAAAAAATCCGGCACGGTATAATCCTGCCAGTGCAATCTGTTGCATCACTTCTTGATGCGCTTTGCGCTCATCACCTGTGTAATGAGCCAACATCTGTTCATATATTGTCATCCCGAAGAATTTTTGCGATATTCAACAAAGCGTTCCTTTTCTTGCTTATTGTAGCAAGGCGTTCAAATACGCCTGCATCCATCTTGTAGAAGGCGTCCATATCCAATCGTAAGTCTTGCTCTAAATATTCAAGTATTTCTTTTTTGTATCGTAGCCGTATGCCCGCGGTAAGTATCACCAAATCGGCCAACGCTTTCTCCGGTGATGCTATTTGAAAACTCACATCCTTTTCGGTTTGAATGCAGATATCCTGTGGATAATAGTCCATTGGAATATGTCGATAGGAGAAATGCCCAAGCGCATTCTCAAACTCCTTCGATCGTAATGTGCTTACCGATATCACACTCTCTACATGTTCCGGTATAAGCCCATAATATCGCAGAGCAGACTCACACGACACATACGACGGACCATATAGATGATTCGCCACAAGGAAAAGATTGTGTTTGCCATTGGCAGTAATATACAATCCTCTTTTCAATCGAACCAACTCGCCCTTCTGCTCCATGTCAAGTATCTTTTGCATAGGAGCCATAAAACCATTTAGGTACGAAGATAGCACATTAATGGTCATTGGAATTGCCGGAATAGTCATAGTCCCTACGAATTTGTCTGCAAAAGTAGTCAGAATATCTCACATAAACAAGGATATTCTTTGTTTTTGTGTTAAAATATGACTTTTTAGTATGCCTATTGAGTATATTTGTGGTTTGCCACAGAATTAGGCTATCAATTACACCTCTATAAACTTATTGGGGCAGAAGCCATTCGTTAGATATTCCAACCGGTTGAAATAGCCAAATTGGTTAGAAAGTATGTGCGTAGAACCAATCGTGGCTTCTATGTTGCGATGATTTGCTCCTTCGCTCCAACCAAGTATCTGCTATCCAAAATTCCCCAAAAATCACTACAAAGCAATTTATAGAAGTCCCTATAGGGGATGCCGGTTTGCGGTGGTTCGTATAAGATTGACCTACAAAAAAAACAAAAAGTGCTGTGATTACTCACAGCACTTGGCGGAAAGTGAGGGATTCGAACCCCCGATACGACGTAATGCGTATACCGCATTTCGAGTGCGGCTCTTTCGACCACTCAGACAACTTTCCATTCGCGTTAGGGCTGATAAACAAAATCCCTTTCCCTATTGTCAGCAGACTTGCGACTGCTGCTCTCTTCCGAAAGCAAACGCTGCTATCTACCGAAAGCAAATGCCTTCCATATCGAAAGCGACTGCAAAGGTACGGCTAATTTTCGATATACACAAGTAGTTGGTGCATTTTTCTTTGGTTTCAGCGTTTGGCAGGTGCTTTGTCGTATTCCTATACCCCTGTCCAGAGCAGACAAAAATGCAACAAAGTCGCTCCTAAACTTGTGAACATCAGAAAATAACCGTATCTTTGCGCAAAATTAAAGTTGAACTTTAAATTTGTGCAGTATATGGGTAAGTATATCGAACGACAACTCTCCACGGAGATACTCGAGTGTCAGAAATACTATCAAGTAATCACTATCACAGGACCACGGCAAGTAGGGAAGACCACCCTCTGCCGCAACCTCTTCAAGGACTATACCTATTACAACCTGGAAGACATCAACCTGCGTGCAGAGATAGAGCGCGACCCGAAAAACTTCTTCGCACAATCCGGTAAGCAGGTGATAATAGACGAGATACAGACCCTTCCCGCACTGCTTTCGTACATTATGGTGTATGTAGATAGCGACCCCGAGTGGCGATTTGTATTGACCGGGAGTTGCAACATCTCGTTACTGAATAGCATCTCGCAATCGCTCTGCGGGCGCACTGCCGTCCTAACGCTCTTGCCCCTCTCGCTGAACGAGATAGAAGCCCACAAGCAGGACAGCACAGACACTATACTCTTCAACGGGTTCTATCCCGCCCTCTTCGACAAACATATCCCCGCACCCAAAGTATATGCCAACTACTACACTACCTATGTAGAACGGGATGTACGACAGTTACTGAAGATAAAAGACCTAAGTGCTTTTCAAACTTTTATCCGCCTATGCGCCGGGCGCGTGGGTGCGGAGTGCAACCTATCCGCCCTCTCAAACGAAGTGGGCGTCTCGTCCGTTACACTCAAAGAGTGGCTCAGCATCTTGGAGGCTTCGTATATTCTCTTCCGCCTGCACCCCTACTACACCAATATCAGCAAGCGCCTGGTTAAAACACCGAAAATCTATTTCTACGATACCGGACTGCTCTGCTACCTCTTAGGACTGCGATCGGCAGAGCAACTGACTTCGCACCCCTTGCGTGGCGGTGTGTTTGAGAACATGGTGGTATTGGAGATACTGAAACAGCGGTACAACCATGGGCAAGACAACAACCTATTCTTCTATCGCGAGAGTCGGGGGACGGAAATAGATATCGTAGCACAAGAAGGCAATAACCTGCGCCTATACGAAGTAAAGTCCGCCAGAACCTCGAACCCCGATTTCTACAAGAACATTCATACGGTAGAAGGACTGTTCGGCGAGCGCGTTATCTCTTCGTGCGTAGTATACGACGGCGACATAAGTAACCCTGCCCTACATAGCGGACTATGTAATTTCCGACAACTGTCTGACCGACCGGATGCGTAAAAGGCGTGCAAAATTAAAGTTGAACTTTAATTTTGCGCAAGCAAAGTACCCTTAAAGCAAGAGAATAGAAAAGAAGACTTGCAGGAACGGAATTAAATACCTATCTTTGCAGGCAGAAAAACTCCCCTACTCCCCTTACAGAAAGTGCCGCACCACGACCGAATAGGAACAGGGCAACAACAGGGTACGAACAGGGAGAATACACGAAAATAAAAACAACCCTATACCCAATGAATAAACGGCGGGATTGACCGCATCACATATATAAATTAACAGCATTGGCTATTATTTCGCGTTACCGAAAACCCGGCAAAGTTAATAGGAGATACAGCAGAAATAATAACAAAAGGCGTTCTGTCACAAGGATGTCCTTTTTCTCTCGATATAGATTATGCTCACACCAACGGTGTGGGTTTCTTAGAGAGAAAAGGTCTCCTTGCCGGGTTGCCTTGGTACGCGATAAGAAACTCACATTTTTTGTACCCTTATCGCACGGATTGATAGCATGCACTAATACTATCAATCTATGGCACGAAAGGACTTGGCACAA
>CAVBBP010000059.1:0-14534 GCA_963593685.1 Segatella copri
TTGAGCAATGCCGAGCGGAGAAAAAATCTTTGCGAAGCAAAAAACAACCAGAAACTAGAAATCAGAAATAACCGATCAACCAATCAACCAATCAACCAATCAACCAATCAACCAAAAAAAATGCTCTCATTATCAGAACTTTATAAGATTTTTCAATTGCATCCGCAGGTTACGACCGACAGTCGTGTTTGCCCCGAAGGGTCGATTTTTTTTGCGTTGAAGGGCGCATCGTTCGATGGCAACCGCTTTGCGCAGGCGGCTCTCGACAAGGGGTGCGCCTATGCGGTGGTCGATGAGGCGGAATTTGCAACCAACGAACGCACGCTGCTGGTCGAAAATGTGCTGCAAACGCAGCAACAGTTGGCGCGTCTGCACCGCGAAAAATTGGGCATTCCCGTGGTGGGAATCACGGGTACCAACGGCAAAACTACAACTAAAGAACTGGTGGCGGCTGTGCTTGGCGAAAAATTCAATGTGCATTACACGCAGGGCAACCTGAACAACCATATCGGTGTGCCGCTCACGCTGCTCGGTTTGACTAAAAAACACACCGTGGCGGTGGTGGAGATGGGCGCCAATCACCCTGGCGAAATTGCTGATTTAGTGGAACTTGTGCGTCCCGATTGTGGCCTGATAACCAATGTGGGCAAGGCGCACCTCGAGGGTTTTGGCTCGCTCGAAGGCGTGCTGCAGACCAAAGGCGCACTCTACGACTATCTGCGAGCGCACGGCGGTTGTGCTTTTATCAATGCCAAAAATGAACTGCTCAAAAGCATTGCGCACGGACTGTCGCTCACCTCGTATGCGCTCGATGCCGATGCCGATGTGCAGGGCAGCGTGGTCGATTGTTCGCCGTTTGTAACGCTCCGTTGGCAGCGCAAGGGCGGCGATGCGCACACCGTGAAAACGCATTTTGTGGGCATTTACAACGCCGAAAATATGTTGGCGGCCGCTACTGTCGGGCTGCATTTTGGCGTGGACGAACTGGCCATTTGCCATGCGCTCGAAAGTTATCTGCCGCAAAACAACCGCTCGCAGTTTGTCGAAACGGCGCACAACCGCTTGGTGGTCGATGCCTACAACGCCAACCCCACCAGCATGATGGCTGCGCTCGAAAATTTTGCTGCCATGCAGTTGCCGCACAAGGTGGCTATTTTGGGCGATATGCTCGAACTTGGCGCACAAAGCCGCGACGAACACCGCAAAATTGCCGATTATCTTGCCAATGCCGATTTTGAGCAGATTTTTTTGGTCGGCACGCAATTTGCACAGGTTTCAGAAAAGAGGTTTCAGATTTTTGAAAATGTCGATAAATTGAGCGCGCATTTGCAGCGTAATCCGCTGATTGACAAGACGATACTCGTCAAAGGCTCGAACGGCATTCATCTTACTAAACTTTTGCCGCTGTTGTGAAAACGACTCGTTACATAGTGCTGTTGTTGGTGGCGTTGTCGGTCGGTTGCAAAAATCAGACGACTACCTCCATTCCATCGACGAAAGTGGATTTCAAGTTCAACATTCTGACCGATGCGCCACAACTGAATGCGAATGGCGGCGTGGCTACATTTATCAAACCGAAATACGCGAACCAGTACTTGGGTTACGGCGGCGTGGTGGTTTTTCGCAACTTCGAAGGCTCGTCGTTTTCGGCGTTCGATTTGACTTGCCCCAACGAGGTCGATCCGCAGGTGCGTCTCAATGTCGATAGCATTCCCGGCGAAGCCATTTGCCCCCAGTGCGGTGCCGTATTCGACATCGCCTACAGCCGCGGCTATCCCATCGCAGGCAACTGCAAAAGTCCCATGCGCCAATACAGCCTCACCGTTTCGGGCTACGAAGTGCATGTGTATAATTAGTAGCAAGACGAGTTAGGAGTGAGGAATGAGGAATGAGGAGTGAGGAGTTTTTTAGTGAGAAGTGAGAACTTTGACGAAGACTAAGACCAAAGGCTTTTCCCTTTTGGGGAAAATGGGAAAAGAGGCCACAACCAGAAACCAGAAATAAAAAATTGCCCCACAGGCCATCACCAATGCATTAAACTTTTCAACTTATCAACTCATCAACTTTTCAACGACCGATCAACCAATCAACTGATCAACCGATCAACCAAAAAAGAACCCGCGCGCAGCGCGAAAAACGAACTTGATGCAAATAATTTTAATTCTTAATTCAATAATAAGGAATGCCAACACCTTCGCAACGCGGCTTGCTGATGCCGCAATCGCCAATTCGTAAACTTGCGCCGCTGGCCGACAAAGCCAAAGCACGCGGCGTGAAAGTGTATCATCTCAACATCGGGCAGCCCGACCTGAAAACGCCACAAATCGGCCTCGATGCGCTGAAACATATCGACCGCACGGTGCTAGAATACAGCCCCAGCGACGGTTTCAAAAGTCTGCGCATGAAGATGCTGAACTACTACAGCCGCTTCAATATCGATGTCAGCGTCGATGATATCATCGTAACGGCTGGCGGCTCGGAGGCGGTGCAGTTTGCGTTTATGAGTTGCCTCGACCCCGGCGACGAAATCATTGTGCCAGAGCCCGCCTACGCCAACTATACGGCGTTTGCCATTGCTGCTGGTGCCGTGGTAAAACCCGTTGTTTCGTCTATCGAAGAGGGTTTTGCGCTGCCGCCTGTGTCGGAGTTCGAAAAACTGATAACACCCAAAACCAAAGGCATTCTCATCTGCAATCCCAACAACCCGACGGGCTACCTCTACACGCGCAAGGAGATGAATCAGATTCGCGATTTGGTAAAAAAATACGACCTCTACCTCTTTTCCGACGAGGTTTACCGCGAATTTTGCTACACGGGCGCGCCGTACATTTCGGCATTTCACTTGGACGGCATCGAAAATAATGTTATTCTAATCGATTCAGTATCAAAGCGTTATAGCGAATGCGGCATTCGTATCGGTGCTTTGGTGTGCAAAAACAAGACGGTGCACGAGAGCGTCATCAAGTTTTGTCAAGCGCGCCTCAGTCCGCCATTGCTCGGGCAGATTGTGGCGGAAGCATCGATGGATACGCCGCACGAATATCTCGAAGAGATGTACAGCGAATATGTGGAACGCCGCAAATTCCTTATCGACGGTCTGAACCGCATTCCGGGCGTCTATTCGCCAATTCCGATGGGCGCGTTCTACACCGTGGCCAAACTGCCCATCGACGACAGCGACAAGTTTTGCGCGTGGCTGCTCTCCGATTTCGACTACGACGGCCAAACCGTGATGATGGCACCTGCTTCGGGCTTCTATACCTCCGATGAATACGGCCGCAACGAGGTGCGCATCGCCTATGTACTCGAAAAAGAGGAACTGCGCAAAGCCCTGCTCGTGCTGCAAAAAGCCTTGGAAGTTTACCCCGGGAGAATTGATAATTGAGAATGAGAGGTTAGAGGTTAGAGGTTATAGAATAAAGAATAAAGAGTAAAGACAAAAGACTTTTTTAATTATCCAATTACCTAATTTCCAATTACTTAATTATTTGAAAATTGCAGCGTTTCGGCTACCGCAATTTGAAATTTAAATTCTGAAATTTAGTTCGCTTTGGAAAAACGAGAAACTGAAATATACGCCGAAAATGCGATTTTGGTCGGCTTGATAACGCCGCAACAGAACGAGGAACGCTCGAAAGAGTATCTCGACGAACTGGCTTTTTTGGCCGAAACGGCTGGTGCACTGCCCGTGAAACGCTTTGTGCAGCGGCTCGATTATCCCAATTCACGCACTTTTGTGGGGCAGGGCAAACTGGACGAAATCCGCGCGTTTGCCACCGAACACGAAGAGGTGGGCATGGTCATTTTCGACGACGAACTGTCGCCGCTGCAACTGCGCAACATCGAAAAAGAGTTGCGGCTGAAAATTCTCGACCGCACCAGCCTCATTCTCGATATTTTTGCCAAACGCGCACAGACGGCACACGCCAAAACGCAGGTGGAACTGGCGCAGTGTCAATACATGCTGCCGCGCCTCACACGCCTGTGGACGCACCTCGAACGTCAGCGAGGCGGCATTGGTATGCGTGGCCCTGGCGAAACGCAAATAGAGACTGACCGCCGCATTATTTTGAACAAAATCTCGCTGCTCAAACAGCAGTTGGCCGCTATCGATCGACAAAAAGCCGTGCAACGCAAAAACCGCGGTAAAATGGTGCGCGTGGCGCTGGTCGGCTACACCAATGTGGGCAAATCGACGCTGATGAACCTGCTGAGCAAAAGCGATGTTTTTGCCGAAAACAAACTCTTTGCTACGCTCGACACCACCGTACGCAAAGTTATCATCGACAACCTGCCGTTTCTGCTCACCGATACGGTCGGATTCATACGCAAACTGCCCACAAATCTTATCGAGTCGTTCAAATCGACGCTCGACGAGGTGCGCGAGGCCGACCTGCTGGTGCATATTGTCGATATTTCGCACCCGAATTTCGAGGAGCAGTACGAAGTGGTGAACGCCACGCTGGCCGAAATCACCAAAGAACAAAAGCCTACCATTCTGGTTTTCAACAAGATAGATGCGTTTACCTACACGCCGCAAGAGGTCGACGACCTTGGCGCAAAACGCCGCGAAAACTACAGTCTCGACGAGTTGCAGCACATGTGGATGGCCAAGTTGGGCAACGACTGCATATTCATTTCGGCGCAGCGCAAAGAGAATATCGACGCGCTGAAACGCCTGCTCTACGACCGCGTGAAGCAGATTCATGTAACGCGCTTTCCGTACAACGATTTTCTGTTCGACAAATACGACGACACCAATTCTGAATGAAATTTTTGGGCTTGACAACGGCTTTTTTGCTGTCGGCGGTCGCACTTTTTGCGCAGGCAACCGACACCATTCCTACCGTGAGCGATGCCGAACTCGATGCGTGGCTCGAGCAATATGCCGTGGTCGATTCTCTGCCCGATGGCGTTCCCGAAAACGATACGCTTGCCGCAGAATCCGTGCCAGCAGATTCGTTGCAACCGATTGCTGATCAAGAAGATACGCTACAAATCGCCGTTGCAAATCTCGATACGATTCCGACGGTTGTCGCTCACGAAGATACGCTGCAAATTGCTGTCAATCAGGCAGATTTGTTGCCTGTCGTTGCCGCAAATTCTGATTCGCTGGAATTTCTGCCCGATACGCTTGTTGTGCCGTTGATTAGTGCCGACGAATTGGCCGAAATTCGCAAAAATGCCGCCCAGCGAGCGCAGAGCAATCCGCTTTTTATGGACGAATGGGTGGCGGTGCATCGTTCCGAGCCGACCGACGCGGTGCGCCGTCTGCGTCATCGGGCGCAAAGCGAGGCGTTCCGTGCCAATCCCGATGCGTTTGCCTACCACGAATCGCAACTGCCAAACATCGACGAAATCCGCCGCCGCCGCACAAAAAACAGTCAGGACAGGGTGAATGTGGTGGCTGTGCCGACCGTCAAAATCGACAAATTGGCGAAACTGAAACCCAACAAATCGCCGTGGGAGTATGGCGGCGATGTGCAGATACAATTTTCGCAAAACTACTATTCGAGCAACTGGTACACGGGCGGCGAAAGCAGCATGGCGGCCTACTTTTTCTTCAAAGGGAAAGTCAATTATACATCGGATAAAATACAGTGGGACAATCAGTTAGACATGAAATTTAGTTTCAACACCGCCGCCTCCGACACTCTGCGCACTTTCCGCACCAACGATGACCTTGTGAAACTGACTTCGAAACTGGGCATTCGCGCCTTCAAAAGCCAAATGTGGTTCTATTCCGCCGATTTCGAACTCTCCACGCCGCTTTTCAACACCTACATCAAAAATTCCTACGAACGCGTTACAGGGCCATTTTCGCCGCTGCGCCTCAGTCTGTCGGCCGGTTTCGATTTCAAATACAAAAAAGAGTTGTCGGTGCAGTTGCTGCCGATTTCGTACAAAATGCTGCATGTGGCCGACACCACCCACCGCAACGGCGTGAGCGAGAGCATTGCCGACAAACAGGGCATTCCCGCAGGGCAAAAGACCAAACACGACCTTGGCAGCAAAATCAAGGTAAAGTGGGAACACAGTTTCATGCGCGAGATAAAACTCGAAACCACTTTTTCGTTTTACACCAATTACAAGGGCATCGAAGCCGACTGGGAAATCATCGGCAACTTCATCATCAACCGCTTTTTGTCGGCGCGTGTGTCGCTCAATCCGCGCTACGACTCCACCATCACGCTCCCCGACGGCAAAGACCCACGCCTACAATTCAAAGAGTTAGTCAGCGTCGGCTTCCGCTACAAGTTTTGAATTTTTTAGTCGCAAGATGTGAGTAGCAAGTCGCAAGATTTGTAGGGACGCACCGAGTGCGTCCGAAAAGTTTATAGGTGAGAGGTTATCGTTTATAGACTAAGACAATGACTAAAACGAAGACCAAAAGGCCTTTCCCCCTATCGGGGGAAACGGGAAAGGGGGCTACGACCAAGACAATTTCAAATTTCAAATTAACAGGTTTATCAACTCTCCAAATAACCAAATCTGCAAATCCACAGAAACGGACGCACGCGGTGCGTCCCTACTTTACACACTTTATACACTTTCCCACTTTATACACTTTTCACTTTACACACTTTCAAACTAATTAAGCGTTTGTCTTTTTGAATAAAAGGAGTTATTTTTGCAAATTGTTTTATCCCCAAACGCTTATGAAACCAATCACCTGCTTTTTGTTGGCCGACGATGCTGCCGCAGTGGCGGCTACGGTGGCGCAGTTGCGCCAGTCGCCGTGTGTGGCGCACATCTTTTTGCTGTCGCCCAACGCTACTATCTGCCCCGACTGCCAAACGCTCACGATGACCGATTTTGCTAGCAGCGACACGGTGGCACTTGTGGCCGCCCACGCCGACACCGACTACGCACTTCTCTACACCAAATCTACGCCGCTTGCACTCGGGCAACGCGCGCTGGAACGCATGGTGCAGGTGGCTGCCGACACCAATGTGGGGCTGCTTTACACCGATTATTATGCGCAAAAAGGAGACGAACTGCTCCGCAATCCGACCATCGACTACCAACTTGGCAGCGTGCGCGACGACTTCAATTTCGGTTCGCTGCTACTGTTCGATGCGCAACGCCTAAAACAGGCGGCGGCGGCTTCCGAAGCGCATTTTCGCTTTGCTGGCTGGTACGATTTGCGGCTGCGCTTGAGCGAAGTTGCGCCGATTGTCCATCTGCCCGAATTTCTCTACACCGAAGTGGAGCAGGACGCGCGCCGCAGCGGTCAGAAGCAATTCGACTATGTCGATCCGAAAAATCGCGCGGTGCAAATCGAGATGGAGCAAGCCTGCACGGCGCACCTCAAGCGCATCGGGGCTTACCTTGCGCCCGATTTTGTGGCGGTCGATTTTGCCGAAAACGATTTTGCTGTCGAAGCGTCGGTCATCATTCCTGTGCGCAACCGCGTCAGCACTATCGACGACGCTATCCGCTCGGTGCTTGCGCAGAAGACCACTTTTGCATTCAATCTGATAATCATCGACAACCACTCGACCGACGGCACTTCCGAACTCATCGAAAAATATACCAACGATTCGCGCGTGGTGCATCTTGTCCCTGCGCGCAACGATTTGGGCATTGGCGGCTGCTGGAACGAAGGCATTTACAGTCCGCACTGCGGCAAATTTGCCGTGCAACTCGATAGCGACGATGTTTACGAGTCGCCCAACACGCTGCAAACGCTGGTCGATGCGTTCTACCAACAGCGTTGCGCCATGGTGGTCGGTGCCTACACGATGACCGACGGTGCAATGCGTCCCATTCCGCCCGGACTGATTGACCACAAAGAGTGGACGCCCGACAACGGCCGCAACAATGCCTTGCGAATCAATGGATTAGGTGCGCCGCGTGCCTTCTATACGCCGATTTTGCGACAGTTTGGCGTGCCAAATACGAGTTATGGCGAAGATTATGCGCTCGGGCTGCGCTTTTCGCGCCGCTATCAGATCGGTCGCGTGATGCAGTCGGTCTATCTCTGCCGCCGCTGGGAGGGCAATTCCGATGCCGCTCTCTCGGTCGAAAAGGTGAACGCCAACAACCTTTACAAAGACCGTTTGCGCACCATCGAAATTTTGGCGCGACAAAAACAAAACGCCCTTATTTAGACTGAATCTAAATAAGAAAAGTGAAAATTTATCGATAAAAACGCCCAAAATTTAATTTTGATACTCTAATTTTGAAACGCGTTATTTAGACTGAATCTAAATAATCAAGTAGGTGTTTTGCAATTTGGAGTATTTGCACTATCTTTGCAGTCAAAAATGGAACAAAAAATCTAATTTAATAAGATTTGCTGTTCTGAATTTTACTATTCCGAGAGAGCCAATAATATGCAAGTGCGACAGATACACACAGCGTTGGAACGGATTGGAGAGGTGCCCGTTACCTCTTCTGTACTGGCATCGGCACTGGGCAATGTCGTGAATATCAACGACAAAATTCGCCGCATGGAGCAAGCGGGAGAGGTGATTCGCCTGAAGCGTGGGCTGTATGTCGTTTCGCCAGAAATAACGCGCAAACCGCTGTCGCATGAATTGATTGCCAATCAACTCTATTCGCCTTCGTACATCTCGTGTTTGTCGGCCTTGCGTTTCTATGGGCTGACCCCCGAAGCGGTCTATCAAACACAGTCGATGACTATCAAGCATACCCGCACATTCGAGACACCTGTGGGTGTTTTCTCCTACAGCAATACGCCTCGCGCGGTGTTCCCTATCGGGGTGTCTAATATCACTCGCAATGGGTATTCGTTTGTGATGGCCACGCCCGAAAAGGCCTTATGCGACTTGATTGCCACTTCGCCGCAAGTGAATTTGCGCTATTTGACCGATGCACAGCGATATTTGGAGGAGGATATTCGTTTGGATATGGAGGCTTTCGGCAAAATGAACCCCGATATATTCTGCGACTATGCTCGTGTCGGCAAAAAGAAAACATCGATACAAACGCTCATAAAACTGCTCGCCCGATGAATGGTATCTATCAGAATATGCTTGCACAATACGACCTCGGCACCAGTCAGCAGCAGCGCAATGCCATTTTCGAGGTGAATCAGCAGATTGTCTTGGCAGGGCTATATCAAGGCTGTTTCTTCGAAAAGGCGGCTTTTTATGGCGGCACTTGTCTGCGTATATTTCATGGTTTGCAGCGTTTTAGCGAAGATATGGATTTTTCGCTTCTCGCAGCCGACGAACATTTCGACTTTTCGCACTATTTTCAGCCGATTATAGATGCCTTTGCATTGGTGGGACGGCAGGTGGAAATCACCAAGAAAGAGAAAAAATCGTTCGGCAAAGTGGAGTCGGCATTTCTCAAAGATACCACTGATGTGTATGATTTGTCGTTCCAAACGGAAAAGACTATCAAGATAAAAATTGAGGTGGATACGCAGCCGCCATTGGGATTTTCTACCGAGCAGAAATTGCTATTGCAGCCTGTGTCGTTTATGACGCGCTGTTTTGCATTGCCCGATCTGTTCGCAGGAAAAATGCACGCCTTGGTTTTTCGTAGTTGGAAAAATCGTGTTAAAGGGCGCGATTGGTATGATTTTGAGTTCTACATACGGCACAATGTACCGCTTCATTTTGCGCATTTGCAACAGCGTATTCTGCAATTTAACGGCGAAAAAGTGGAAAAAGAGGCGTTTCTCGCTCTTTTGCGACACCGACTAAGTAGCACAGATATACGCCAAGCGAAAGCCGATGTACTGCCGTTTGTTCGTAATCCGCGCGAACTGGAGATTTGGTCGAACGACTATTTTTTGCAGTTGGCAGAGCGTATTGTTTGGGTATAATGTCGTTTTCGTCGGAACTTTTGATATTTTGATTGTTTGAAAAATGGATTTACAGACCTCCATAAAGCAACTTTTCGATGCGCAAATGCGCGATTGGCCGTTGGCGGCAAAAAATTTTGCCGATTTGGCGCGTGTCGAGGTGCGCACTTTCGCTTTCGATGGCTTTTCGGTGCGTGTGCAGTGCAATCCTGCGCGCGTGGTGTCGTCGGCGGCCAAGGTCGATGCGGCGGCCATTGCGGCGCGTCCCTGTTTTTTGTGCGCCCACAATCGTCCGTCGGAGCAGACGGCGGTGGCGTGCGGCGATTGGGAGGTGCTGGTCAATCCGTTCCCGATTTTTCCGCAGCATTTTACGCTGGCGCACAAACAGCACCAACCGCAGGAGATTGCAGCGCATATTGCTGATTTTCTGGACTTTGCGCGGCGTTTGCCCGATTATGTCGTCTTCTACAATGGACCGCGTTGTGGGGCTTCTGCGCCCGATCATCTCCATTTTCAGGCGGGGACAAAGGCGTTTTTGCCGCTCATCGGCGACTATTTTCGGCTGAAAGCGGCGCGTGCGCGACTGGTAGATACCACTGGTTCGGCGCATACATTTGCACTCGATGGCTATCTGCGCACCGTTTTTTGCATCGAAGGCAAGCGCGACGATGCCCTGCAGGTGGCGTTTTTGAAACTCTATAACACGCTTCTGTCGGAGCCGCTTGTGGAGCCGATGATGAACCTTGTGGCTTGCTGCGAGCAGGAGTGCACCTATCTGTTTGTGTTGCCGCGTCGTGCGTTTCGTCCGTGGCAATATGCGGCCGAAAATCCTGAAAATCAGTTGCTTGTGAGTCCAGCGGCAGTCGAGATGGCGGGCGTTTTTGTTACGCCAAATCCTGCACATTTTGCCAAAATTACGGCGGCCGACATTGTCGATATTTTCGACCAAATTTCAAATTGTTAGTCGCAAGATATGAGTAGCAAGTAGCAAGACAAATTAGGAGTGAGGAATTAGGAGTGAGGAGTGATGCGGCAGAGCCGCAATTTCAAATTTCAAATTGTCGGTAACCGAAACGCCTTAATTTTCAAATTTTCAAATTTTCAAATCGACAACCTGAAACTAGAAACTAGAAACCAGAAACTAGAAATCCCCTAAAAATGGTAATTGTTCAGCGAAAAAAGAAATTGGGCGAATCGACAGCGGCGTTGAAGATGTTTGTGCCGTCGATCGACGATTTTATGGCCAAATCTACCGTCGATTTTCCAGCGATGGAGCAGTTTCCGCCCAGTGCCGAGCGACAAATTTCGGTGGGCATTCTGTCGGCAACCGAGGTGCGCTTCGATTTCGACACCGCTTTTCGCTGCGTGCAGACGGGCGAAATCGTCGCTGCGGGCAGTTATGCCGCCGCTTGTGCCGATGGTAAGGTCGTTTGGCGTGGCGCGCCGTTTGCCGAACTGCGTTTTGAGCCGATTGCACCGCAAAAAGCCGACGAATTGGCGGGACATTTTTGTTTGCGCAGCGTGCTGATTGGCATCGGTTTTCACTGGGAGCGGTGCGAAGACCAATTTTTCAAAGGGGCGTTGCGGTTGATTGTCGATGACGATAAGTTGGTGGCAATCAATGTGTTACGCGTCGAAGATTACCTTTACAGCGTTATTTCGTCGGAGATGAGCGCCACCTCGTCGCTCGAACTGCTTAAGGCGCACGCCGTCATTTCGCGCAGTTGGCTGATGAAGCCGATTATCGATGCGGAACAAGACCGAAAACCACAGCAACAGCCTCAAAATCAGACTGATAGTGAATGGATAAAATGGTACGAACGCGATGCACACGCGCTGTTCGATGTGTGCGCCGACGACCATTGTCAGCGTTATCAGGGTGTGGCGCGCGCGCAAACACCGTTGGTGAAACAGGCTGTCGAGGCTACGCGCGGCGAGGTGCTGGTGAGTGGCGGCGAAATTTGCGATGCGCGTTTTTCGAAATCGTGCGGCGGCGTGTCGGAGCGTTTTGAAAACTGCTGGGCCGATGAACATCACGCCTATTTGCAGCCCGTGCGCGATGCGGCCGACGCTGCACTGCCCGATTTGACCGTAGAAGCCAACGCCGAACGCTGGATTCGCTCTGCGTCCGAAGCGTTTTGCAACACACACGATGCGCAGATTTTGTCGCAAGTGCTAAACAATTACGACCAAGAAACGACCGATTTTTACCGCTGGACGGTGCGTTACACCACGGTCGAACTCTCCGAGTTGGTGCGCCGCAAGTCGGGCATCGACTTTGGCGATATTCTGGCACTCGAACCTGTCGAGCGCGGCGCGTCGGGACGGTTGGTGCGTTTGCGCATTGTTGGCACAAAACGGACGCTCGTGGTCGGCAAAGAGTTGGAAATTCGCAAATGGCTCTCCGAATCGCACTTGTATAGTTCGGCTTTTGTGGTCGATGTGCTGCCCGACGGCTTTTTGCTGACTGGCGCAGGCTGGGGGCATGGCGTGGGATTGTGCCAAATCGGTGCCGCCGTGATGGGCGCAAAAGGTTACAAATACAACGAAATTTTGGCGCACTATTTTGTGCATTCGCAAATAAAAAAACTATGGTGATGGAATTTTGGCTGATTTTTCTGGCGGCAGTTGCGCCCGCATTCGTTTTGCTTGTCTATATATATAGGTGTGACCGCGCTCGCCCCGAACCGTGGCGTTGGCTTCTGAAAGGTTTTCTGTTCGGCATTTTTTCCACGGCTGTGTCGCTGCTCATTTCGCGACCGCTCGAGGCGATGGGTTATTTCACTGTCGAACCGACCACCTTTGTCGAAAGTGTGCGTTGTGCGTTTTTGGGTGCGGCCGTCCCCGAAGAGAGTGCTAAACTGCTCATGCTGTGGTTGTTGCTGCGCCGCAATCCCTATTTCGACGAACGCATCGATGGCATTGTCTATGCGGCCACCATCGGTCTTGGTTTTGCTGCCGCCGAAAATATCCTGTATCTGTTCAGCAACTACGAATCGTGGGTGTCGGTGGGCATTACGCGCGCCATTTTTTCGGTGCCGGGGCATTTCTTTTTTGCCGTGGCAATGGGCTATTTCTATGCGTTGGCCTATTTCACGCGCTCATCATTTTTCGTGAAAATTTGCGTTTGGTTGGTGCCTGTCTTGCTCCACGGCACATTTGATGCTATACTCTTTGTGTCGCAGGTTACGCCCGGTGCGCAGGCGGTTTTGCTGCTGCTGTTCCTGATTTTCTGCCGTTTGTTGCGCAAAAACGCCTCGAAACGCATCGAACGCCATCTGCAAGCCGATGCCAACGACCATTATTGGACAATTTTTAACAACCGTTTCAAGTGAAAAATCAGAAAATAGAATCAGCCGCCTCGCCGTGGCGTTGGATTCCGACGCTCTATTTTGCCGAAGGACTGCCAAATGTCGTTGTTACGGCACTCTCCGTGGTGATGTATATGCAGATGGGACTCACCGATGCCGAAGTGGGACTCTACACAGGTTGGCTCGCGCTGCCGTGGGTGGTGAAACCGCTCTGGAGTCCGTTTATCGACCTGCTGAAAACAAAACGCTGGTGGGTGCTTGCCATGCAACTGCTTATGGGGAGTGCGTTGGCTGGCATTGCGTTCACGCTGCCCACCGATTTTTGGTTCCAAGGCACTATGTTTTTTCTTTTCGCTATGGCGTTTGCCAGTGCCACACACGACATTTCGGCCGATGGCTTCTATATGCTCGAACTCGACGAACACAATCAGGCGAAATATGTGGGGCTGCGGAACACATTTTACCGCTTGGCGGTGATATTTGTCAATGGTGCGCTCGTTTCGGTGGCTGGCCTGCTGCAACACGCCCTTCAGTTGCCTGTGGCCTATTCGTGGACGCTCATTTTCTACGGATTGGCGGCACTTTTCATCGCTTTGTGGCTCTATCATTGTAAGGTGATGCCGCGCCCCGCCGACGATGTCAATTCTGGCAAAACCGCAAGCCATGTCGCCGCCGAGTTGAAACAGATGATGAGCACCTTTTTCCGTAAATTCAGTGCAAAAGAGACACTTTTTGTGATGCTTTTTCTGCTGCTCTACCGATTCCCCGAAGCCCTGCTCAACACCATGACCAAAACTTTTCTCATGCGTCCCAATGCCGAAGGCGGACTAGGACTTTCTCCCGAAGAGTACGGCTTGGCGCAGGGTACTGTGGGGCTTATCGGGCTTCTGTTGGGCGGCATCATCGGTGGGCTGCTCGTCAGCCGCGACGGTATGAAACGCTGGCTTTGGCCGATGGTTTGCGCCATCACGCTGCCCGATGTGGTGTATATCTACCTTGCCTACACGCTCAATGCCAATATGTGGGTGGTGTCGTCGTGCCTTTTTGTGGAGCAATTTGGCTACGGATTTGGCTTCACCGTGCTCACGCTCTACATGCTTTTCTACAGTCAAGGAAAATTTCGCACAGCGCATTATTCCATCTGCACGGGCATTTCGTATCTTGGACTGATGTTGCCCGGAATGATGTCGGGCTACTTGAAAGATGCCGTCGGCTACAGTATGTTTTTCAACATCGTTATGGTGTGCTGCCTCATCTCTTTTCTTGTGGTTGCATTTCTGAAAATTGACCCCGATTTTGGCAAAAAACGATAATTTCTCAAGATTGTCGAATAAAATTGAGGCTGTTTTTCTCCATTTTTGCTGATATTTTTACGGCGTTTGGGTTGCATTTTATGTTTTTCAGCACCCTTTTTTCTGTTTTTTCGATTTTTATAGTATTGA
>CAVBBP010000060.1:0-14426 GCA_963593685.1 Segatella copri
TGTGTCTAATTCGTTTTTCAGTTGGAGTATCTCTTGGTGTAAGGCGAACTTACGGGTAGGTTGGGTCTCCCGCCGTATAGCCGTCTCTTTCTGCGCAAGCAGTTTGCGGAGTGCCTGTTGGCGTTGGTAGGTCAGTACATCCTGCTCAAGCGGGGCGGTAGCGTCCGCAGGCAGGCTGCAGCCCGCTATACGACGCACAAAGCCGGCATAGACGGTCGGCAGTTCCGTGCCTGAGATAGGCAGCGAGAGTTGGTCGGCAGGGCACCACTCGGTGCGGAAAGTCTGCCGTATATCGAAACGGGTATGCTCCGTGTCCGCCCACTGCTTGTAGTTGACCAGTAGGCAGTACTGCTCCCCCCGGCGCAAGACAAAGACCAAATACTGCGGCATGCAGCGGTCGAGAAAGGCGAACACATCCGTCGGGCAGTCCGTACCACGCAGGTCGGCCAGAAAGACCTGTATCTCGGGCAGGGCTGGGGTAGCCGTCACTTGCAGCGTAGCAGGGGCTATCTTGTAGAGCCACTCGACGGACAGCACTTCGTCCTGCAAGCGGCGTCGCATAGCCGTCGGCACCTGCAGCCGTCGGAGAATCGCCGTCTTGGGGACAGGCTTGCCCACCCAGCACGAGGACGGATATCGGAGCAGGTTTTCTTTCATCGTATGACCAAAAAACATATCAGTTCAAAATCGTCCAACCCCCGTATGTCGCCCACCAATGCCGTGGTCTCACCCGACGAGAATAGCGAATCGATGTCGCTCTGCTGCTTGACGCTGACCATACTCTCGATGGCCTTGCCCAATAGGTCGGAGTACTTCTCCATGCGGCGGCCGTCGCGTGTCTCTCGATTGAACGCTCGGCAGAGGTCTTTGTAGGGTTCGGTCTGCCCTTTGCAGGCAAGGCGCATGATGTCAAGCAGGTGCTTGGGCTGCAAGTGGTTGCAGAGGATGTCGCCGTTGTCTGCTATATGCACCATATAGAAAGGATGCAGCAGGTTCTGCTTACCGATATTGACGGCGTTGTTGCGGTTCTTCAGGATAAAGATAACGCCCCGCTGCGCCGTATCGCTCGCCGGCACCACGGCACTCATCCCCAGAGGCGTATGCTCCACATCGTGCCCCTCGTGGATATACTGCAGCAGGTCGAGGCGGAACTCATTCAGCCCCAAATCCATGATATTGATGCCCGTATCCATATCCTCGAGGTCCACCACCTCCTCTTGGAGGCGTTTGAGTTGCTCACGGCGGTAGTCGAGGTCGCCCTTTTCCTCATCGGACAAGAGGTTGTCGTCGCCCGTAGAGGTAATGACCGTGGCTTTCATGCGGTTCTCCACCCGCCCTTTGAGTTCGATATACTTATCCAACTCCATGTCGGGCCAATAGTTGACCAACTGTATGACCTTGTTCTGCGAGCCGATACGATCGATACGCCCGAAACGCTGTATGATACGCACGGGATTCCAATGAATATCGTAGTTGATGAGGTAGTCGCAGTCCTGCAGGTTCTGTCCCTCGGAGATACAGTCGGTAGCGATAAGCACATCTATCTCCCGCTTCTCGTCGGGATAGAGGGTATTGCGCTCTTTGCTGACGGGCGAGAAGAGGGTCAGTAGTGTATTAAAATCATTCTCCACACGGGGCAGATTGGTCTTGGTGCCGTTGCCCGTCACAAGGGCGGTATAGATGTTTGCTTTCTCCAAGAGCGGCTGCCGCAGTTGGTCGTACAAGTACTCCGCCGTGTCGGCAAACGCCGTGAAGATAATAATCTTGCGGTTGCCCGGATTGATAGGGGCATGCAGTTTGTCGATGATGTTGTGTCGGAGCATCTGCAGTTTACCATCGTGCTCGGGGGTGATGTCCTCTATCATCTTGAGCAACAGTGTGAGTATCTCTTGGTCGTGCTGCATATCGTTCCGCCAACTCAGATAGTCCATATCGGCAAGCGAGATATTCGTCTTCTTGCCGCCCACGAAAACATCGTTCTCGGCGTCGTCGGCATCGAGGGTGTCGGTAGCGAGTTCCAGAAAGGCGAAATCGGTCTGCCGCTTCGTCCGCTCGTAGGTATCGATCACTTCGATATGGTGGCTGATAATATCGTTTATGCGCTTGATAGTAAGCCGAAACGAATTGACACTGCTCTCGAGGCGCTTCAGTATATTAATCGCCATCAGCCGGCGGATACCCTGCTCACGCCCCGCCATCGATATACCTTTGTTCTCCTGCCCCTCCTCAATACCATACTTGGCACGGCAACTGAACTGAATATACCTCGAAGGCGCATACACCCAAAGATTCAATTCGTTGAGCATATTGGCAATATCGGTGAAAGTAGCCGTACGGTTGGCGCTCAGGTCAGTCAGCGGCGGACGCTTGGAGATAGGCTTAAGCCGCTCCGGAAACTGCCCGATGTCGGTGGTATCATAGTAGCGCTCGATATGTTTGCGTGAGCGGGCAATCGTAACGGCATCGAGCAGATGGAAGAAATCGAAATCCAGGTCGTCGAGCAGCCGCTGCGTGGTGCGTTCCTCGGTGGGCAGTTTTGCCCATTGGTTGTACGCCGTTTGGGCACGGCGGAAAATGTCTTCGATGGGTCGGTCTGTATCGAGCAGAGGGTTGATCAGTTCCTGCCGCCCTTCGTAGGCAAGTTGGATCTGATTCTTCAGGTCATTGAAGCGGTTATTGACCGGCGTTGCCGAGAGCATCAGAACTTTGGTCTTAACGCCCGAACGGATGATCTTGTTCATCAGCCGCAAGTAGCGGTTCTCGCGGGGATTCTCGTCGTTTTCATCGGTGGTAACCTTCCCGCCGTTGCGGAAGTTGTGGCTCTCATCGATCACGACAAGGTCGTAGTTGCCCCAGTTGATAAACTCCAGATCCAGACCGTTGGACTTGCCCCTGTCCCGACTCAGGTCAGAATGGAAAAGCACATCGTAGCGCAAGCGGTCTTCGGCAATGGGGTTGTTCTTGTAGTTGGAGCGATAGGTCTGCCAGTTGTCGTGCAGTTTCTTGGGGCATAGCACCAGCACCGACTTGTTGCGGTTCTCGTAGTACTTGACCACCGCAAGGGCAGTAAAAGTCTTACCCAAGCCGACACTGTCGGCAAGTATGCAGCCGTTGTAACGCTCCAATTTATTGATGATTGCCAGCGCAGCGTCCTTCTGAAAATTATAGAGTTTGTTCCATATTTTGCTCTGCTTGAAGCCCGTTGCCTCATTAGGCAGCACATCCTCCGAGAGGTCTTGCAGAAACTCGTGGAAGATATGGTAGAGTGTCACAAAATAGATAAACTCCGGCGCATTCTCCCGGTAGACGGTCTCTATATTTTCCAACACCCGCTCCGTCACATCCTGCATCTTTTCGCGGTCGTCCCAGAGCATACGGAAATCACGGAGAAACTGCGCCGAGACAGGCTGCCCCACCTTGGTAATCTGCGTGAGCAGGCTGTTGCCCTGCTCGCAACCGAGTTCAGAAGTAGTGAACTGACCGAAAGGATAGTAGGCATACTCTTCTGCCCCCGAACGAACCAACATCTGCCCCATAATCTCCCGCTCGGTGGTGTTGGTCTTAAACTTGACTTTTGCCCGTATCCAGTCCGCACACTCACGGGCAATGGCTTTCTGCGTCAGTTGGTTGCGCAGACGGATTTCGTAGTCTGTGCCGTAGAGTTTGCGCTCTCGATTGAGTTTGGGAATATAGAACTCCCGCTTCTGTGTGGCGGATTTCTCGGTGGTAAAGGTCGGGGAGGTAAAGAGGAATTGCAACTCATCTATCTGCTGCAACTCGTCGCGCAACGCCTCGAAGGCATAGATAGAGAATGCGGCGGCGGCAATCTGCAAGCGGGCATGGGGACGGAGTTGCTTGCGCAAGTCGTCTATCACACGGCGATCCGTATTGTTGAGCAGCGTAAATTCCATATTGTCTCTCCCGTTTTTGCGGTTATAAACCGCCACCCATAAAAATCGTACAAAGATACTAAATAGAACCTAATTCTCCTAATTTTCTGCGGAGAAAAAATTGCTTTTCCCCTACCGTGAATAAACATTCGCTTTCTTACCCCCTTCCTCATCAGTTGCTTTGTCGACCTCGATTGAAGCGCTCTTCCCACCAGACCCAGAAGAGGAAGATGATGCCGTAGAAGAGGTATTTCAGCACATATTCGTGCAGCAGGTAGAACCACTCGGGGCGGTGCGCCACAACCATCGAGAGCAGCGTAATGCGCCCGATATTGATGAGATAACAGGCCGCCATGCCCATCGGCACAAACCACAACTTGTGCTGCCACGGACCGCGCGCCGCCAGCAAAATGCAGGCAAAGATGAACATCTGTTTCAGGCCCGAACAGCCCCAAACGATGTGAACGCCGTGGCCGTTGGCAAAGTGCATGGTGGCGTTTGTGAGTGTGAGGTCGTAGCCCAGCCAGCCGAGAATCGCCGCCACCACTCTGGCAATGTGCGCGCTCATTGACAGAAAAGGCGCAGAGATGTCGCACCCGAAAAAGGTAACCACATCGCCGCACTCGTCGCCGAGAACGGTGAATTTCCACAGAAAATGCGCCACCAGCAGCACCACCACAAACCGCAACACACCGCGGTAAGGCTCACAGTTTTTTTTAAGTTCGGAGAGATTCATAATCGTAAGAAAATCAGATGGTTACGCGTGCAAACGGCGGCAGCGATGGGTCGCAAAAGTCGCCGTCTTGGTACTTGAAATAGCCCGTAATGGCCACCATGGCGGCATTGTCGGTGGTGTACGAAAATTTAGGAATGAAAACGCGCCAATGTTTGCGCTCGGCACGCTCGACAAACGCCGCCCGCAGCCCCGAATTGGCCGACACACCGCCCGCCACCGCCACTTGGTCGATGCCCAAATCTTTGGCGGCAAGTTCGAGTTTTTTCATCAAAATATCGACGACTGTCTTTTGCAGCGAGGCGCACAAATCGGCTTTGTTCTGGGCGACGAAATCGGGATTTTCTTGCGTCTTGTCGCGCAAAAAGTAGAGAAACGAGGTCTTCAAACCGCTGAAACTGTAGTCGTAGCCCGCAATGTGCGGTTTGTTGAACGGAAACGCCAGCGGATTGCCCTCTTTGGCCAGTTTATCGACAAACGGTCCGCCGGGATAGGGCAGCCCCATCACCTTGGCGCACTTGTCGAACGCCTCGCCCGCCGCATCGTCGATGGTCTGCCCCACAACTTGCATATCGTTGTAGTTTTTCACCAACACAATCTGCGAATTGCCGCCCGACACCAGCAGACAGAGAAACGGAAAATCGGGCTGACGGTTTTCGGCATCTTTCTCCTTGATGAAATGCGCCAGCACATGCGCTTGCAGATGATTCACATCGATGAGCGGAATGTCGAGCGACTGCGCCAGCCCTTTGGCAAACGAAGTGCCCACCATGAGCGAACCGAGCAGTCCCGGCCCACGCGTGAAAGCAACGGCACTCAACGCCGATTTATCGACACCAGCGCGCCGCAACGCCTCGTGAACCACAGGCACCACATTCTGCTGATGCGCCCGTGATGCCAATTCTGGCACCACGCCACCGTAAGCCTCGTGCACCGCCTGACTGGCCGTTACATTCGACAGCAAAAAACCATCACGAATAACCGCCGCCGAGGTGTCGTCGCACGACGATTCTATTCCCAAAATCGTTATCATAAAGTCAAAAAATAATTTCTAATTTCTAAGTTTCTGGTTGCGCTTCGCGCAGTTTCAATGTTTGGTTGATTAGTTGATCAGTTGATTGGTTGATCGGTCGTTGAAAAGTTGATGAGTTGATAAGTTGAAAAGTTTAACGCATTGGTGCTGGTCTGTAAGGTTTATTTCTGATTTCTAGTTTCTCGCGCTTCGCGCAGTTTCAAAGTTTCAGTGTTTCAAATTGTTGACGCGTTGAAGCGAATAAATTTGTCAATCCGTCAATTTGTAAATTGGTCTTGGTTGTAGCCCCCTTTCCCGTTTCCCCCGAAGGGGGAAAAGCCTTTCATTAATTATGAATTTTGAATTAAGAATTAGACGCATTCAACAATGCCTCAATCTTCAAATCTTCAAATAATTTGGTCTTTTGTCTTTACTCTTTATTCCTTATTCTAAAAAATTCACTTCTCACTAAAAAATTCCTCACTTCTCGTAGAGGTTTCCAATAGGTTTAGGCACAAAATTTGCAGTTTTTTTGATAGAAAATGATGACTGAAATGCATTTTCTGTGGGGAAATCCGCAAAAAACTACTAAATTTGCAAGTTAAACGCAAAGGTACGAAAAAATCGATAAAAATAGTGCTAATCGTGGTGGCGAGTTTTGTTGTGCTGCTTGCCACGCCTGTTCTCCTGCTGCATATCGATAGGGTTCAAAACTATGTGGTAGGCCGACTGACCGACGCGCTCGAAGAGTCGCTGCAAACCACCGTGAGCATTGGCCATGTGGATTTGAGCCTACTGGGCAAGGTGAGCCTACAACAAATCTACATTGCCGACCGCCAAGGCGACACGCTGCTGGCCGCCGACGAACTGAACGGACGCATGGCGATTTTGCGGCTGCTGCACAGCGAAATTGTCTTCCCTGCCACGGAATTGGTAGCACCGCACATCAACATACACATCGACACGGCGGGCAACACCAACCTCGATTTCCTGACCGAACTGTTTCCCGATTCGACGCATTTCGACGGTGCGCTGCTGTTCGATCGCGTGGAGGTGTGCCACGGCCAACTGAACATCACCAACGAAGCCGCTGCGCACAACAATCGCCAAGCCGCTTTCGATGCACGCAACATCAGCATCAGCCAACTGAACGCCTTGGCGCAGTTCCGTATGACGCACGACAAACGAATCGCCGCCAGCATCAGCGAATTTAGTTTTACCGAAAAATCGGGCTTTCGGCTCGAAAATATCACCGCTTCGGCCACGCTGAACGACAGCATGTTCGTTGCCGAAAACTTGAGCGTGAGCCTGCCGCGCTCGCACATCGACATCGATTCCATTCTGTTCGATTTCGACGACTTGAAACAGATGGTTACCGCGCCAAACACCGTGCAAATCAACGCCACGCTGAACCGCTCGAACATCTATTTCCCTGATTTAGAGGCATTTGTGCCTGCCTTTGGGCGCATGAAGAGTCGCTGCACGCTGTCGGGCAACCTGTCTGGCACGATAGGCGACGCGCACGCCCAACACTTGTCGGTAACATACGGCCGCGACATCGCTTTCGATGGTGATTTCGATTTCAAAGGGCTGCCCGACCTGCAAAACACCTTTGCCGATGCGCGTTTCAACGAGATAAGTTTCACGCCAGCAGCGGTGCAAGATTTGGTCGCCAACCTCACGCAACGCCCTGTGGTGCTGCCGCAAGAGATGCACAAACTGGGCAAATGTCGCTACAGCGGCCGCGCCAAAGGCTATCCGGAAAATCTAGCACTCAAAGGCCGCTTGGTAACCAACGCGGGCACCATCAATACCGATGTGAATGTGCAGATAACCGACGAACTGACCAGCCTCGAACTCGACGGCTGCGTGCGCTCGAAACGCCTGCGGCTCGGACTTTTCACGCCTGCCGAAGCACGCCTCGGCGACATCGCTTTCGATGTGGATACCAAGTTGCACCTGCGCAAAGGCGCATCGCTGAAAGCCCACGCCGACCTGATTGTCGAACGGATAACTTTTCGCGACTACACCTACGAAAATATCGCTGTGGCGGGCGACTACGCCAACCGCACCTTCGTGGGACAAATCGGCATCGACGATCCGAACCTGAAATTCGATTTCGACGGCGAAGTGGACTGGAACGCCGAAGAGTACATTTTCGATTTCAGTGCCGTCATCGACCACTTCAAACCGCACGCACTGCACCTTATCGACAACAACCCGAATTTGGTGCTGTCGGTCGGCATCAACTCCAATTTCAACGGCCCAGACATCGATCGTATGGCGGGCAACATCACGCTGAGCAACCTCTTTTTGGACAACGACGAGGATTTCTATCTGCAAGAACTCAGCCTCACCTCGAATGTGGGGCGCACCAACAGCCTGTTGCTGAAATCGAACCTTGTAAATGGCTATCTCAAAGGCAATTACGAGTTCTCGAAACTGCCCCAAAGCGTTATTGAGATGGCCAAACGCTACTTCCCGATTTTGGGCGACAAAGAGAATAACAGCACCGCCTTCGGCAACAATTTCGACTTTGGTATCGAGGTACTCAGCACCGAAGACTTGGCAAAATCGCTCAATTTTGGTTGGTTCACGCCCGAACCGATACGCGTCGATGGCCACTACAACGACACCGACACCGATTTCTACATCGCTGCCGGCGTGCCGAAACTCCGCAACAACAGCAACGGCCGCTACGACGGACTTTATGTCGCCTTGGACAACGAAAGGCAGCGCATCAACTGCGAATTGGGCGGCAGAACCATCACGCGCAAAAACGACACTGTGTCGTGCATTGTTGGGCTTGCTGGCCGCAACGACTCGGTGGCGACGCACCTGCAATGGTCGAACACCAGCACCGAAATCATGCACGGCGGCGAATTTTTGCTGCTCACGCACCTCTACCGCGCCAACGACCGTCTGCACGCCAACACCAAAGTGCTGCCCACGCAGATAATGCTGCAAAACACGCCTTTCGATGTTGGTTTGGCCGAAATCAACACCGATTTCGAAAAAGTAACGGTCGATAATCTGAAAATCGAATCGGAAGAGCAGCACATTTTTATCGATGGCACCGCCTCGAAATCGATCGACGACATCATCGACATCGACTTGCAAAATATCGACCTCGAATTTATCAGTTCGCTCATTCCGCCCACGGTGCAAATCGAATTTAGCGGCAGTGTGTCGGGGCAGGGCAAAGTGCAGCGCGCATTCGATGTGCCGATTGTGGTGGCCGATGTCAGCGGCGATGCGTTCAGTTTCAACGATACCTATTTGGGCGAAATCCGCGCCTCGTCGTGGTGGGAAAACGATGCCAAAGAGATTGCTTTTGCTGGCACCATCATCTCCGACGCGCGCGACTCGACAGCGGTGATACATGGCGGCTACTTCATTCCAAACGACTCGCTCGACATCTTGATTCACGCCGAACATATCGACATCAAATTCATCGAACCGTTTATGTCGATGGTTTTGCAAGACCTTCACGGCACGGCCTCGGGCGATGTGCATGTGTTTGGCTACACGCGCAAAAAACAGGTGCTGGTTACGCTCGAAGCCATGGCCGAACAGGCGCAGGCGAGCATCGATTTTATGGGCGCAACCTTCTTTTTCAACGACTCGATACACATGACCCCGACCGAAATCATCATGAAAGATATCGATGTACTCGACACCGAAGGCAACCACGCCAAACTGAACGGAATCATCAAACACAAATACTTCGACGACCTCGACTACCGCATCGACATCGAGTGCAAAAATTTCAAAGCACTGAACACCACCGCCAAGGACAACGACCTGTTCTACGGCACTGCCTACGCCACAGGCAACGCCATCATCAGCGGCAACGATGAGCAAACCAACATATTTGTGAATGCTACCACCGAAAAACATACAAAACTGGTGGTGCCGATTGGTGCGTCGGTAGCGACCGAAAACTCGTTCATCTCGTTTGTGAGCCACGAAAAGGAAGAGACGCCCCAACCAACCATCGACCCGTATGCGCAAGCCGCCGAAAAGAAGGAGTCGGTGCTGCACCTGAATCTGTTGGCGCATGTTACGCCCAATGCCGAAGTGCAAATCTATATCGACCCAAAATCGGGCGATGTGCTGAAAGCCACTGGCGAAGGCGACCTGCGCATGGAGTACAACGACCAGACCGACGAGTTCAAACTCTATGGCAACTACGAGATAGAGCAGGGGTCGTACCGTTTTTCGTTCCAAGAGGCGGTGCGCAAAGAGTTTAAGGTGAAACAAGGCGGCACCGTCGGTTGGTCGGGCGACCCCGTGAATCCGCATGTGAACATCGATGGCTACTACCAACTGAATGCCTCTCTGCTCGATGTGCTCGACCAAAGTTACCTGCAATCGAGCAACCGCACCACTGTGCCTGTGCAGTGTCTGCTCAACCTCACTGGCGACCTATCGAACCCAAATATCAAGTTTGGGCTGAACCTGCCCACCTCCGACGAAGAGTTGAACCGCGCCCTGCTGACCACCATCAGCACCGACGAGATGATGACGCGCGAAATCATCTATCTGCTGGTGCTTGGCAAATTCTTCACGCCCGAAACGATGAAAAGCACTGGCGTTGTCTTCACGCAGAGCGACCTGCTGGCGGTGGCTTCGTCCACCGTGTCGGCGCAACTGAACAACTGGGCATCGCAGATGTTCGAAAACTGGAATTTTGGCGTCAATTTCCGCAGTACCGATTTGGGCGAAAGCAAGAGCAACGAGTACGAATTCAACTTCCTTTACACGCCCAACAACCGCATCAGCATCAATGGTAATGTCGGTTACCGCGACGATAATCTGTCGGCCTCCAAGTTCATCGGCGACTTCGATTTCGAGTACAAACTGATACAGTCGGGCAAACTCAGTGCCAAAGCCTACACCCACACCAACGACTACAAGGAGTTCAAAACAGGTCTGACCACGCAAGGCATCGGTCTGGTCTATCGCGAAAATTTTGATTCGGGCAAAGACCTGCTCAACAGTTGGCGGCAAAGCATTGCCGAAGACAAGCGCGAGCGTCTCGAACGCAAAGCCAAACGCGCCGAACGCAAAGCCCAACGCCAAGCCGAAAAAGAGCGTGAAAAAGCCGAAAAAGCAGAGAAAGCGGAGAAAAAGTGATGAAAGATTGTGGTTTATAGAGTGATGCGGCAAAGCCGCAATGACAGATTTCAGATTTCAGATTTCAGATTTCAAATTGCGGTAGCCGAAACGCTACAATTATTATTCATTATTCATTATTCATTGTTTATTTTTGGTAGCCGTCCTCACTTTCCACACAAAAAAACTGCCCATAAGGCCGTGTTACCTTACGAGCAGTGAAATGCGTTCTACTTGCCACTGAATGGCAGAGCCGAGATTACTCTTTGTCTTTGAACTTGCGCGAGAGCACAACCTCGCCGCCATCGCCGAGGCGTTTAACCTCTACAGTGCATGCGCTGATGTCGAAAAGTGCGCAATAATTGCTGTCGGCTTCGATTTCGTCCATCGCCTTATTGACGGCAGATTGTATCTTTTTGTCCATCTTTTTGCGCTTCCCATTCAGGGAGTAGGTCGTGCCGTCGTCGCCAACAGGAGAGGCAATTTCTCCCACAGCATCGCAGATTTTCTTCTCTGCACCGCTGGCTTTGTACGACATATAAGACCCCGTGCTTGTACTCTCCGAAACGCCAATGGTATAGATTTGGTCGCCCGTTACATCGCTATTGCAACTTGTAAACACATAAGCACACAGTGCCAAGCAGCATACTACTGCCATCGAAAATTTCTTTTTCATAATTGTTTTTGGTTAAACTTTGTTTTTACTGAATAATTTTACCGTTTTTATCGACGGAGAATGTGAGAAGCACCTCTTCGCCATTTTCGCTGAAATAATCCTTCAAATTTGCGCCTTTGTACGCAAGTTCTTCTGTACTTTCTTTTTCTCCGAAGTTGATGATGCCACCATCTTTGTCGAGCGAGGTTATTTTGGCCGTCCAACTATAGCCCAAGTCGTACTCTTTGTCGGAGTCGGGCATCGCATCGCTGCGGAGCGCCTGTTTCAGCACTATTTTACCTGTGAATGGGAACTCGGTGTAGTCTTCGGTGAGCGACACGCTGTGATCCGATTCGGTGAATTTCACCTCTTTCCCTGATGGGGTAACAATCGACACTTCGGCTACCGACAAAAGTTCTTTGCTGACATCGCAGGTGAACACGCCAGTGGCTTTTGCCAGTGCCCGATCCGACGAATTTGTTGTTTCGTCGTCTTTGTCGCAAGCGGTCAGAACCAAAGCCGCTGCGGCCACGATAAATAGAAGTTGCTTTTTCATAATTTCTCTTGTTTTGGGTTAATACTACAAAAATTGTGCCACAAAAGTATAGATTTTTTCAAGAATCGAAAAATTGCAATAAAAGAAATGCAAAAAAAAAACAAGAGAACGACCCTCGAACGAGAGCCGTCCTCCTATTTTTTGGTGATGTGTGGCTTATTTGCTCAATGCCAGTGCCACATTCACGGCGCAAGCCACGGTGCAGCCCACCATCGGGTTGTTGCCGATGCCAAGGAAGCCCATCATTTCGACATGGGCAGGCACCGACGACGAGCCAGCAAACTGTGCATCGCTGTGCATGCGTCCCATGGTGTCGGTCATGCCATACGAGGCGGGACCAGCAGCCATATTGTCGGGGTGCAAAGTGCGACCCGTACCGCCGCCCGATGCTACGCTAAAGTAGGGTTTGCCTGCCAAAATGCGCTCTTTCTTGTAAGTACCAGCCACTGGGTGTTGGAAACGCGTTGGGTTGGTAGAGTTGCCCGTAATCGACACATCGACATTCTCTTTCCAGAGAATAGCCACGCCTTCGCGCACATCGTCGGCACCGTAGCATTTCACTTTGGCGCGCGGACCATCGCTGTAGGCGGTCTCTTTCACCACTTTCAGTTCGCCTGTGTAGTAGTCGAACTCGGTCTGCACATAGGTGAAACCGTTGATGCGGCTGATAATCATGGCAGCGTCTTTGCCCAGTCCGTTCAAAATGCAGCGCAGTGGGTTTTTGCGCACTTTGTTGGCCATTTCGGCAATTTTGATAGCGCCTTCGGCTGCAGCAAACGACTCGTGTCCCGCGAGGAAAGCGAAACATTGTGTCTCTTCGCGCAGTAGGCGTGCCGCCAAGTTGCCGTGTCCGAGTCCCACTTTGCGGTCGTCGGCCACCGAGCCGGGAATGCAGAAACTTTGCAGTCCGATGCCGATGGCTTCGGCAGCGTCGGCGGCGTTTTTGCAGCCTTTTTTCAGTGCGATGGCAGTGCCAACAACATAGGCCCATTTGGCGTTTTCAAAGCAAATCATCTGCGTCTCTTCGCAGGTTTTATACGGGTCGAGACCTGCCTTTTCGCAGATTTCGTTGGCCTCTTCGATAGAGGAAATGCCATTCTCTTTCAATGCCGCCAGAATCTGTTTCATACGGCGGTCTTGGCTCTCAAATTTAACTTCTCTAATCATAATTTCTAAAAATAAATAATAAACAATGAATAATTAACAATAATTTATTGGTTGTTGGCTTTCGACGAATTGATGATGGCTGTGAGAATCCGAATTATTTCGCTGCAATCGTTTGATATGCTTTCGTACTGATTTTGTTCAAGATAATCGGTAGATTTTAGCAGTTTCAGCCAATAACAAGTTTCGTTGGCCTCTTTTATTGCGATTTGCAATTTCGACCTAAACTCTTTTCGCGTGCAGCCATATTGCGCTTCTGCTATATTCGCTCCGATGCTTGTGCCACTTCGAAGCACTTGTCGTGCCAAAATAGTTTCGCGTTTTGCTTCATTCTCGTTGTAGCGCAAAAATTTGTAGAGATTCACTATACGAATCGCAAATGCTTCGCTTTTTTCGACAATGATGTTAGATGCCCCCGCATTATTATTCATTATTCATTCTTAATTGTTAATTACTCTTTGCGTGGGTCGATGGATTTGACTGCGCCCTGTTCGGGTTTGGTGCGGCCGTAGGTGCCTGTTACCGACTTTAGGGCTTCGTCGGCAGGAACGCCTTTTTTCACAGCATCCATAAATTTGCCCATGTGTACAAACTCGTAGCCGCACACTTGGTCGTCTTTGTCGAGGAACATGCGCGTAATGTAACCTTCGGTCAGTTGCAGGTAGCGCGTGCCTTTCTTTTTGGTGCCATAGAGCGTGCCTGTTTGCGAAATCAGCCCTTTGCCCAAGTCCTCGAGCCCTGCGCCAATCATCAGGCCGCCTTCGGAAAACGCCGACTGCGTGCGTCCATAGACAATCTGCAAGAACAGTTCGCGCATGGCCGTGTTGATGGCGTCGCAAACCAAGTCGGTGTTCAGCGCCTCGAGCAGCGTTTTGCCCGGCAGAATTTCGGAGGCCATAGCGGCCGAGTGCGTCATGCCCGAGCAGCCGATAGTTTCGACCAAAGCCTCTTCGATGATGCCGTCTTTCACATTCAGCGTCAGTTTGCAAGCACCCTGTTGCGGTGCGCACCAGCCGATACCGTGTGTCAAACCAGAGATATCTTTTATCTCTTTGGCTTTCACCCATTTACCCTCTTCGGGAATGGGTGCAGGTCCGTGGTTGGGACCTTTGGCAACACAACACATGTGTTCCACTTCCTTTGAATAAACCATAAGTTCTTGATTTTTATAGGGTTTGTAACTCAAAAAATATGCTTCGTCTTTAACCCACAAAAATACTATTTTTTTGGCACATAGAAAATAGGCTTTTTTTGAGTGAGGAATGATGCGGCAGAGCCGCAATTTCAAATTTCAAATT
>CAVBBP010000061.1:0-14154 GCA_963593685.1 Segatella copri
AACCTGATTTTTGACACTCGCCGCCCAATGCCGTGTTCGCGTTCCGAAAAGCCGCAATCTTCAAATCTTCCAATAATTAAATAATTGAAAATTAGATAATTAAAAAGTCTTTTGTCTTTATTCCTTACTCTTTATTCAAAAAAACTCACTCTTCTCGTAATAATTTATAGAAGCCACCTTTTGGTTTATTTCGCGCTGCAAAAGTACAAGATTTTTTGCAAATCAACACCAACAAACACCACAGCAAAACAAAGAAAAGCGTCAAAAAACGCAAATTTTGCTACTAAATTTCACGATATTCGTTTTATTTGCTAACTTTGCACGATTTTTCGAGTACTTTTTTGCCATGCAAATTATCACTACCAAAAACGAACTTGCCCAGTGTGTGGCCGACTGCAAAAAAGCGGGGCTGCGCATCGGTTTTGTGCCGACGATGGGCGCGCTGCACGATGGCCATTTGACGCTTGTGCGCCGAGCCGTGGCCGAAAACGACCGCTGTTTTGTGAGCGTATTCGTCAATCCCACGCAATTCAACGACAAGAACGACCTTGCCAACTACCCACGCACGCTCGATGCCGACGCGCGTCTGCTCGAATCGGTGGGGTGCGCCTATCTGTTTGCCCCGACGCCCGACGAGATGTACGATGCCGCCGAGATGGCTGCGCCGTTCGCATTCGACTTTGGCGGCCTCGACCAAGTGATGGAGGGCAAATTCCGTCCCGGACACTTCAACGGCGTGGTGCAGGTGGTGAGCAAACTGTTTCGCCTTGTGCAGCCCGACAAAGCCTATTTCGGCGAAAAAGATTTTCAGCAATTAGCCATCATACGGCGCATGGTACAGGTGATGAATTTCCCCACCGAAATAGTGGGTTGCCCCATTGTGCGCGAACCAAGCGGACTGGCGCTCAGTAGCCGCAACGCCCTGCTCACGCCCGAACAGCGACAAACCGCCACACACATTTCTGCCGTGCTGAAGGAAAGCACGCAATTTGCCCTCGAAACCACGGTACACGAACTGCACGACGCTGTGGTGGCCGCCATCAACCGCAAAGACGACCTCGATGTGGAGTATTTCGACATCGTGAACGGCAATACACTGCAATCGGTCGAAAAATGGGACGATGCCGACTACATTGTGGGCTGTGTTACAGTCTATTGCGGCAAAATCCGACTCATCGACAATATCCGCTACAAATAACCACCAAACGCACGAAATGGTTCGACTCTACAACGAAAATCCAAACCCGAAAATCATTGCGCACATCGCCGAAATACTGCGCAACGGAGGCATCATCATCTACCCAACCGACACCGTTTATGCCATCGGTTGCGATATGTACCAACCGCGCGCCATCGAAAAAATTTGTCGCTTCCGCGGCCTCGACCCACGCAAAGCGCAACTCGCCATTGTCTGCCACGACCTGAGCAGCGTGAGCGAATACGCTCGCATCGACAACAGCACATTCAAACTGCTGAAACAGAATTTGCCCGGCGCGTTCACATTCATTTTGCCAGGGAGCAACCGACTACCCAAACTATTCAAAGACCGCAAAACCATCGGCATACGCATACCCGACAACAACATTGTGCGTGCCATCACCGCCGCGCTCGGCAACCCGCTGATGACCGCCTCTATCAAGGACAACGAACTGTCGGAATACGAAACCGACCCCGAACTGCTGCAAGAAAAATATGGCCACATGACCGACATCATCATCAACGGCGGCACAGGCGGCACAACGGCCTCGACCATAGTCGATTGCACTGGCGACGAACCGCAAATCACACGCCAAGGCGCAGGCGAACTCATCGTTTAAGTGAGGAGTGAGGAGTGAGGAGTGAGGAATTTTTTTAGCGAGAAAGTGTGAAAGTGTATAAAGTGTATAAAGAGGAAAGTAGAAAGTAGAAAGTGGCTTTCCCCCTTCGGGGGAAACGGGAAAGGGGGCTATAACTCTGAAACTTTGAAACCTGAAACTTGAAACCGCGCGAAGCGCGAGAAAACTTACTTGCGAAACGACAAGGCAATTCATAAAAGTTCCTTTAACGAACAAAATTGAAAAAAAATTGTCGAACGATAAAAATTTTGTATATTTGCACACTCTATTTTTATAAACAAACCACAAAAAACTACCGAATATGAAACACGCCATCAGAATCACACTCGTGATTGCCATCGCCTTTTTGGCCTACATCTGCGTGATGAGCATCATTACGCCAATTCGTTTCGACAACATACGCGCCGCACGCGAAAAAGCCGTCATTGCGCGACTGATAAACATACGCAAAGCGCAAATCGAGTTCAAAGACCAAAACGGCCACTACACCGCCAGTTGCGACACACTCGTCGATTTCATAAAAAATGGCAAAATGCCCGTGGTGCTGAAAGAAGGCACGCTCACCGACGAACAACTGCAAAACGGTCTTACCGAAGCCAAAGCCCTGAAAATTGTGAAATCGGGCAACAAAAAAGAGATTGCCGCCAATGGCCTCGAAGGTTTCCGCCGCGACACATCGTATGTGAGCGTTTACGAAAGCCTCTTTGCTAACGACTTGAAAGAGGATCAAATCGACCAAATCGTGGTTGTGCCTTTCTCCAACGGACAAAAGTTCGAGATGGAAACGGCCTCGCACACCAACGCTGCGTCGGGCATTGTCATTCCGCTGTTCGAGGCACGTGCGCCGTACGATATGTACCTGAGCGACCTCGACCGCCAAGAGTTGATAAACTTGAAAGACGAGAAAAAACAACTCGAAAAATATCCTGGCTTGAAAGTCGGCTCGATACAAGAACCGAACAACAACGCTGGCAACTGGGAATAAAAATCTGGGAATCCCCATCAGATACAAGAAATTGCTGATTGTGCCAGTCGCAGTCGGCGTTTTGGGGTTGATGAGTTGATTAGTTGATGAGTTGATAAGTTTAACGCATTAGGGAAAGTCTTCGGATTTCTGGTTTCTAGTTTCTAGTTTCTAGTTTTTCAAAATTGCTGCCGCAATTTTGTTTCTAAGTTTCCATTGTTCCTAATGATTACATTTGAAATTTGAAATTTGAAATTCTGAAATTCTGAAATTCTGAAATCGGAATGCGTATTGTTAGCGGAAAATTTAGGGGGCGACATTTGACACCGCCAAGCAATATCACGGCGCGCCCCACCACCGACTTTGCCAAAGAGAGCCTGTTCAATGTGCTGGCGGGCTATCTCGACTTGGACGGTGCCACTGCGCTCGACCTTTTTTCGGGAACGGGCAGCATTAGTTTCGAATGTGTGTCGCGCGGTTGCAGGCATGTGAGCGGCGTGGAGATGAGCGAACGCCACATCGCCTTTATCAAAAAAACGGCCGCCGAACTCAAAATCGACAACCTGCGCATCTACCGCAGCGATGTGTTCCGCTTTCTCGATGTGAACGCCGAAATGTTCGACTTTATCTTTGCCGACCCGCCCTACCAAATGCCCGAAATAGCCGAGATTCCCGACCGCATTTTTGCCAAAAACCGACTGCGCACGGACGGCATTTTTGTACTCGAACACGGCAAAAACAACAGTTTCGACACACATCCGCACTTTGTCGAGCACCGCAACTACGGCAATGTGCATTTCAGTTTTTTCAAATAGGGGGACTTCTTATTGCGAGAAGAGGGAGGAATTTTTTAGTGGAAAGTGTATAAAGTGGAAAGTAAAAAGTTTTTCATTTGAAGATTTGAAAATTTGAAGATTTGAAAATTAAGGCGTTTCGGCTACCGCAATTTGAAATCTGAAATCTGAAATTTGAAATTATTTCTCCCGCACGACGAGAAAAATCGCCCATCAATAAAAAAAGGACTTTTTATGAAAAAAATCATCGTTTTGGCAATCATGGGCTTGGCGGTCTGTGGTCTGCAAGCACGGCAATTGGGTTCGCTGCCTGCGAAATTCAAAGTGGCCGATGGAAAATATGTCTATTTTTCGAAAGGCAACCTGCAATACGCCCGAAAGAGCAACACATGGTCGTTTGCCGAACGACAATACGATGTCATCGGTAATGCCAACATCAGCGATGGCGCGCTGGCCGACACGATAGACCTCTTCGGCTGGAGTAGCGACGGCAACTCCGTTACACAATGGGGCGCAAGCGTATCGACCGACAACTCGCTATTCAGCGGCAACTTTTCGGAATGGGGCAACAACGCCATCAGCAATGGCGGAAACACCGCCAAACAGTGGCGCACGCTCACATCTGATGAGTGGCAATATCTGTTCAAGCACACTCGCTGGACGGTGGGACATGTGGCTGGCGCACTCGGATTCATCTTGCTTCCCGACGGAGTTTCTGCGCCATCGGGCATTACCATAAATATCGTCGGCACAGGGAGTTTGACCGAAAGTACGAAAACATATACGCTCGACGATGCGAACAATTACACCGAATCCGAGTTTGCACAACTGCAAAAATTGGGAGTCGTGTTTCTGCCGTGCGGCTACCGCAACGGTACGACCGTAACCACATCGAACGGAGGCTACTATTGGTCGGCCAGCGCGCAAAGCACCACCCAAGCCAAACACATTCAATTCGGAGAGACAAGCGCAAACTTTGGTGCCTCGGCCAACCGCTACATGGGCTGCTATGTGCGGCTCGTGCAAGACGACAAAGCCAATGTCAAACCACTTCCCGGCAAATTTGAGTTGAGCGACGGAACAAAAATCGCTTTTGCAACGGGCAACCTAACCTACGACCCCACAACAAATGCCTATGCGCCAGCCACAAACCAATACGATTACCTTGGCGTGGCAACTGGAAAACGCGATTTGCTGCACCCCGATTTAGGCGAACTCAATTTCTGCGAATACAAATGGCGCACACCGTCCATCGACGAATGGACATATCTGTTCCAGCACTACCCTTGGACCATGGCAAAAGTAAACGGAGTTTACGGCTTCATGCTGTTGCCCAAAAACTTTCAGACACCGACAGGACTCACCGTAGCGCTAATCAGCCAAGGCGGCTATAACGGCAACACAGCAACATTTAATGCCAGCGTGTACGCCAACAACAACTATACCGCCACCCAGTTTGCGCAACTGCAAACCGCTGGTGCCGTGTTCCTGCCCTTTGCAGGCGAATCGTACGACACAGGAGAATACAGCACGGCAACAAATGTGGGTACAAAGGGTCTTTACTGGTCATCAACACTTTACGTATCTAGTATATATTGTTATTGCGACTTTCAAAAAGAGTCGGTAAACTTGACACAGCATAATACCAATGGATTTCTTTTAGCCATTCGGAACATCGTAGCATATCACTCGGTTAACATCAACCAGACCGTTCACGGCACAGTGTCGGTATCGGAAACCGAGTTTCCAGCGGGCGAAACCGTTACATTGGACATAAAACCCGACGATGGCTACAGGGTTGGAGTCATCTCGCTAAAAAGCGGCAACCAAACAACTACCATCACAAGCAACGAATTTACCATGCCCAATGGCGATGTTACCGTGTCGGTGCTATTTGTGTCAACCGATATGCCCACGGGTATGAATTTAGTAACCCTCGTTACCGAAGACGACAATGTACTCTACAAATACAGGAGTGTTGCAGAAAATACCAGTATTACAGTTAAACACACCTCCTCTTCTGTCTATGAAGACCGTACATGGACTAATCCTGGGATTGGTAGTATTATGCCTGAGACTGTTTATATGTATCTCTATATCTTTCACGACGAAAACTACAAAGTAATCAAAACAGAGGTTGAGACCGTAGATGGTTCGCAAATTGCCACACACGGGAGCGAAAGTTTCGAATTTACCATGCCAGCCGCACCTGTAGTCATCAAAGTTACCTGCCAGCGTCTGTACAAAATCGGCAAAACCATCGAAGGTCAAGGCAACCTGTCCGGCAATAGCACCGCCACCGAAGGCGAAACCGTTACACTCACCGCCACACCAGCCGCAGGCTACGAATTGAGCCAACTTTCGGCAGAGCAGCAAGACGGCACGCCCATCGAAATAAACAATTCGCAACTGACAATGCCAGCAAGCGACATAACGGTTACCGCTCGTTTTACGCCCATCGACTATAACATCACCATCGAATCGGACGAGGCGAAAGGCAGCGTTTCAGCAAGTCAAACCACCGCCCACATCAACGACAAGATAAAAATAACCGTCGTTCCCGAAACGGGCTATGCCGCCACAGAGATACATGTTTGGCAGGGCGAAACGGAGATTACGCTGACCGACAGTGCGTTTGTCATGCCCGCTGGCGATGTTACCATATCGGTAGTTTGGGCAAGAATCCTCACCATCACTGTCAATCCATCGACGCACGGCACAGTTTCGGCGCAGCCAACCGCCAACGAAGGCGATAGCATCACCATAAAAATCGAACCCGACTTGGGCTACGAACTCGACAATTTGATAGTGCTGAGCGGCAGTTCGCGGCTTACGGTTACAGATGGGCGGTTCAAGATGCCTGCAAGCAATGTGTCCATCTACGCCAAATTCCGACCGATATATTACACCATCACCATCGAGCCAACCGACAATGGAATCGTTACTGCCAATTCGACGCAGGGCAAAATAGGCGACCTTGTAACATTGGAAATCCAGCCCGAACAAGGTTTTGTGTTGAGCCAACTGTTCGTTTTCGCTGGCGACGAGTTGATCGCAGTAACCAACAACCAATTTGTCATGCCAGCCAGCGATGTCAGCGTTACGGCATGGTTCGACGAAGGTACAGCCACGGCATTAGACCCCAGCAAATCAAACGACAGCGGCGTCACCGTGCAGAAAATAATCCGTAACGGCCAAGTGCTGATATTGCGCGACGGAAAGACATACACTCTGTTTGGCATCGAGATTAAGGACTAATCCGCACTTCGTCGTACACCTGTTGAAAAAAATAAGCCGAAGCGGTTACTCGTTTTCGGCTTTTTTTCGTATCTTTGCACATTGGAAAATGCACAAACATTTCCGCATTCTGGGGCTGTTTTTGGTTTTGACAGCGAGCAGAAGAGGTATGTAAGCACGCAGTGCGACGCCGGATAGCACTCAAATCTTCGACGGCAAAACATTAACTGGCGAAACAAATTACGCTCTCGCTGCCTAAACGAAGTTTAGTACTTTAGGCTTAATTCTAGCACAGGTGCTGGAACGGGACATCTCTCGAATGCCACTCCCTGAAGCGGTTCGGTCAAAGAGGTGTAGGAAAATCGGGGATAGTCGGTCGTGGCCGCGCACGGCAGGCGAAACACTCTGCGGATAAGGCGACGGTTGGTGGCTTCGGTCTTGCCGCCGCACGAAAACCAAGACGAAGATAAGCGTGTAGAAAGCATATTGCTTCCTCGTTTGGACGCGGGTTCGACTCCCGTCAGCTCCACAATCTTTTTTGCGCTGTAGTGCAAAAAAGAATTTCAAATTGAGGTTGATGAGTTGATAAGTTTAACGCATTGGTGAAAGTCTGTGAGGCGAAATCAATCTTCAAATTTTCAAATGAAATAACTTTACACACTTTATAGACTTTACACACTTTACACACTCATTATGGCCGAAGAAGAGATTATCACCACCAAAAGCGACTACACCGACGACAATATCCGCACGCTCGAAGGGCTTGAGCATGTGCGTCTGCGTCCGGGCATGTACATCGGCAAACTCGGCGATGGCAACGCTACCGACGACGGCATCTATGTGCTGCTGAAAGAGGTTATCGATAACTCTATCGACGAATTTCGTATGCACTTCGGCACAACCATCGAGATTACGCTTGCCGACCGCACGCTGACCGTGCGCGACTATGGGCGCGGCATTCCGCAGGGCAAAATGGTGGCGGCCGTTTCGATAATGAACACGGGCGGCAAATACGACACCAAAGCCTTCCAAAAATCGGTCGGACTCAATGGCGTCGGCACCAAAGCCGTCAATGCGCTGTCGTCGGCATTCATGGTGAAATCGTTCCGCGATGGGCAGGTGAAACAGGCCGATTTCGAGTGCGGAAAACTGACGAAAGAGTACGACCTTGCGCCAACCACCGAAAAAGATGGCACGCTTGTGGTTTTCACGCCCGACGAATCGATATTCGGCAAATACGCCTTCCACGAGGATTTCATCGAAACGATGCTCCGCAACTACAGTTACCTCAATTCGGGGCTGACAATGGTGTTCAACGGACGCAAATTCGTGTCGCGCAACGGTCTGCTCGACCTGCTGCAAGAGCGCAGCACCTCCGAACCACTCTACCCGATCGTGCATCTCAAAGGCGACGACATCGAAATTGCTTTCACACACAGCGACCAGTACGGCGAGGAGTACTACTCGTTTGTCAATGGCCAAAACACCACGCAAGGCGGCACGCATCAGAGCGCATTGCGCGAACATCTGGCGCGCACCATCAAGGAGTATTACAACAAGAATTTCGAGTTGGCCGACATTCGCAGCGGTATTGTGGCAGCCATCGCCATCAATGTGATAGAGCCGACATTCGAAAGTCAGACCAAAATCAAACTCGGCTCGGCAAATATGGCCCCCGAAAAAGATAGCGACGGACACCCATATCCGCTTTCGGGCATCAGTGTGAACAAGTTTGTGGGCGATTTTGTGAAGCGCGAAGTCGATAATTTTCTACACAAAAATCCGCAGGTGGCCGAAACGCTTTTGAAAAAAATTGTCGAATCGGAAAAAGAGCGCAAAGCCATTGCAGGCGTGTCGAAATTGGCACGCGAGCGGGCCAAAAAGGTGAGTCTGCACAACAAAAAACTGCGCGACTGCCACATTCACTACAACGATGCCAAAGGCGATTTGCGCGAAGAGAGTTGCATTTTCATCACCGAGGGCGATTCGGCGTCGGGTTCCATCACCAAAAGCCGCGATGTGAACACACAAGCGGTGTTCAGTCTGCGTGGCAAACCACACAACTGCTACGGCGAAACCAAAAAAGTGGTTTACGAAAACGAGGAGTTGAACTACCTGCAAGCCGCCCTCAACATCGAAGACGGACTCGAAGGGCTGCGCTACAACAAAGTGATTATCGCTACCGATGCCGATGTCGATGGTATGCACATTCGCCTGCTGATGATGACCTATTTTCTGCAATTTTTCCCCGATTTGGTGCGCAAAGGGCATGTCTATATCCTGCAAACGCCGCTTTTCCGCGTGCGCAACAAGAAAGAGACGCGCTACTGCTACACCGACGAGGAACGCCTTGCCGCCATCGACGAACTGAAGCCAACGCCCGAAATCACACGATTCAAAGGACTTGGCGAAATCTCGCCCGACGAATTCAAACACTTCATCGGCAAAGATATGCGCCTCGACCAGATACTGCTCCGCAAAGAGGACGCCGTAGCCGAACTGCTGGCGTTCTACATGGGCAAAAACACGCCCGAACGGCAAGATTTCATCGTCGAAAATCTCGTCGTCGATTTGGACGAGCCGTAAGTTTTTTAGCGAGCAGTGATTTAATACGCCCAATGCTAATTAAAGACTCGATACACAACACCAAATTCACTACGAGAGGAGAGTTTTTTTGTTCTTTCCTCTCGAAATTTATATAGGGTGTGCTTTTAAGGCTTTTCTAAAAGTTGTATTTATCATTAAATTTGCAGAAAACGCACCAAATCGCTATTTTTGCACAAAATTTGCACACTTTCAGGTAGTTAGTAGTTAGAAGTGAATTTGAATTAGGAGTTAGGCATGAGGAGTGAGGAATTTTTTAATTGTCCAATTATCTAATTTCCAATTACTTAATTATTTGAAAATTTGAAGATTGCGGCTTTTCGGCTACCGCAACCTGAAACCTGAAACCTGAAACCCGCGCGAAGCGCGAAAAAACTTACTTGCGAAACCACAAAGAAATTTGTAGGAATTAAAAAAGAAACCATGGACGAACGCGCTGTCATCAAGCAATACTGCCAAATTTTGGACGCTCTGCCTCAAAAACACCTTGCCGACGCTTTTGCAGGGCTTTTTGCACTGGCCGATACGGCAGGCGATTGGTCGTTGCGCGACCGTTGCGAGCAGCAGCGCGATGTCTATCGTCAGTGGCTTCAATACGCTGTGCTGGGCATCGACGATCCACAGCAGGAGGCGATTTTTGCCAATGTGGTGGAACAAATCTACAGCCTTGCCGATGCGCTGAAAGCGGCACTGTTGCAGCGGTTTTCGGCGCGTTTGCCCTACGAACTGATGCGCACAACACCGCCCACTTCGGTGGCAGATTTGTGCAACGAATGCCTGTTAGCGCAAGGCGAAGCGTTGGAGCAGACCGAACGCCGCCTGTTTGATGTGGTGTGGCTGTCGCAACGCTGGAGCGAAGACGAGCGCACCATACTGACCGATTTTCTCGAAAATCCGCTGGCAAGCGAGCGCGCCAAATGTCTGGTGGTGTCGGCTACCACTTTGTCGCTGCTGCGTTTCTACGATTCGGACAAAATGGCATTTTTGCTCGACGGTTGCTACGCACCGCAAACTGCGGTAGAACAGCGTGCGGTTGTGGGCGCAGTGCTGGCGTTGGCGTTTCATGCCCATCGCATTGCTATCGACCACGCTGTTTCGGTGCGGCTGGCGGCACTTGCCGACGATGCAGCCTTTCGCAACGCACTGAAATCGGCCTATTTGCAGTTGGTGCGCACTTCCGAAACCGAGGCGGTTACCAATCGCATTCGCAACGAGATAATGCCCGCAGTGGTGCGCATTACGCCGAAAATTTCGGACAAAATTGACGAGATTCTCGCACGCGACGACGAGGATGGGCTGAATCCCGATTGGCAAGATGTGTTCGACGATATGGGATTGACAGATAAAATGCAAGAGTTCAGCGAGTTACAACTCGATGGCGCCGATGTTTATGCCGCCACATTTGCCAAACTGAAATCCTATCCGTTTTTTGGTGCGGTGGCCAACTGGTTGCTGCCGTTCGATGCGTCGCACAGCAGTGTAACGGCACTTTTGGACGGCGGGCGCAATCTGTTTGCTACCATCATGAAGATGCCCTATCTTTGCAATTCCGACAAATACTCGTTCTGCTTGAGCATGGCGCAAGTTGCTGAAAATCAGCGTAAAGTGATGCTGAATGGCATCGATGCCGAGTCGGAACAGGCGCAAGAGATGCTCAACGACGAGCGGTTTATAAATCCCGAAATTACATCGCAAACCGTTGCAAATCAGTACATTCAAGATTTGTATCGGCTCTACACGCAGCACCCACGGCGTGCCGATTTCGACAATCCGTTGGCGGCGGTGTGGGCGTTTTACAAAACGGACATTTTTGCGCAACTTTTCCCCGAAAATGCCACGCGCACGCAGATTGCCGAATACTACCTGTCGAAAGGGCTTTTTGCCGATGGCGCAGCGCAATTCGAGGCGTTACTTGCCGACAATCCGCACGATGGTTCGCTGCTGCAAAAATTGGGCTATTGCTACCAAAAAATGGCCGATTATGCCAAGGCTGCCGACGCTTATAGTCGCTCCGACCTCTATCTGCCAAACACTTTTTGGACTTTGCGGCGGCTGGCGTTCTGCCAACGGCGTTTGGGCGATGCCGCAAAAGCACTCGAAGCGTACACCGCGTGTGAAAAATTGCAGCCCGACAACTTCAAAATTCTGCTGCAAGAAGGTCACTGTTTGGTGGAACTGAAACGCTACAAAGAGGCCATCGAAATCTATTTCCGTGCCGACAATCTGCACCCCGACGATGTTACTTGCCGTCGTGCGGTGGCGTGGTGCTATCTGCTTGATAGTCAATTTGATAAATCGCTAAATCAGTATAAAAAACTGACTGCTGCTGCGTCGCACCGTGCCGACTGGCTGAATATGGCGCACGCCTACCTTTTGCTGGGTCAGCGCGAGCGTGCGTTGGCGTGCTACCGCCACTGTCTTGCGCTCTACGAGTCATCGGCCGACTTTTTTGCCGCACTCGCCGCCGACACACCCACACTGACCGCCTTGGGACTTTCGTCCGCCGCCATTTTTACCCTTACCGAAGCGTTGAAATTGGCGTAAAACCATTAGCAAAATTTTTCACGAAGTGAACAAAAATAGCAGCGCCGCCGCACTGCGACAGCGCTCTTTATTTACGGATTGACGGATTTTTCCAAATCAACAAATAACCAAATCTGCAAATCCACAAAAAAGGGACGCACTCAGTGCGTCCCCATTGTCAATTATCAATTATCAATTATTTCACCACAATTTTGGCAACTTTGTTGTTGGCTTTTACGATGTAGATGCCCTCGCCAAGCGTGCTTTTTTGGTTCTGCGCGGTAACATTCAAGCCAGTGATGGTGTAGATTTGCGCGCCCTCTTCGGCATAGATGCGGCCGTTGTGTGCATAGACATTGGTCAGCACTTCGAGTGTGCGGATAGCGGTCGTCTCGATAATTTTGATGGTTGCCGCACCTTTTCCTACGGTTTCGTAAGTGCCTTTGTATTGGGTAATGTCGCCCACAATCTCTACCAAGTCGCCAACATTGGCAATTTTGCCCTCATCTAAAGGTTTTACTTGATAAGCCTCAAATACTTTTCCGCCATCTTTTTCGTCGGCCAACCATACAGAGTAGTTGCCGAACTTTTCCATATCTTCCGATGGCGTGCCTTCAAGTTCCGTTACATAGCCGTGAATGACATATTTGCCGCCAGCCGCAATTTCGCTATCGGCCGAAACGGTTTTGGCAATCTCTACCGCTTGGGCGCAGGTAATCACAGTGGCTTCTTTGACGGTAACGACGCAAGTATCGGCATACGACATACCTTCGGCGGGCGTTATCGTAGCGATAATTTTTGCCATACCAATGCCCATTGCCATCACTTTACCATTGACCACGGTAGCCACGGCTTCGTCGTCGGTAGTCCAAACCACATCTGTCGTGGCATCTTCGGGGACAAGCGTCGCCATCAGGGTTGCCGACTTGTACTGCTCCAACTCCAACGACTCTTTGTCGAGCATAATGCCAGTGGCAACAACCTCTTCCAGCGAATCTGCATTAACACCCCATACCACGCCACGATATGCGTTTTTTACCGTTGTCATAGCGAGTGTAAAACCTTCGGTGTTGCCATCGATTTTTATTGTGAAAAAATAATCGGAGGTTACTTCACCAACAAAGGTAAAAGGTGAACTATTAGCAATTCCAGCATTGGCAGTAAGCACCAAACTGTCGATAGCGAGTTTTACATCCTCTTTGTCAGCAGCGAGTCTAATTGAGCCTTTCTTATCTTTCCACGCAGCCGCATGGAGATAAAGCACATTTTTCCCTTTAGGAACATCAATGGTCATCTCGCCAATTTTGCTACCTATTCCCATTTTGACGGCATCATAACTTTCTTCGTTAATTTTAACGATAGCCTTTTCGCCTTGAGTTCCAGCCGTCATAGTTACATTACTCGTATAGACTTTCGAGTAATCAGTTGCGGCAAAAGCCACTGTTGTAGCGCACAAGGCCGCTACGAGAATAGAAATTTTCTTCATAATAATAAAATTTTGTTGGTTAATAAAGATTTCAAATTTCAGAATTTCAAATTTCAGATTGTCTTCGTCTATTTTCTATAAACGATAACCTCTCACCTATAAACTTTCGGTTGCAGATTTGGTTATCTAGAAAAATCTATCATCTGCCGTTCATCTTTGTTGCAAAGATACGATACTTTTTTCGTCGCGCAACACCAAATATCAAGATTTATAGTTATTTAACTTATTGATTAACAAGTGTTAATCGAATGGTTGTCTTGCACTCGTTCCTAATTTTTTGTTGGACTATTGAATCGAATAAATTTGTCAATCTGTAAATTTGTAAATTTGTAAATTGTCGTGGTCGTAGCCCCCTTTTCCATCTTCCCCAAAGGGGAAAACCATGCGGACAGGTTAAGGAGATTCCTATAGCGTATTTCAAAAGGGGATTTCTATAAATTCCCAACTATCACGAGAAGAGTGAGAAGTTAGTAACAAGTAGCAAGTAGCAAGATACAAGACTTTTGACGAAGACTAAAACAAATTATTTGAAAATTTGAAGATTTGAAGATTGCGGCTTTCTTGATGCCGAAACGGCATTGGGCGGCGAGTGTCAAAAATCAGGTTTTGTGTTTCGAGAGAGCGTCATCACTGTTTGAGCGAAGCGAGTTTGATGACGCCGAAACCAAAACCGCCAATTTTTGGCAACGCTCGCGCCCCTGCCGCGACTTT
>CAVBBP010000062.1:0-13807 GCA_963593685.1 Segatella copri
AATCGCAAAATTGGTTCGTTTCTTTTGGTCGTCAAAAGAAATGAACGAAAAACAATGATTTTTTTACTTTTGAAAATTGAATTCTTTGTTAAATTTCTACAAAACTAAAAATTTACAGCATTTTCCTCAAATATAAAGTTGTTTTATCTTGGCTTGCAACGCCGCCCTTGCGCGCAAAAACTGCGACCGCGATGTAACCTCGTTGATGCCGAGCCGTGCCGCAATCTCCTGATGGCTGTAACCTTCGATGGCGTACATATTGAACACGGTGCGAAAGCCCACTGGCAGTTCGCTCACCAACTGCATAATCTCGTCGGCCGACATCTTTTCGATGACCGACACATCGCCGTTGTCCATCTGAAAAGTTGCGCCGTTCACATCTTCGCTGCCGCGCAGAGCGTCGTTTTTGCGCAGCCGCTCGAGCGACACATTCACAAAAATTTTGCGCATCCACGCTTCGAACGAGCCGTTGCCGTTGTACTGCGCAAGGTTGGTAAACAGTTTCACAAAGCCGTCGTGCATCAGGTCGAGCGCATCGTCCCTATCGCCCACATAACGCAGACAGACTGCCGCCATGCGCCCCGCATACAAATCGTAGAGCCGCTTTTGCGCCAACCGTTCGTTGCGTAGGCAGCCCTCGACAATCTCGTCGAGCGTATTGTATGTGTGTCCCTCTAATTTCATGACGCTATCAAGCCGCAAAATGTTGCACGCAGTTCCTAATTTCAAATTTCAGAATTTCAAAGTTTAAGAGTTTCAGGTTGTAGGGACGCGGCATGCCACATCCTTTTTTGTTGAATCGTTGAATCGATTTTATTTCTGGTTTCTACTTTCTGGTTGCGCAGTGAGCCTGTCGAACCGCAATTTTCAAATAATTAAATAATTGGGAATTAGGTAATTGGGTAATTAAATTCGCTTGCGAAAGTTGAGTTATTGATTGTTTTGGTTGATGAGATTGACGACGACTTTTACCATAATGTCTTTCTCTTCTGTACGGCTTTCGGCAATCATAAGTGTGAGCGCCACCAATGTGTTGTTCCCAATGCGTTTATTGCCGTCTGCGCCATAGAGTATGCCGTTGTTGCTCAAGAACCAGAGAAATAACATCGCTGCAATGCGTTTGTTGCCATCGCTGAAAGAGTGGTTTTTGGTTACCAAATAGAGCAACATAGCGGCTTTTTCCTCCACAGACGGATACAATTCTTTTCCGTCGAAAGTTTGGTATATCTGCCCGATACTTGACTTGAAGGAGTCATCTTTTTCGTTGGCAAACAATGTACTTCCGCCGAATTTCTCTTTCAGTATGGCAATTGCCTCCATGGCGTTCTCATAAGTGGCGTGGAATGGCTCTTGGTCGGTCGTTTTTTCGACGGTCAATGCTTGATAATCGTAGTGGTCGAGGGTGTCCAATGCATAGACATAGTCGCTTATCACACGAAACAAACCAGAGTACTCGTCTTGTGTCGGTCGCTCTTGTAGCGAGAGCGTCCGCGACATTAGTGCTACAATATCTTTCAACTCTTGATAGTGCTTGAGTTGAATATTTTTGTTAATGGCATAACCTTTGACAATATAATCTTTGAGAATTTTGGAAGCCCACTGACGAAAGGCTACACCCTGCATAGAATGTACCCGATAGCCAACAGAGATGATTACATCAAGATTATAATAATCAAGCAGAACACTCTGCGTAAATCCTTCTCTACGCCCATAATTCTTGGTATGTGCAAATTTTGCACACCCCAAGGATTTATTGACTTCTCTCTCCTTAAAGACATTGTTGATGTGGCGTGTTATTACAGTTCTTTCCCTGCCAAATAATTGGCTCATCTGTTCTACATTTAGCCACACGGTCTCGGCGTCCAACTTTACTTCGAGTTGAATACTATTGTCGGGATTGGTATAGATGACTATTTCCGAATTTGGTATGCTCGGTAATTCTTGCATTGACGGTGTATTTTTTTGGTTGATCGGTTGATGAGTTAATAAGTTTAACGCATCAATAAAGGTTTGTGAAGCAAAAACAATTTCTAATTTCTGGTTTCTAGATTTCTAATTGTCGGCATTTGAAACGCCGCAATTATTATTATTCATTGTTCATTATTTATTGTTAATTTTTTCCGTAGCCCCCTTTCCCGTTTCCCCCGAAGGGGGAAAAGCCTTTTTTCTTGCTACTTGCTACTCATATCTTGCTACTAAAAAATTCTAAAATTGCGGCTTTGCCGCATCACTGCTAACTTCTCACTTCTAACTAAAAATTCCTCACTTCTCACTTCTAACTCCTCACTCTAAATTAGCATTGCTGTTGGCAAAAAACCGCCTGCGAAGCCGAGCAGGAAGCCTGCGGCGAGTTGTGGCAGGGTGTGCGCACGACATTCGAGGCGCGCCCAACCCAAAAGGCCGCTCAACAGCACGAGCGTGAGCATCAGCGGCAGGTTGTTGGCACAAAAAATCCACGACAGCCCGAAAAATGCGCCACACAAACCGCCAATGCCGCAGAGGTGCGCGCTGATTTTCCAAAAACTGTTGATACCATACACGATGGCGACCACCACCGCAAATCCCGCCACTGTCAGCACAATGCAGGGCTCCATGCCAGAGAGCGCCAGCAGATTTTCGAGGGCGACATACGACAAAAAGGTAACGAGATAGGGCAATCGGCGCTCGCGGCGGTCGGGTAGCATGAGGCTGCTCGCTTTGCCGCGCCAAATCTGCACCAACATAAATCCCAGCGGAATCAGAATGGTGAAAAAGAGAACGCTCGCCAGCAGCAAATAACGCTGCGATGGCGTGGTAACTATCTGACTATAAGGCGTTCCAAGAAAAATGAGCAGCCCATAGAGCGGCATCCACACGGGGTGCAGCAGCACCGAAACAATATGCGCCAGTTTTTGCGCCATTGCCGCTACACATTGAATCGGAAGTGCATGATGTCGCCGTCCTGAACGAGATAATCCTTGCCTTCGACGGCCAGTTTGCCCGCCTCGCGCACGGCAGCCTCACTGCCATAATGCACAAAATCGGCGTATTTTATCACTTCGGCACGAATGAATCCCTTCTCGAAATCGGTGTGAATGATGCCCGCACACTGCGGCGCTTTGTAGCCATCGCGGAAGGTCCACGCACGCACCTCGTCGCTGCCAGCGGTAAGGAAAGTCTTGAGATTCAGTAAGTTATACGCCGATTTAATGAGCCGCGACACGCCCGATTCTTTCAGTCCAACCTCTTCGAGGAACATCTGCCGCTCGTCGTAAGTCTCGAGTTCGGCTATGTCCGACTCGATTTTGGCGGCCACCACAAGCACTTCGGCGCGTTCGTCTTTCACAGCCTCGCGCACCGCCTCGACATATTGGTTGCCGCTGATGGCCGAGGCTTCGTCCACATTGCAGACATACATCACGGGTTTGGCGGTGAGCAGAAACAGGTCGTGGGCAATGGCTTGCTCGTCTTTCGACTCCAGCACTACCGAGCGCGCTGGCTTGAACTGCTCCAAGGCGGCCTTGAACTTTTCGTACACGCCCAACGCAAATTTAGCCTGCTTGTCGCCGCCCGACTGCGCCTGCTTCTGCACCTTCTGAATACGGTTATCGATGGTTTCGATATCCTTTATTATCAGTTCGGCATCGATGGTCTCCTTGTCGCGCACAGGATCGACCGAACCATCGACATGCACCACATTCGGGTCGTCGAAACAGCGCAACACATGCAAAATGGCGTCGGTTTCGCGTATGTTGGCCAAAAACTTATTGCCAAGCCCTTCGCCTTGGCTTGCGCCCTTGACCAAGCCTGCAATATCGACTATCTCGACGGTGGTCGGCACCACGCGTTCGGGCTTGCAGAGTTCTGCCAAACGGTTGAGCCGCTCGTCAGGCACAATGATAACGCCCACATTCGGCTCGATGGTACAAAACGGAAAATTGGCCGACTGCGCCTTCGCATTCGACAAGCAATTGAAAAGCGTCGATTTACCCACATTGGGCAATCCCACAATTCCACACTGTAATGACATACTTATTTAAATTTCAGAGTTTCAGAATTTAAGATTTCAAATTTAGTTGAAAAGTTGATGAGTTGAAAAGTTGATGAGTTTAACGCATTGAGGTTGGTCAGCAGATTTCTAGTTTCTGGTTTCTAGTTTTCGGTATCAACGCTGTAGCAATTTTCAAATTTCAAATTAGGGCTTTCACGGCTCTCTGCAAATTTTTGCCGCAACATTCTCCAACACCGACTGTAGGGACGCGGCGCGCCACGTCCCTACAGGTCTCGTGGCATTATGGTTGGCAGTGGTTACCGCTATTAATTCATTTCAAATCTTCAAATAATTAAATAATTGAAAATTAGATAATTGAGGGATTGGGTAATTAAAATCACTTCTCACTTCTAACTACTAACTTCTCACTAAAAAATTCCTCACTCCTAATTCCTAACTCCTCATTCAAAAACCACTTCTCACTACTCACTAAAAAAACCAAGTACAAAAGTACTACTTTTTTTGCGGGTTGCGAAAAAAAAATGTGCCGAAGATTTGTTTTTTTCAAAAATAGTACCTACCTTTGGAGCGAAGTTTTATACCACGAATTTTTTAATTAACAACCTTTTAACCCTATTTTACTATGAAAAAACACATTCTATTTCTGTTCGCACTCGCTTGCACATGTTCGCTGAGTGCAAGAACGCTCTATCTTGTGCCAAATAGCAATTGGACACAGGCTAACGCTAAATTCTCTGCGTACTATTTTGGCGGAACAGTTGGTGAAAATGGCATTTTTACAAATTTTCTGACCGCTGCCGATGGTACTCACTACGAAGCCACTGTACCTGATGGCGCTACAACAGTTATCTTTGTGCGCCACAATCCTACACTAACTTCGCCAGATTGGGGAGATGGCAAATCATGGCATCAAACCAACGATTTAACCATTCCAACCGATGGAACGAATTGCTACACAGTTGCAGATGGTGCTTGGAGTAAGGGCGACGGTTCTTGGTCGATCTACACGGTTACCACTCCGCGTGTGACATTCGGTGCAGAAGTTCCTACTTCGGTTGAGGTTAATACCGAAATCACCTTGAGCGCCACCAGCGAAAATTTCAGTAGCGAAGAGGTGTCGTATGCCTATTCGGTGAAAGTGCCTGATGCTACCGATTTTACGGCTATCGAAGGCACTGCGTACACGCCAAGCGTGGTGGGTACTTACACGCTGAAGGTAGTGGCTACCGCTGGCAGTGAGTCGGCCGAAAAAGAGATGACACTCACCGTAAAAGCGGCTGCCATCGACATCACCATTCGCGTGCAGATTCCCAGTGATTTAACAAGTTGGGTAACCGCAGATCCATACCTCTACCTTTGGAACGATGATGATATAAAAGATGTTTGGGGAAAATTGACTTCGGAAGGCGAAAATTGGTACAGTTACACAATACATGCCGCCACAGTGAACTTTATTGTGGTGAATGGCAACGCTTGGAACGGCGATGCGCGCCAAACAGCAGATACAAAAGGCGTAACAGCCAGCGGTTGCTATGTTGTGGGCAATGCTTCAGCCCAAAAGACCGTTACCTCGACGGACTGCCCAACGACCGATCCGACCGTGGCATTCGAGAGCGTGGCTTCTACGGCCACGGTTGGCGATGTGATTGCACTGGCTGCCACATACAAAAATTTCTCGGCCACACCAACGATAACCTATTCGGTGAAAGAACCGGGTGCAGAAGATTTTACGGCTATCACTGGCACCTCGTACACCGTGCCGAAAAAGGTGGGCGTTTATGTGTTGAAAGTGGTGGCTACCGCTGGCGAAGAGTCGGCCGAAAAGACGCTGGATGTTACCGTAACCACCAAATGCTACCTTGCTGGCACTGGCATCGAGGGGCTTGATTGGGGCGAAGACAAACGAATGCCGATGTACGACAATGCCATCACGCTCTCCAATGTGGCGGCCAACACAAAAATCTCGTTCAAAGTGGTGGTAGATGGTAGTTGGCTCGGAATTGGTAGTGTCGATACCGAAAACAGCAGCAAGGGCGTAGAGGGTTCGGACAATATCGAAATCACCACCTCGACCGCTGGCGATGTGGAAATTAAATATGACGCATCGACGCAAAAAATCATCGTAACGGGCGAATTTGGTGGCGTTGTAGCCATCACCTCGTACACCGTGGTTGGCACAAAGGAACTCATGGGTACTACGAAAGACTTTGACGAAACCGCCACTGCCAACGACATGGTAGAAACCGCCGAAGGCTCGAATATCTGGAAATTGACCAAACAGAATGTAGCACTTACGGTACAGACCTACGAATACAAAGTTACCGCCAACCACGCTTGGGACGTGAAAAAGTATCCGTCGGGCAGCAACCAACTCGAAATTAAGGTGGCTGGCAACTACGATGTAACTTTCACATTCGACCTTACGGGCGCAGAGGCCAGCCTCACCGCTGTGGCTAAAATAAAAGTCGAAAACTACACCATCGTGGGCGACAAGGCTCTGCTGGGCAGCAATTGGGTGGTGGACGATACCGCCAATGACATGACCGAAGGCGAAGGCGTTTGGACACTTACGAAAACGAATGTCGCTCTGAATGTTGGCACATACAACTACAAATCGGTGGCCAACCATGCGTGGGGCGTGCAAGATTTCCCAGTTGACAACTCAAACAAAGAAATCGAGGTAAAAGAAGATGGTTACTACACCGTTACCTTCACGCTGACGCCCGAAACAAGTTTGGAGTGCGCATTGACCAAAACAGCCCCTGCCGAATACAAATTCCAAGTAACTTACGGCCTCGAAACAGTAGACGCTATTTGGGAGAAAGTAACCCTGACGCAAGTGGGCGCAACCACCGAGTGGAAGACAGAAGAGGTTACGCTGCCCGCCGACATCAGCGACTACAAGTGCTATGTGGCCTACAACAAAGGCTTCGGCGATCCTGCTTTTGTCGAGGGCAATAGCGAAACCGTTGATCTCTCGTCGGTAGGCGGCGAAAATGGTGCAACAGGCACATTCAGCATCTACAGCGATTCGGGCGACAACAACTGGCATTTGAAGTTCACCAAGAAGAGCGAAACGCCCACGCGCCTTATTGAAGACGACAGTGCTGTCAGCGTCTTTGCCGACAACGGCACCATCTACACCAATGGTCGCGACCTGCGCATCTACACCCTCACAGGCATCGAGGTAACTGCGCAAAACGGCACACTCAACGGCATCTATGTCGTAAAAACGAACGGCAAAATTGTGAAAGTAAGCGTCCGCTAATAGCGCACAAATGGCCGATGCCCGCGCCAAAATTTGGTAAGGCGGCTACACGCACCACAACAACGCCCCCGATTTCGGAGGCGTTGTTTGTTTAGGGATTGACGAATTTTCAAATCTTCAAAAACGAAAACCAGAAATTTAGAAATCAGAAATTAGAAATCTAGACATTACCGCTTCTGATGAGTTGGAAAAATTCTTCGCGGGTTTTGGCGTTGCGGAAAGCGCCCGTAAAATCGGAGGTGGTAGTCATGGAGTGCTGTTTTTGTACGCCGCGCATCTGCATACACATGTGTTGCGCCTCTATCACCACCATCACGCCCATGGGGTCGAGGGTGCGCTGTATGCACTCTTTTATCTGCGTGGTGAGCCGCTCTTGCAGTTGCAGCCGGTGCGCGTAAATATCGACTACACGCGCTATTTTGCTCAATCCAGTGATGGTATTTTTGGGAATATAGGCCACATGCGCTTTGCCAAAAAACGGCAACATGTGATGCTCGCACATCGAAAAAAATTCGATGTCTTTGACCACCACCATCTGGCGGTATTCTTCGTGAAACATGGCACTACGCAACACCTCTTCGGGGTCTTGAATGTAGCCCTGCGTGATGAACTGCATGGCCTTTGCCACACGCATCGGGGTTTTTCGCAGCCCTTCGCGCTCGGCATCTTCGCCCAGCAGCCCAATTATCTGGCGGTAATGTTCGGCTATCTCTTCTGTCATCAAAATTTCTATCCTATACTCGTTAGAAAAGCGATAAATTTCTTGCTTTGACGGCTATTGTTTATAGGTTATTTTTCTTGTGGCCTCTTTTCCCGTTTTCCACAAAGGGGAAAAGCCTTTTGTCTTAATTTTAGTCTTCGTCTTCGCCTATTTCCTATAAACTCTAACCTCTCACCTTTTCGGACATGGCATACCGCGTCCCTACTTTCTCACTTTTATACTTTCACACCTTCACACTCTCTTGCTACTTGCGACTAAAAATCATTGATTCAGCAAAATCTGGTCGGGCACGACATAGGTTTCGGCCTGAAACTGCGGCAACTGCTCGATGATGTATTGTCGCAACCGCTGTGCGTCATCGTTCGACACGCAGTTGCCCACACGCACTTTCCAAAAAGGCGATGTGTAGGTAACATACACAGCCAAATGCGGCAATTTTTCGCGCACAGTTTTTTCAACTTGGAATGCCATGGCACGAGCGGTGCGAGCGTTATTGCTCGAAAAGAGTTGCACCCGAAAACCGCGCAAACTTGCATCGGCACCGTGCAACTGCTGTACCTCGACGGCGTGGCGCAGCAGCGAATCCTGATAGACCACAACGGCCGCACCAGTAACCGAATCGGGCGTAGCCAGCGACTCAAAAATGGAGGGCGATTCGGCACGAACGGCGCATGCCGCCACAACCAAGGCGATGGTGAAAAGTATCTTTTTCATATCAAGAGAAGTTCGCTTCGTTTTTCGGGACAAAGATAGCAATTAAATTTCGATTGGAAGCATGTGTGCGCCAAAAACAATTTTTCTTTCGTAACCACCAAATGTTTTTCGGAAAATCTGCAGAAAGGGTAAAAATATCGTTGATAAGTTGAGGAGTTGATAAGTTGATCTGTTTAACGCATTAACGAAGGTCTGTGAGGCAAAATCAATCTTCAAATCTTCAAATAATTAAGCAATTGGAAATTAAGAAATTAGATAATTAAAAAGTCTATGCTCTTATCTTCTATTTTCTCTAACCTCTCAACTATAACCTCTCACCTCTCTTTCATTCCGAAAACAACACCCGAAAGGCTTCTTCGACGCGTTTCACGCCGATGACTTCGATTTTCCAGTTGGTTTTGGCCAATTTTTCGTGATTGAACGCTGGCACTAAAATCTTTTTGAAACCCAATTTCTGCGCTTCGGCAATGCGCTGCTCTACCCGATTGACTGGACGAATTTCGCCCGACAAGCCGACCTCGCCAGTAACGCAAACTGTGTTATCGACCGTCATGTCCAAATTCGACGACAACACCGCCACCAACACCGCCAAATCGACCGCAGGGTCGCTCACGCGCAGACCGCCAGCAATGTTCAAAAACACATCTTTTTGCATCAGTTTGAAACCAGCGCGTTTCTCGAGTACCGCCAGCAACATATTCATGCGCCGAATGTCGAAGCCCGTGGCCGAACGCTGCGGCGTGCCGTATGCAGCCGTACTCACAAGTGCCTGAACCTCAATCAGAAACGGGCGCACGCCTTCGACCATCGCAGCGATGGCAATGCCGCTCAAACCGTCGTTGTTGCGCGTGAGCAGCAATTCCGACGGATTCGACACCTCGCGCAAACCGCTCTGCTGCATCTCGAAAATCGCCAGTTCGTCGGTGCTGCCAAAACGGTTTTTGTTGGCGCGCAAAATGCGGTAAAGGTAGTGCCTATCGCCCTCGAACTGCAACACAGTATCGACAATATGCTCCAAAATTTTCGGGCCTGCAATGCTGCCCTCTTTCGTGATGTGGCCGATGAGCAGCACAGGAATGGCACTCTCTTTGGCAAATTTGAGCAACGCCGCCGAACACTCGCGCACCTGCGAAATGCTGCCGGGCGACGACTCCGCCGCATCAGTCGAGATGGTCTGAATGGAATCGACCACCACCACATCGGGCGACACTGCGCGAATATGCTCGAAAATGCGTTCCAACGAGGTTTCGCTCACAATGTAGCAGGTGCTCTCCATCTTGCCCACGCGCTCGGCACGCATTTTCAGTTGGTTCACGCTCTCCTCGCCCGACACATACAGAATTTTTTTGCCCGCCATACGCAACGCCACTTGCAGCACCAGCGTACTTTTGCCGATGCCTGGCTCGCCGCCAATCAGCACCAATGACCCCGGCACAAGACCGCCGCCAAGCACACGATTCAGTTCGGCATTGTGCGTGTCGATGCGCATTTCGGCGCACGCCTCCACCTCGTCCACACGCACAGGCCGACCGCCGTTGGTGTTTACAAAACCGTGTTCCACCACCTTCGGCGCAACGCTCTTCTGCACTTTCTGCTCCACAAACGAGTTCCACGCGCCGCACGCAGGGCAACGCCCATACGCCTTCGGATAATCGGCACCGCACTCCTTACAAAAATAGACGATTTTATCTTTCATTCTTTTTAGAATATAGATTTTAAGAAGATAGAATATAGACTTGAGTACTACAGTTAGTCGCGGATACCGAGGTTATAGTCATAGTTTCTCCTATCAACTCTCACCTATAACCTCTCACCTTTCCTGCTGCAAATTTACAAAAAAAAATTCCGCTGCCCAAAAGCGGACAGCGGAACTGTTTATGCACCAGTGGCAATGTTAGTTTTTGCCAAAGTAGAAAGTCATGTAGAGGTTCGCACCGATGTTTTGCGTGCCAAACACGAAATCGCCTGTTTTCGGGGCTTTCAGGTCGGTATAGTTTTCTACCTTACCGTTCAGCGTGTTGTAGCCTTCGTATTCTACATACTTGTTGGGTGTCCATGTGTAGAGCAGCGCGAGATTGACCTCGGCACCCAGCGCAATTTTCGGAGCAACAAAGCACTCAACGCCTATGCTACCAGCCAAACCAACAGTGTGCGTGCCATTGCCGTTGTAGTCTTTGAGCGCGCGCGCATTTGGCATAGCCGAACTAATGGATTCCCAAGTTGTCCAACTGGCACTCCCTGGTTTTTGGTTCACCTCTGTGATGCCGTTGCTGTAGTCGTATTTTTTGCTTTGGGTGTAGAACGCATACAGCAGACTGCCGCTAAACACGCCCTGCACACGGCGCTGACCTACACGGTACTCAACACCTGCCGAAAGGCTACCGCCAGTACGAGCAAATTTGTACGAGTCGATCACCTTTTCGCGCGACAGTGGGTCGAGCGCCAAGGCAGCATCGTCCAACACATACTCCTGTTTGTGAGTGCGGTTGAGCAGCAAACCAATGTTGGCACGAATGCCCAACTGATCGGTGAGCATGTACTTACCTTGAATAGAAACCAGCGGGAATGGTGCCCCCACGCTCGACAGGTCTTCGTTCCACAGCAAGCCCGAACCGCCTATCTTTTTGTTGTCGATAGAGGCATCGGTGCTGTTGTTGAACAACTTGCCAATATAGTCGGTAAACGGGTTCAAATTGAAGCCAATGGCAAAGTCGCCTGCCTTGGGCAGGTAGTCGCTTTTGTCTGCCACTGCTGCTTCTTGGGCAAACACTGGCAGAGCCAGCATCGCCACCAAAAGGCAACTTACTATCTTTTTCATAGTGGTAGTTCTCCTAATTTATTTTTTACCAAACTTTGATACCACCAGCATAGATCAGACGATCTGCGCCATCTTTTTGACCAAAGTTTACTGGGCTGTAATAGCCTTGGAATGCAGTAGCCAAGGAAGAAGGTTTAATCATTGCAGCAGTAGCATATTCCCAACCATCAACATAGGAAGTAGACCCAACACCATAAACTGCATTTTCGTCTTCTGGCTCAAATGCCAATGTAGCATCTGGCATACTCAAATCGAAATAGATTTGCTTTTCGGTAACCACTGCTTCAGCGACAACATTATTAGATCCGCCTTTGTAGAGACCAGTCAAACGTTGGGTTTTGTAGTCGTTGTCTGGATCGTACAAGAATTTGTCAGAATCCTCGTCCCAAGCAAAATAGTAGTGAGCGAAGTCGTTTACAACAACCGAATTGTCGGCATAGACATAAACTCTAATGTGGTCGGTGGCTACATTCCAACTGTCGTAAAGTTTTACCTCAACCTCGTACACACCACTCTCGTTGGCTTGGTTTCCTTCGTAACGAATGTAGGTTACCTCGCTCGTTGTAGGATCGGTGCGTCTCAATTCGACAGTAAACGGATAGGTCGATGCTTTAGTACCCGCTTCAGTACCAATTCTATTTTCGCCAGTGCTATTGTATTTCGCCTTTTCAACCACTTGCAGGAATTTACCTTTCACTTTGAACGCAACTTGACTTTTGGTCGTCTCGTCGCTAATATCACGAACATCGGCGACGAGTTTCACAGGGGTTATTTCGCCACCCTTTACACTGGCAGTAACAGTAGCCGACATCGAGTAGAGAGCCTCTACCGAAACCCATTGGTTGTTTTTGAATTCGGTATAGGTGCCTTTGAACTGCTCAATCGAAACCACTACGGCGCAACCATCCTTTTCTACAGGAATGCTGAAAGTGAATTCGCCGTTGGCATCGGTTTTGGCAACGAATTTTTTAGAAACACCAGCATTTTCGTATGCAACTTCGGCAGTTACATTCACACCAGCAGCGGCTACCTTGCCCTCTTCTTTTGTGCCATCTTCCTTGCTCACAGTGCCTGCATCGTAGATCAGTTTGCCTTTCAGCGTACCTTCGGCAACACATTCGCTCAACGCTTCGTCTTTGGCAAGTATAATTTTTTCAACTTTCGCCTCGTTAGCCTTTACCGTCCACGATTTTTTGTACTCGCTCAAGTAGATGTTTTTGCCGCTTTGCGTGGTCTTCACAACATCGATGTGCAATTGTACAGGGATTTCTTTCGCACCCGTAGGAATAACAATCGAGAATTGACCTGCGCTGTCGGTGGTAGCCTCAAACTGTTTCACACCTTCAGCATTGCTGGAATACTCGCTGAAATCGACACTGGCAACAACACGCACGCCAGCAAGTGCAACTTCTTCGGTTGATTGACCGACAAGATTCGATTGGTACACTACTGTACCCGAAATGGTAGCCTTTTGCTCGATGTTATCGAGTGTAAACTGGCTCTGTTCTTTTTTGCAGCCTACCAGTGCCAACACGGCCAGCATGGCAGACCCAAAGAAAATCTTTTTCATAATAAAAAAATTTTTGTTAGTAAATTGAGTTAATTGATTTACAAAGTTACGATTTAAAAGCATTCCTGCCAAATAAATGCGAAATATAATTGCAATTCGCTGATTATCAGATATTTGCCCCCCCCCCATTTTTTTAACAAGAAAGTGCAAAAACGCTATTTTAACACTCTTTAACAGGCAAAAAAGGCAAGAAAAAGCGCAAGAAATGCAAGAAAAACGAAAAAACGCGCCCTTAACAATATGGTGTGTTGGCCTCTTTTTCGCAAAAAATTGAAAAAAAATTTGTGCATTAGAAAAAAAGTCGTACCTTTGCACCGCTTTTCGGAAAGTTGCCGGAGTGGTCGATCGGGCCGCACTCGAAATGCGGTGAACGGGTAACTGTTCCGGGGGTTCGAATCCCTCACTTTCCGCCACCAAAGCGAGCAATCCCAATTCGGGTTGCTCGCTTTTGGTTTTGTTACGCAGGATTATTGAATTTTTGCAACAGCCCGCGTCCGTTGCTGGCAGTGGCGTTTTGTGGATTTATTTCTTTTGACGGCCAAAAGAAATGAACCAATTTTGCGATTGAGCGAGCGCAGTGCCAAACTCGTTTGAACAATGCCGAGTCCGAAAAGGTGAGAGGTTATAGGTTATAGGTTATAGGATCTGTTGTTACCGACAATTTGAAATTTGAAATCTGAATTTTTTCGACAAGCGAGAGCAGTGCCAAACTCGTTTGAGCAATG